>CAMMTJ010000003.1 GCA_946499835.1 uncultured Bacillota bacterium | reverse complement strand
TTGCATATTTTGCCTACAAGACACAGATTTTGGGAGAACAATGTTATGACCATATTGTCTTGACAAAAGATATTGATCTTTCTGGTTATGACTGGATGCCAATAGGGACAGGACGATATGTTGTTTCAGGAGTTCAAGCATGTTTTTCTGGAACATTTAACGGACAAGGACATACCATTTCAAATCTCAATATTAATGTTCTAGGGCAACAAGTATTGGATGAGTATGGATTATTTGGACTCACAGATATTAGTGCAGTGTTAAAAAATTTTACTGTTTTAAGTGGACAAGTTAATGGCTTTAATACTTCAACTGGTGCAGTTGTAGGTTATACATGGAGATCAACAATTGATAATGTAACAAATTATGCTAATGTGACAGGAAACAATTATGTAGGTGGCATAATTGGGACTATGCAAAGGACAAGTAAGATTTCAAATTGTTTTAATTATGGAAATGTTCAAGGTATCAACTATGTTGGTGGCGTGGTTGGTGGCACAGAAGATTCCACTGAAACAAGGTCAATTGTAGGCGTAACCAATATGGGACAAGTGTCAGGACACTCACAGGTTGGTGGAATAATTGGAAGAGCATATCATGTGACAGTGGAGAGTGCTTACAATGGTTACACAGCAAGCGTAACGGCTACGACAAGGTATGCAGGTGGCGTGGTTGGATATTTGATGAACGGTTCAACTGTCCTAAAATCTGTCAACACAGCAGATGTGGCTGGCCTTGAATGTGTTGCAGGACTTGTTGGTGGTGCTGTAAATGGTGGAAGTTTGACAACTTCATATTCAGAAGGCTTGATATCAGCAAGAGGCTCATCAGTGACAGAGGCAGGGACTTTGGTTGGGGGTGCTTCAACTGGTATGGCGATAGCAGACTGCTATTTCAAGGGGACATCCAACAAGTCGATAGGGACATATTACGGATCAAAATATGTGCCAGCGACAATCTCCAATTGTTATGTAAAATTAAATGGAACATTATCAAAGACGGCAGGGTCATTTGACAACTGGACAATCGTGTCAGGAGTAAATGACAACGATCCAATTCAAAAGGAACTTTTCTATCTTGCCGGTTACACAGGTGGGGATGAAATGCTTAGAGTGTGGCTAGAAGATAGAAATATTCTCTCTGATCCAAGTTTTGAATACAATGATTGGGGGATATTTACTAGCAACGAAAATTACAAAGACAGCACTCATGTTAGAAGTGGGAATTACTCATGGAAATTTATTGGAAAAGAGGGTGTTGCAGAATCACTTAATAGAACGCTAACTACTTATCCAATTGATCCAACACATATATATTTTGTAAGAATGTATGCATATCAAGAAGTTCAAATGGGAGAAATACAGGCATACTGGCAATCTGCAGAGCCTACCATTGGAAAGAGTCCACTTGGTGAGGCAGGGAAGTGGAATATGTATGGATGGAGATTTGACAGGGTTGGATTTAGAGGGTCGCAGATATTTAGGCTTGACTTTAACAACAACTATGTGGCAGGCGAACTTTGGGTTGACGATGTGCTGCTAATTGACCTGACAGCAATGTATGGTGCAGGTAATGAGCCTTCGCAAGAAGAGTGTATGAGATTGTTTGCATAAAAAAACTAGGATCACTCCTAGTTTTTTTGACTGCCTTTTTTCTTTTCAATTTTTTGCAGTGTTTTTGAAATTGATGATTTGTCTTTTTTGAGAATATATTTGACTGCACTGAGCAGTTTTTGGGCATGGGTCACGGTGTTAAAATATGACAGCGAAACACGCACAGCCCCTTGTTCTGTGGTGCCTAGTGCTTTATGTTTCATTGGTGCGCAGTGAAGTCCACCACGCACGCATATTCCAAAATGTTCATCAAGCAAGGTGGCGACATCGCTTGATGAAAGGTTGGGAATGTTGAAGGCTATCACGCCATTTGCATTTTCAGGCTCTGTGTAAACATCTACTCTAAGTTTGCGAAGTTCATAGTTGATAAAGGTTGTCAGGTCATCAAGTTTTGATTTAATGTCATTAAAGTTGCTTTCAACAAATTTTATTCCAGCGCCAAGTCCTAGGATAAGTGGAGTGGAAATTGTTCCACTTTCAAGTCGCTCTGGATAAAGTTCTGGCTGAAAAAGTTCAAGCGAGTTTGTGCCAGTTCCTCCAAAAAGTATGGGTGAGAGGTGTATATCTCCATTTATAACCAATGAGCCAACACTTTGGGGCGCATAAAAACCTTTATGTCCAGCAAAGGCAAGCATATCAATGTTCATCTTTTGCATATCAATCTTTTCATGTCCAGCACTTTGAGCACAGTCAACCAAAAATACAATGTTATGCTCTTTGCAAAACTTGCCTATCTCCTCAATTTCTGCCTTGTCGCCATTTACATTTGATATATGATTGCATACTATAAGATAGGTGTTATCTTTAACAAGTGGGGCAATATCTGTCAACCTTATTCCTCTCTTGTCTGACTGATATGCTGTTGAATAGGTTATCAAACCTTCTCTTTTAAGGTGTTCAAGTGGACGAAGGACGGAGTTGTGTTCATTTTCTGTGCAAATGACATGACCGCCTTTTTTGGCAGAACCCAAAATGGCAAGGTTGAGAGCGTGGGTGCAGTTGTGAGTAAAAATGACTTTCTCACTGCTACCATTATTGAAATGGGTGGATATTTGTTCTCTTACCTCTTCCACCATAAGTGCAGTTTTGATGCTCGCTTGGTGTCCGCTTCTTCCAGGATTTGCTGAAAAGTGCAAAAGAGCCTCTTCAACGGCTTTTATAACCTCTTTTGGTTTTGTTATTGTGCTTGCACTATTGTCAAGATATATCATTTGCAGTAACTTTCCTTTTCAATAATAAATATAGTAATAAAGAGAGGTTTGTGTGCATATATGGGAGGAGATATGCAATATGCGATTGCTGTTTTCAAATCACGGAACGAAACGCTTTTCTTTGCCAATTTTTTGAGAAATAATGGCATCATGACAGCGGTTGTAAACACTCCCAAAGAAGCAGGGGGTGCTTGTGGCATCTCTGTAAAGTTTCCCCTCGAAAGCCTTTCAGCCGTCAAAGGTGCGCTCGCAAGAAGGGGAAGCACAAGTTTTGTCGATTTTTTGAAGGTGACTGACATGGGCGTGCGAAAAGCCTATGAAAAAATCTGACAAGAGCCAATCCCTTGTCCTTTGAATTTTCAAAGGACAAAAAAGGTGCGTGGATTACCACGCACTTTTTTTTTGCCACAGCGTGGCAAAAAGGATTGGCGTATGCGTGAAAAGTTTGCAAAAGGGTCGCATTAAAAATCAAAGAGGGTATAAAATATAATTATGAAAAAAGTGCCCGGAGTCCTTGCTTTTATTTTCGTTCCACTAGTTTTGCTTGGAATTGTTTATCTTGTAAACAATCATTTTTATCCAATGACATACAAGCAGGAGATAACTTCTTTTGCACAAACTTACAATGTGCCACCATCGCTTGTTGCATCTATTGCAAACACTGAAAGCGGTATGAATGAAAAAGCCCTTTCTTCAAAGGGTGCAAAAGGGGTGATGCAACTTATGCCAACAACAGCCGAGTGGCTTGCTGGAAAACTAGGCAAAGACTACTGTGAAGAAAAACTCTTTGAAGCGGAGTATAGTCTAGAACTTGGCACATACTATCTGTCATATTTATTGAAAACATTTGAAGATGAAAAAGTTGCCATATGTGCATACAATGCAGGACAAGGCAATGTTATAAATTGGCTGTCAAATGAAAGTTATTCAAAAGATGGGAAAACGCTTGCACTTATTCCATTCAAAGAGACAGAAAATTATCTAAATAAAGTGCTTAAAAACCTTCATTATTATGAAAAACGATATAAATAAATTGACAAAATTAAGCATTTGTGATAACTTAACTATTAAGGAGAAAAATATGGAACAAATGCAAAATTTATCTAGCGAAGTTGACGTAAGACGAGCAAAAATTGAAAATTTAAGGGCTATGGGTGAAATTCCATATAAGGCAAAGTTTGAGAGAACTTGCACGATTGCAGAAGCAAGAGAAAAAATTGGACAGCGCGTCAAAGTTGCAGGACGTGTTGTTTTCAAAAGAGTTATGGGCAAATTTGGCTTCATGCAAATTCGTGACATCTTCTCAAAAATACAGATTTCAGTTGGCAGAAATGAGTTGAATGAAGAAGATTATGATTTCTACAAAAAAATGGTGGACATTGCAGACTTTGTTGGAGTTGAAGGTGAAGTTTACACAACTCAAACAGGAGAGGTGACTGTTAAGGCTGAGAAGGTGACACTTTTGTCAAAAACGCTTAGACCTCTTCCAGAAAAATTCCACGGACTTACTGACACAGAAACAAAATATCGTCAAAGATATCTTGATCTTGTAATGAATGAAGACGCAAGAGCGGTGTTTATTGCAAGAAGCAAAGTTGTTTCTTTCATTAGACGCTTTTTGGAAGACAATGGCTTTGTTGAGGTTGAAACTCCAATATTGCAAACAAATGTTTCTGGTGCATCTGCAAAACCATTTTACACTCATCACAACGCACTTGATATGGAATGTAATTTGAGAATTGCAAAGGAAACATGGCTCAAACAGTGCATCGGTGCTGGATTTGACAGGGTGTTTGAACTTGGAAAAGATTTCAGAAATGAAGGGATGGATACAACTCATCTTCAAGAATTTACACAAGTTGAATGGTATGCTTCTTATTGGGATTTTGAAGATAATATTGTTTTCTTCCAAAAGTTTTTGAAAGGTCTCATGAAAGAGTGTTTTGGAAAACTTCAAATCACATATCAAGGCAATGTCATTGACTTTGAAAAAGAATGGAAGCGTATTGACTATGTGGCAGAGATGAGAAAACTCCTTGGCTTTGATTTCTTGGCAGAAGATGACGTGAATGCCTTCAAAGATAAAGTTGTCAAAGCAAAACTTTTCAGTATGGGAGAACTTGAACCTTACAACTCAGTGCGTGCTCTTATTGATTTTATTTATAAGAGAAAGATTCGTGAAAATATTGTTGGGCCAGTTATACTTTACAACTATCCAGCAGTGCTCAAACCACTTGCAAGACGCAATGATGCAGATCCAAGAATTGTTGATGCTTTCCAAGTGGTAGTGTGTGGAGCAGAACTTTTGAACGCTTATTCCGAACTTGTTGATCCTGTTGCACAAAGAGAGACTCTTGAAAGTCAGATGCGTGACAAGATGGGCGGTGACGATGAGGCGATGGATCTTGATGAGGACTTCTTGCTTGCAATGGAACATGGAATGCCTCCAATTTCTGGACTCGGTTTTGGAATTGATCGTTTTATAATGACAGTGTTTGACCTTGCAAACATTCGTGACAGTGTATTGTTCCCACTTATGAAATAGGAGAAAACATGACAGCACAAGAGATTAAAGAAAAATTTGATGCTCTTATTCCAGCGCCAAAATGTGAACTTGACTATAAAAGTCCATATCAACTCCTCATTGCAGTGATATTGTCCGCACAATGCACAGACAAAAGAGTAAACATGGTCACCAAGGAGATGTTCAAAAAGTATGACACACCAGAAAAAGTGGCATCTCTAGCCCAAGAGGAACTTGAAGAGATAATTCATTCCTGTGGGTTTTATCACAACAAGGCAAAAAACATTTTGGCAATGACAAAAGATGTGATTGAAAAGTATAATGGACAAGTTCCAAGCACTATGGAAGAACTTGTTTCTCTTGCAGGTGTTGGAAGAAAAACGGCAAACGTCGTGATAGGTGAGGCTTTTGGAGGTGAAGCGATTGCTGTTGACACTCATGTGCTGAGAGTGTCAAATAGGCTCGCTCTTGCAAAAACCTCCGATCCATTCAAATGTGAACAGGCTCTTATGAAGTTTTTTCCGTCAAAATATTGGAGCAAAATTCATCTTCAAATGGTGCTTTTTGGAAGGTATTATTGCAAATCGCAAAAGCCTTTGTGCAAAGGTTGTCCATTTTTTGATATTTGCACATATGAAGATAAAAACAAAATGTTGTAATATGTATGCAAATACAAGCCACAATATATTGTGCTAGTATGCAAAATAAAGAGGAAAGATTATGTTTTTGGACAGAGTGAAAATTATGATTAAGGCAGGCAATGGTGGAAATGGTTCGACCTCTTTTTTGCGTAACGCTCAGACCATGAAAGGTGGCCCAGATGGTGGTGAAGGTGGAAAAGGGGGAAATGTCCTATTCAAGGCAACAAAAAATCAAACAACACTCTATTCTTTCCGTTTTAAGAAAAAATTTGTGGCTGGCGATGGGGAAAATGGTGCACAAAAACTTAAAACTGGGGCAAATGGCAAAGATGTGGTTATTGAAGTGCCTTGTGGAACTGTGCTTATTGACCCAAAAACAAACAAAATTATTGCAGATTTGCATAAGGATGGCGAAACTTTTCTTGCCTTAAAAGGTGGAAATGGTGGGCATGGAAACGCCTATTACAAATCTTCAATCAAACAAGCGCCAAATTATTCTCAAACTGGTGAAGTTACAAAGCAAAGAGAAGTGATTTTGGAACTTAAAACCATTGCAGATGTTGGGCTTGTGGGCTTTCCAAACGTTGGAAAATCAACCCTTTTGTCTTGTATCTCAAATGCAAATCCAAAGATTGCAAACTATCCTTTCACAACTCTTTATCCAAATCTTGGCGTTTGTGAGGTCAAGGGGCAAACCTTTGTGGTGGCAGATATTCCAGGGCTTATTGAAGGAGCAAGCGAAGGGCAAGGACTTGGTCATTACTTTTTGAAACATGTTGAAAGGGTTAGGCTTATTCTCCATCTGCTTGATGTGTCACAGAGCGAAGGGCGTGATTTTGTTGAGGATTACTTCAAAATAAATGAAGAACTGGGAAAATATAGCGAAGAACTGACCAAAATTCCTCAAATCGTGGTCTTTTCAAAAATTGACCTGCTTGACCAAGAAACTTTGGAAGAGAGAAGGGCGATTTTTAAGGAAAAAACAGGGCTTGATCACATTGAAATTTCAGGTGCATCAATGCAAGGTGTTGAAAACTTGAAACTCAAAACACTTGAAATTCTTTCAAAAATACCTCCAAAGCCTCCTATTGAAGTGGAAGAATTTGACTTTGATAAAAAAGATGAACATAGCATTGTTATTTCTCGTGAAGATGACGGCACTTTTGTTGTCAGTGGAGGAAGAATTGACAACTTTGCAAGAGGGGTTGTGCTTTCAGATAGTCTTTCATTTGCATATTTTCAAAACAGGCTTAAAGAAATGGGCGTGATTGATATGCTCAAAGAAAGAGGTTTGAAAAATGGCGATGTTGTCAAAATAAAAGATATCGTTTTTGAATATGTTGAATAAAGGAGAAATCATGATAACAACAAAACAAAGAGCCTTTTTAAGAGGGCTTGGAAATGCACTTGACCCTGTCATGCAAATTGGAAAAGAGGGAATTGGAGACAACTCTATTGCAACTCTAAATGGGCTTCTTGATGCAAGAGAACTTGTCAAGATTAAGGTGCTGAAAAACTGTCAGTTATCGCCAAGAGAGGTTTGCGACAATCTTTGCAAATTGACACAAGCAGACCCAGTGCAAGTGATAGGCAGTATTGTCCTTCTTTACAAAAAATCAACCAAGAAAAATTTTAAGCACATCGAACTTCCTTGAATGTGCTTTTTTCTTTCTTTTTTAAGGGTATAAATTTGGTTTATGCCTTGACAAGAGCGAGGAATGATTATATAATTGATTTATCAAAATTTTTTATTTTTTATCAATAAATTTATTGAAGGCAAGGAGGGGGTGCTTTGAAAAAGATTATTGCAATTATTGGAAGTCTTTTGATCATTGCAGGTGTGGTTGTCGCTATAATTCTGCTTTGGCCAGATCACACTGAAAATGAAAAAAGTTTGATAGAAAGGGCGGATATCGTTGCCTCACAACCTAGGAATGATGCTTCATGGCTTGAATGCTCTTATATTTCTCAAAATGCGGACAGCACAAATCCAAAATTTGTCGATGGAAAAAATATAAGCGGTTCAGGTGTGAGAAATGACCCATACAGAGTTTATACAGCAGAAGGGCTTGCATACTTTTCATACCTTACTTCTGAAATGGGGGGATATCACATGATAGGCGACAGTGTTTATATCGAACTTGCTCGTGATATTGACCTAGCTGACTATTATTGGGTGCCAATTTCAGCAAAAAATGAAAATAATCAAAACCTTTTCTATGGACATTTCAACGGAAATGGCTATAAGATATACGGTCTTTTCACACAAGGCACAAATGATTATGAAGGGCTTATTGGTTATGCTTCAACCGGTGCTGTAATTGAAAATGTGACAGTTATGTCAGGTAAAGTGGTGAGTTTAATAGAGGCCGGGACTTCACTAACAGGTAATACACTAAGCGTTGGTGCAATTGTTGGTAAGGCAGAAGGCGTTACAATAACAAATTGTCACAATCATGCTTCTATCAATGTTGAATATTTTATTCCAGTTGGTGGAATTATTGGACAAGCAAACAACACTCAAATAAATCGTGTATCAAACGACGGAAACATTTCTATTACCACACCAGTTTCTTACAACATCACAGAAATTGGTTTTGGTGGAATTGTTGGCACTCTTAGTGGAAATAGCAAAGTGACAAATTCTTACAACATGGCAGATATAAAAGGAAGATTTAGTATTGGTGGTGTTGTCGGTTTGATTGAAAGAGATGATTCTGCTGATGCAGAGCATAAACAAATCCTTTTGCAAAATGTTTACAACACAGGCAATATAGAAGGAGAAATTGGCTCTTTTGAAGACAAATATCTTGCTGGAATTGTTGGAGTGTCTTATGAAAGTGTTGCTATTCAAACGGCGTATAATTCTGGAAATATTTATTCAAAACTGGTGAACAGTGGAATCGCAAATATTATACTTCCACAGGTAAGTGTTGAAGAACAGCAAACTTTTTCTTTCAAAGATATGGCAAATATTGGAAATATTCATGAAAGCGATAGTGCTTGGGGAATTGCATATATCATGCGAGATAGTGGCACAAACGGAAATGTAACTTTTGAAAAAGTTTACAATGGTGGAGAATGTCCTTCAAATATAAGTTCATCAAACATGAGTGCGTCATTTACTTATGATGAAAATCTCGATAAAAATTTGCGTTCAACTGACTTTATGTCAAAGGCAGAAAATTGGACTTCTTCTCAAAGTTGGGAAGCATTTACAGTTTCAAGTGCTTTCTATCCTGCACTAACTGATACTTTGCCAAATACTTGGACTTATCATGCTTCATCTTCACTTTCAGGAGAGGGAAGTGCAAATAGCCCATATCTTATTCAAAGTGGAAATGATCTTGGCTATCTTGCAGGCATGATGGAAATTGAGCCAGAGTCTGTCAAAGGCAAATTTTTCAAAGTGGCAAATAATATTGACCTTTCATCTTATTATTTCTCACCAATAGGCAGTGAAACAAATCCTTTTGTTGCTTACTTCGATGGTGGAAACTTTACGATCAGCAACATGAAAATTTACAGTACTTCAAGTTATCAGGCAATGTTTAGCTATATAGACAGTGACGGCGAAATATCATCACTTATTGCAAATGTTAAACTTGAAAGCGTTGATGTTGCAGGATTAGGTTATACTGCTGGTCTTGTGGCAAGGATGAGAAATGGCTCTATCACCAATTCAAGAGTTTCTGGACAAATTGTTTCAAATTTAGGTATCATTGGAGGAATTGTTGCTTCTCTTGAAAACGGCAATATTGAGTTGTCCAATGCCAATATAACGGCCGTTTCATCTAAGTCTGGATATGTCGGTGGAATTGTTGGCAATATGAAAGATGGGCAGGTTAGAGACTGCAAGGTAAATGGAACGCTTTATGCTGGCGGAAACTATCTTGGTGGAATTGCAGGAGGTTATAGAGGCGGACTTATTAAAGAGAGTTTCGCGGATGTGACTCTTCAAGGCAATGAATATGTCGGTGGCGTGGTTGGTGCAATGAGCGATAGCGCAACTTCTGTGCAATACTGCGGGGCAACTGGGTCTATCACAACGACTGCTCTTCAAAATGTTGGTGGCGTTGCTGGTGCCGTTCAAACCACTTCAAATATTCTCAACTGCTTTGCAATCATTGATATAAACATGCCAACAAATGCCAATGTGAACATAGGTTCTCTCTATGGTGGACAGGCAGAGGCTTACAGCGTAAGAAGCAGTTATGTTGAAGTTGGACTATACAACGACGGTCATCTGGTTGGCAGTGAGATAAAGAAAATTTTCCTTGCCCTAGATCAAGATATAACAGAGGCTTTTGCAGAATATTTTGCTTACTCAGATATTGATGGATATCCAGCACCAAAGACAATGTGTAATGCCGGACTGGAAGCAAGCGACGTCAACGTAGCAGAACTTTTGACAAGCAGAGGTTTTGTTGTGACAATTTTGTAAGAAACAAAAAAACTCTCGTTTTGGGAGTTTTTATTTTTGACAAGAAGGGAAAAGTTTTACAGCACTTCTTTGCTGATTTTTGGATTGAAATAAGGATTTGTATAAGAGACAAGAGCAAATATCAAAAGAAGGGATGCAATAATGCAATAATAGAGGCTAGGTCTTATAAGCAGGCTTGACAGAAAGAGAATGAAGGCTGAAAACAAATAGCCTTTTGTCCGACCTCTATTAAAAGAATAGGCGACCAAATCTTTGAAAGCAAGTTTTTTGTCTTTTTTGTATTTCATAGTTATGGTTGGAAAAAACTGGTATGGCTTGTATAGATTTGAATATGCGTTATATTTGTCTAAAAGCAAAATTTCTATATCAAAATTTTTTGCAAAAGAATTTGTTTGAGGATCAATTTCACCACAAATGACGACAATCTTTTTGCATTTGTCTTTTTTTGCAATGTTGATATATGGCAACAGATCATCATTTTTAAGGGGAGAAAAGGATAGAAATGGAATGAGGGCAACATTATTGTCATTGTCATGTTCAATCAAAATATATTTTCCTTTTTTTACCGCCTTATGTTTTGTCTTTGCAAGTTCATAGAAAAAGTTTAATGGCGTGGAAGATGTGCAGAGCGACAAAAACATATTTTCAGCATCTTCTTTTTCTTGCAATTTGAGATTTTTTGCAGTATTTGTTTTGTTTTGCAAAAATCTTATGAGAAGTTCAATAATAGTGGTGACAATTCCACTTACAAGCAAACTGAGCCAAAGAGATGAGATAAAATATCTTGCCCATATAAGCACGATAAAAAATATAAGAGCCACTTGCAAAATGATTTGAAATATATTAAGAAATTTTCTCATAGCAAATTATTCCAGACTTTTTCAAATATTATTCAAAAAATTTGACATTTTTGAACTTTTAGTCTAATATGGATTTATAAAATAAAATGAGGTGAATTTTGGAAGAGTTATTGCAAAAAATGATAACTTATTTTGAAGAACATAAGTGCAAAAATATCTCACTTATTGATTTGACTGGTGACAAAAGACTTGCAAAGTATATGTTTTTGGTGACCATGAATGGCAACTTGGAAAACAAAAAATTTGCCGATCAAATGAGAGAAGATTTCAAAATGGAAGGTGATATTGAAGGCTATAACAAAGGTGAGTGGATTATCTTTGATTTTGATGATGTCATTGTGCATTCTTTCATCCCAAGTGCACGCGAAAAGTATAATCTTGACAAATTGTGGCAAAATAAAAAAGTAAATATTGCAAAACAAAGTAAAAAATCAAAAAAATAAAGTTTTTACTTTGTTTTTTTTTGCGATTATGATAAAATCAATTTTAAGTGGAGGTGCAGATGATAAAACTTTGTTTTGTTTGCACGGGCAACACCTGTCGTTCAGTTATGGCAGAGCGAATTTTCAAAAAGAAAATTGGCAAACAAGCAGGCAAGGACTTCAAAGTCTTGTCAAGGGGACTGAATGCCAAGGGTGACAACATTTCTGAAAATGCAAAAATCGTGCTCAAAGAAATGAAATGCTCCTCAGTCAACCGCAAGTCAGTCAAACTTGGAAAAATTGATGCTCAAACTTTGTATGTGACAATGACAGATCCACAAAAAGAACTTGTGCCATCAAAAAAAGTTATTTCAATGGCAAGTCTTGTTGGACACAACATTTGCGATCCTTACGGAAAAGATGTTAACTCTTACAGACAATGTGCAAAGGATATCGAAAAGGGCGTTGATGCCTTGATAGAAAAATTTTCAAATTGGAGAAAAGAATTATGATAGTTTTGGCAAGTGATCATGCAGGGTATTTATTGAAAGAAGAAATAAAAAAGTTTTTCAATAAGGAAAATATAATCGCTATCGATGTTGGTTGTTACAGCAGAGAACAACTGGATGATTATCCTGACTTTGCAAAGGCTGGCAACCAAAAAGTGCTGGAAGATCCTCGAAATGTTGGAATATATATTTGTGGCACTGGTATTGGAATGTCTATCGTTGCAAACAGAAATCCAAAAATTCGGGCGGCTCTTTGTCATGACACATCTTCTGCTGCACTTGCTCGTGCCCACAATGATGCAAATGTCCTTTGCCTTGCGGGGAGAAGTATAAGCCCAAGAAAAGCAATCAAAATCGTCAAAGTCTTTTTGACAACTGATTTTGAGGGTGGAAGACACGCACGTAGGTTGAAAAAAATATAAGAGGTGCTTTTTAAGATGATAAATGTTATTGTTCCTATCACAAATAATGCTGAAAAATATGTTGAGAGCCTGTCTCAACTTTCTTTGAGGTCTGATGTAAATCTTGTTATAGGCATAACAGAGAGTTTGAACAAGGCTGTGAATTTGAACTTTCCAAATGCAAAAACAAAAGTCTTTGATGACAAAAGCAAAAAGGAAGAGATCTTAAACTCTTTGCAATATCTTTTGGAGGATGGAAAAACACTTATTTGCAGACGTCCTTTTTCTATGAAAGAATACAAGGAGTTCACTCAAACAAACGCAGCTATTGTGTTTGGAAAAGAGAAAAAAGAGAACAAGATAAAAGCCTTTTTTCAAATGCTTGGACAAGACTTTATGCAACTTGTTTTGGGCGTTAAACCTTTTGGAGGGGACTTTTCACTTATTTGTTTTGATGAGGACATGACTTCTGTGCTGAGACAGGCTGAAAATTTCTCATACAGCACACGCGTTGACAGATGGAAAGGCGTTGAAAAAGTGGCTGTCGAAGTTGAAAATCATGAGAAAGTCAAAGTTGAGAACAACAAAAAAAATATCTTGACACTTTTGTTTCTTGCACTTGGCGCAGTTATCCTTGGTGCTTTGGTGACAACACTTGTTGCAGTTTTCACAAATGTGACAATCATTATTGGATTGCTTCTTGCTTGCCTTGATATTATTTGCGTGGTCACAGCATTCTTTTGCCTGTTTTCGCTATACTTCAACTCAAAGATTGGTCAAAAACATTTTGCTTATGCAAGAGAAATTATTGTAAGGGAGGAGAACAATGAAAAGAATTAAAATTGGTATCAATGGTTTTGGCAGGATTGGAAGACTTGTGCTTCGTGTTTGTGCTGGGCGAGATGATGTTGCAGTCGTTGCGGTCAATGATCCTTTCATTGATATGGAATATGGTGAATATCTCTTCACGCATGACTCAATACATGGCGGATTTGATGGCTCATGCCACATAAAAGATGGCAAAATGTTTGTCAATCGCAAACCTATTGTTTTCTTTGCTGAAAAAGACCCTGAAAATATTCCTTGGGGTGAGTATGATGTCGATGTTGTCATCGAGGCAACTGGAAAATTCAAAAAATATGAGGAGGCTGCTTTACATCTTCAAGCGGGAGCAAAAAAAGTTATCGTGACGGCACCTGGCAAAAATATGCCTATGTTTGTTATGGGTGTAAATGAAGAGGAATATATGCCAAGCATGAGAATTGTTTCAAACGCTTCATGCACCACAAACTGCCTTGCTCCTTTGGCTAAGGTCATAAACGACAACTTTGGCATTGAAGAAGGACTTATGACAACTGTTCATTCAACCACAGCAACCCAACTGACTGTTGACGGTGCTTCAAAAAAAGATTGGCGTGGTGGTAGGGCTGCGTCATATAATATCATACCATCTTCGACAGGTGCGGCAGAGGCTGTTGGGCAAGTTATACCAGAACTCAAAGGGAAATTGACAGGTATGAGTTTGCGTGTGCCAACCTTGAATGTGTCAGTTGTTGACCTTACAGTAAGACTGAAAAATCCGGCAACTTATGACCAGATTGTCAGAGCAATCAAAAAGGCGTCAAACAATTCAATGCACGGCATTCTCGGTTGGACAGACGATGCTGTTGTTTCAAGCGACTTCATTGGTGACAGCAGAACTTGCATCTTTGATGTTGAGGCAGGAATTATGCTCAGTCCAACATTTGTGAAATTGGTGGCTTGGTATGACAACGAGTGGGGTTATTCAAACAAAACTGTTGACCTTGCTTGCCACATTTGTCAAGATTTGTAAGAGGAGATTTAATGAGCGAAAAAGAGTTAAAGCAAAAGGAAGAAAAAGGGCAGACAAGAGATATTTCAACTTTCAATAAAGTGCTTGCTTTTTGTGCCTATATTGGAATTGGATGTATTGCTATCGCACTACTTTTGTCCGCTATTTTCAAAGGGCAGACAAATATAGCGACTATCTTTCGTTCAATAGGAGAAGTTATTGCCTATATTCTTGCTATAATTTTGGCGTATTTCTGGGTAAGAAGACAAAAGCATGTGGCTTGGATTGTCTGTTATGTGATATTTGTCGTCACAATCGTTGTTTTGTATATCTTGGTGTTGGTGTAATATGCGAAAATGGCTGATAACGCTTGTGCTTGCTGTGCTTGTGATAACTTTTGGTGGACTAACTCGGGTTTGGGATGGGTTTGTTTATTTTTTGCTGGTTTCTCTTGCACTCCTTTCTGGATACTGGATCGTTGAACTCATTCTTTCATATATTTACGAATACAAGAAAAACATCGATGAAAGATACAAGTTTTATGTTGCAAAGGTTGTCAATTCCACAAATTACACCTCAGAAGATATAGAAAAAGGGGAAGTTGCATTCAAAAAACGTTTTCAAAAGTCACTACTGAGAGAAAAGGCGATAGAGTGGCTGAAAATCGCTTTCTGTGTGGGCGTGTTGATTGCTTCAATAACTCTTATTTTCACAACATAATTTTATTCGTCAAAAAGCACCAAAGGTATGGTGCTTTTATTTGGCAATTTTGCTTGCCAAAATTTTGATATTGTGCTATCATTTCTAGGATATTAAAAGGAGAAGACTATGTACACTTACGAGAAAAAAGAAAAAGAAGGCGTGCTTAAAATCAAAATCTCAAAAGAGGTTTGGGAAAATTCTGTCGAAGAGGCATACCAAAAGAATAAAGGAAAATATAATATTCAAGGTTTTAGAAAAGGCAAAGCACCAAGAAAGGTCATTGAACAAACTTATGGAGATACTGTTTTCTTTGATGATGCTTTTGAAAGTGTTATCTCAGAGGAATATTCAAAGTTTTTGGCTGAAAACAAAGACGTTCAACCAGCAGAAATGCCTCATGTTGAAATGAACTCTTTCACTCTTGACAAAGGCATTGAAGCAACACTTACTTTCGCTCTTATGCCAGAGGTTAAACTTGGCAAGATTGAGGGCTTAACTGCAAAGAAAAAGGCTGTCAAAGTTGAAGATAAAGAAATTGAGGCAGAACTTGAAAGCACAAGAGCATCTCATGCTCGTTATGTCGAAGAAGACAAAGTGGCAGAAAATGGAGATTTTGCGACAATCGATTTCTCAGGCTCTGTTGACGGCGTGAAATTCGAAGGCGGAACAGCAGAAGATTATCGTCTTGAACTTGGCTCACACACTTTTATTGAGGGCTTTGAAGACCAAGTTGTTGGCATGAAGAAAGGGGACAAAAAAGATGTTAAAGTGACATTCCCTGAAAACTATCATGCTGAAAACTTGAAGGGCAAACCAGCAGTGTTTGAAGTGACAGTAAAGAAAATCGAAAAGAAAGTTTTGCCTGAGATAAATGACAAATTTGTGTCTGATACGACAGAATTTGAAACTCTTGATGAATATAAAAAGGCGATAAAGGAAAGACTTGTTGAGAGAAAAGAGCAAGAAGCAGAGAGAGACTATGAAGTTGCTCTTATCGATGAAATTGTTGAAAGAAGCACTCTCGATGTGCCTGCAACAATGATAGACCACGAAGTAGAGCACATTTTGCATGACTTTGAGCACAGACTTTCTCATCAAGGCTTGACACTTGAAAACTACCTGTCTTATATTGGCACAACACTTGACAAATTCAAGGCAGAACGCAGAGAAGATGCAGAGAAAAATATCAAGGCAAGACTTGTTGTTCAAAAAATTATCGCTGAAAATGGTTTGCAAGTGACACAACAAGATCTTGACAGCAGACTTGAAGAATACGCAAAACAATACGGCATGAGCAGTGACGAACTTAAAAAGAATTTGACACCAGATGATGTGGCTTACTTTGAGAATGAAGTTATGATGAGCAAACTTCTTTCATTCATCAAAGAAAAGAATAAAAAATAATTATTTTGGGAGGATAATTTATGTTGATACCAATGGTTGTTGACCAAAATGGTGCATCTGAAAGATCGTATGATATTTATTCAAGACTTCTTGAAGATCGTATAGTCTTCTTAAATGGCGAGATTGACAACAATGTGGCAAACATTATTGTTGCTCAACTTATTTACCTTGAAGGAAAAAATCCAAACAAGGACATTTTCCTTTACATCAACTCACCGGGCGGTAGCGTGAGTGCTGGTATGGCTATTTACGACACAATGAAATACATCAAATGCGATGTTTCAACCATTTGCATTGGACTTGCTGCTTCAATGGGTGCTTTCTTGCTCGCTGGCGGAACAAAAGGCAAAAGATTTGCTCTTCCAAACAGTGAGATCATGATTCATCAACCTCTTGGTGGAGCACAAGGACAGGCAAGTGATATTCAAATCCAAGCAAACCATATCCAGAAAATAAAAAACAATATCAATCGCATTCTCAGTGAAAATACAGGAAAACCTATTGAAATCATTGAGAAAGACACTGACCGCGACAACTATATGAGTGCGGAAGAAGCAAAAGAATATGGAGTTATAGACGAAATTTTTGTTTCAAGAAAAAAATAAAAGGAGGCCTTAGTGGACGAATTAGATTGCAAATGCTCTTTTTGTGGCAAAGCACAAAAGGATGCAAAAAAACTTATTGCCTCTCCGGGCGGTGATGCCTATATTTGTGATGAGTGTGTGGCTATTTGCAAAGAAATCATGAGTGAGGTTGACAAGACTTCAACTTTTGAGCAAATTGAACTTCCAACTCCCGCACAGATAAAAAGCAAACTTGACGAATATATTGTTGGTCAAGACGAGGCAAAAAGAGTGCTTGCTGTGGCTGTTTACAACCACTATAAACGCCTTAACTACAATTTTGGCAAGTCATCAAAAGACGCCCAAGATGTTGAACTTGAAAAGAGCAATATTCTCATGGTTGGCCCAACAGGTTCAGGCAAAACTTTGCTTGCAAAAACTCTTGCAAAGATTTTGAAAGTGCCTTTTGCAGCAGCAGATGCAACCACTTTGACAGAGGCTGGCTATGTGGGCGATGATGTTGAAAACATCTTGCTTAAACTTATTCAAAATGCAGATTATGACATTGCCAAAGCACAAAGAGGCATCATATATATTGACGAGATTGACAAGATTGCCAAGAAAACGCAAAACGTCTCTATCACAAGAGATGTTGCAGGCGAGGGCGTTCAACAAGCCCTTTTGAAAATTATGGAAAGCACTGTTGCATCAGTGCCACCACAGGGCGGAAGAAAACATCCGCATCAAGAAATGCTTCAAATTGACACCACAAACATTCTCTTTATTTGCGGTGGGGCATTTGTTGGGCTTGACAAAATTATTGAAAGCAGACTTGAAAACACCACACTTGGATTTAATGCGGTTATTAGGTCTGAGGAAGAAAGCAAAAAAATCAATTATGTGAAAGAGATGCAACCAAACGACCTTATCAAGTTTGGTCTTATTCCTGAATTTGTGGGCAGACTGCCTGTCATGGTTGGACTTAAAGAACTTGATGAAGACGCACTTGTGCATATTTTGATTGAGCCTAAAAATTCAATAATCAAACAATACAAAATGATGTTCAAAATTGATGGCATTGATATTGAGTTTTCTGATGATGCTGTTAGGGCAATCGCGAAAAAATCAATGCAACTCAAAACTGGCGCACGTGGACTTCGCACAATCTTGGAATCAAAAATGACAAGACTTATGTATGAAGTGCCAAGTCATAAAGACATAAAGAAAATAGTGGTTACTGACAAGTTCATTGAGTTTGACAACGAACTGCCAGAAATCATCAAAGAGTCAGAAACAAAAAAAGAAGCCATTTGATGACTTCTTTTTTTCATAATTGTAATTGAATTTGTAAAAATTTTTGTTTTATGCAAATTCCAGTTGACATTTATTTATATAAATGATATTATTGAAACAGCAAAAGGACGGAATTTTATGCTTTCAAATAATAACAACAATAATAATAATTCTAACCATATGTAATGGGAGCCTTTTGTTGTAGAAAAAATCAAAAATCAACCACAGGCTCGCATGTTTCCTGTGGTTTTTTATTTGGATGGGAGATTTGAAATGGATATAAAAGAAATTGAACATTTGGCAGAACTTTCAAAATTGGAATTTTCACAAGAAGAGTTGCAGTCTTTTTCAAAAGAATTTGAACAACTTGTTGAGTTTGCAGATGTTGTCAAAAATTCAAGTGAGACTGGTGATATCAATTACACAACCGTGGATATGAAAGATTTGCGTGAAGATATCCCAAAACAAAGTATGGATGTTGAAAAACTTTTGCAAAACACACCAAAAGTTTCAAACCAAAGCATAGTTGTGCCAAGAATTGTGGAGTGAGAAATAATGGAAATAGTATCTTTATCGGCAGTTGAAATACGTGAAAAAATATTGAAAAAAGAATTAACTTGTTTGCAAGTGGTTCAAGCCTTTGTTGAACAAATAAAAAAATATGAAAAATACAATGCAGTGCTTGAAGTCTTTGATGATTGTTTTGAAAATGCAAAGAAAATGGACGAAAAAATTGCAAATGGCTTTGATGGAAAACTTGCAGGTGTGCCTATAATTATCAAAGACAACATTCTCTATGACGGAAAAATTTGCAGTTGCAGTTCAAAATTCTTGAAAGATTTTGTTGCGCCTTACAACGCAACTGTCATTGATAAAATTTTGAGTGAAGGCGCAATCATTTTGGGCAGGGCAAACATGGATGAATTTGCCATGGGCAGTTCGACTGAAAATTCTGCCTTTGGTGTAACCCACAATCCTCTTGATTTTGATTGTGTTCCGGGTGGCTCTTCTGGTGGAAGTGCCTGTGCTGTTGCACTCAATATGTGTCCAATTTCTCTTGGCACTGAGACGGGTGGCAGTGTTAGGCAACCAGCAAGTTATTGTGGAATTTATGGGCTTAAACCAACTTATGGCAGAATATCAAGATATGGCATAGTTGCTTTTGCAAGTTCTCTTGACCAAGTGGGAATATTTTCTAGAACGGTGGAAGACAATGCTCTTATGCTTGAAGTTATTGCAGGAAGTGATGAAAATGATAGCACAAGTAGTAATGAAAAAGTTGACAACTATTTGGATTTTCAAGATGTGAAAAATTTGGTGGTAGGCATTCCACAAGAGATTGTTGAAATGTCAAAAGGTATGCCTTGCCAAAATAATTATCAACAATTTATCAATTTGTTGAAAAATATTGGTATAACGGTAAAAACAATTTCTTTGAAAGATATATCTCTTTGCTTGCCTACTTATTATATCTTGGCGCCAGCAGAGGCAACTAGCAATCTTGCTAGATTTGATGGTGTAAAATATACTTCACGCAATCAGGAAGCAAAAACCTTGCAAGAGATTTACAAAAAAAGCAGAAGTGAGGGCTTTGGAAAAGAAGTCAAAAGAAGAATTATGCTTGGAAATTATGTTCTTTCTGCTGGTTCATATGAAGCCTATTACAAAAAAGCAAAAGCAGTTCAAGGCAAAATCATTTCTGAATTTGAAGATGCTTTTGAAATGTGTGACTTGATTGTTATGCCAACAACTATTGGTGAGGCTTTCAAAATTGGAAGCAAACCAACAAATCCTATTGATACCTACAAAGAAGATATTTTTACAGTAAGTGCAAATATTGCAGGCGTTCCATCTCTGTCTATTCCTTTTGGTAAGGGAGAGCATGGCTTGCCTCTTGGTATTCAAATTATCTCAAAGAAATTTGAAGAAAAGAAAATATATTCTTTTGCTAAAATGATGTCAAAGGTGGTGGAATAATATGCAGTATGATGTAGTTATAGGGCTTGAAGTGCATGCCGAACTCAAAACACAAACAAAATGTTTTTGTTCTTGCAAAAACACATATGGTGACCTGCCAAACAGCAACTGCTGTCCAGTATGCATGGGTTTGCCAGGAGCATTGCCTGTGCTCAATAAATTTGCAGTTGAGCAAACGATAAGGGCAGGGCTCGCACTCGGTTTTGAAATCAACAAACAGGCTTTGTTTGAAAGAAAAAATTATTTTTATCCAGACCTTGCAAAAGCATATCAAATAAGTCAACTTGAAAAGCCAATTTGCATAAATGGTCATTTGAGAATTTTTGATAAAGAAATTCCAATCAACCGAATACACCTTGAAGAAGATGCCGGCAAACTTGTCCATAAAGATAATGTGTCTTTGGTGGATTATAACAGGGCTGGCGTTCCACTGATTGAACTTGTCACAGATGCACTTAAAGAACCTCATATAGAAAGTGCTGATGAGGCCATTGAATTTTTGACAAAATTGCGACAAATTTATATATACGCAGGCGTGGCAGATTGCGTGGTGGAAAAAGGACAGATGAGGGCTGATGTCAATGTTTCTTTGAAGCCAAAGGGTAGCAAAGAATTTGGCACGAAAGTTGAAATGAAAAATATTATGGGCTTTAAGGCAGTCCATAGAGCAATTACTTATGAAATTCAAAGACAAAAAGAAATACTTGATGATGGTGGCACGATTGAACAAGAAACTCGCAAATGGGATAACGATAAAGGAGAAAGTTACACTTTAAGGACAAAGGAGAATAGTGAAGATTATCGCTATTTCCCAGACCCAGACCTTTTGATGGTTAATATTGACCAAAAGGACATTGATAGAATAAAAAATACCATGCCTATTTTGCCTGACCAATTGAAAAAGAGGTTTATGGAAGAATACGGTTTGAGTGAATATGACAGTGATGTGCTTTTGGCTGACAAAGAGGTTTGCGATTTCTTTATTGATTGTCTTAACAGTTATTTCAAGCCAAAAACTGTGGCAAACTGGGTCATCACAGAAGTGCTTGCTAGGCAAAAATTGGAAGGTAAGATTTTGGTGAGCAAAGACAATCTTGTTTGGATAATGAAAGCAGTTGATGATAAAAAAATTCAACGACTTTCAGCAAAAGATTTGCTTTCTGACATTTGGGGAACAGAACTGGACGCAGAAGAAGAGGCGAAAAAGAAAGATATGCTTGCAGACCTTTCAACCGATTTTGTGCTTAAAGTGATTGACAAAGTGCTTAAAGATAAGGTGGCAGTTGTTGAGCAGTTCAAGAGAGAAAAAGACCCTAAAATTTTGAATTTCTTGGTAGGGCAAGTGATGAAAGAAACTCGTGGCAAAGCAAATGCACAAGAAGTTTTGAAAAAACTTGCTGATATGTTGAAATAAAGGAGAAAAAAATGTATAGAACAATGATGCTTGGACAGGTTGATGAAAAACTTATTGGTCAAGAAGTGGAACTGGCTGGTTGGGTCAAAACAATTCGTGACCATGGTGGTATTGTTTTTATTGACCTTCGTGATAAATCTGGTGTTGTTCAACTTAAAACTTATGACGACAGCCTTTTGACTTCTCTTTCAAAGGAAAGTGTAATTTCCGCAAAAGGAAAAATTCTTTTGCGTAGTGAAGATACTTTCAATCCTGCTATAAAATCAGGTAAGGTTGAAATGGAAATTGAGAGTATGCAAGTGCTTTCTAAGGCTGAACACGCTCTTCCTTTTGAGATTGAGGAAAGTTTGAAAACAAGTGAAGAAGTTAGGCTTAGGTATCGATATTTAGATTTACGAAATGGATATATGCAAAAGATGATTTCTCTTCGTGATGATGTTGCTTTCACAACAAGAAGTCTTTTGCGTAGTTGTGGTTTTACAGAAGTGACCACACCAATCTTGACTGTGCCAAGTCCAGAAGGTGCAAGAGATTATCTTGTGCCAAGCCGTGTGCATAAAGGCAAATTTTATGCCTTGCCACAAGCACCACAACAATTCAAACAACTTCTCATGTGTGGTGGAGTGGACAAATATTTCCAGATTGCACCATGCTTCCGTGATGAAGACCCAAGGGCTGACAGACTTGCAGGCGACTTTTATCAAATTGATATGGAAATGAGTTTTGCCACTCGTGACGATGTTTTTGCTGTCGTTGAAAAATTGATTGAAGAACTTTTTTCAAAATATAGCAAATTTCCGTTCAACAAAGGACCTTTCAAAAGAATACCATACAAAGAGGCGATGGTTAAATATGGGACTGATAAACCAGATTTGAGAAATTCAATAGTTATGTCAGGGCTTGAAGATGTTTTTGCAAACACGCCATTCAAAGCCTTCCAAAACAAAACTATTGAGGGCTTTGCAGTCAATGCAAGTGCCCAAAGCAGAAGTTTCTTCGACAAATTGCAAGAACTTATGCTTTCAGAAGGTGCAGGTGGTCTTGCTTGGGTTAGAGTGCTTGAAGACGGCTCGCTTAAAGGCCCTATCGTCAAATTTATCACACCAGAAGAGTGTGAAGCACTTAAAGAAAAAACTGGCGCGAAAATTGGTGATGATATATTTGTTATTGCAGACGACTCTGCAAAAAAATGTTATCGTCTTGCAGGACTTTTGCGTAGCAAAGTTGGTGAACAACTTGGACTTGTTGACAAAACAAGAACTGAATTTGCTTGGATAGTTGATTTCCCAATGTTTGAACTTGATGATATGGGCAAACTTGACTTTTGCCACAATCCGTTTAACAAACCTAATGCCACCATGGAAATGCTTGAAAACTGCAATCCACTTGATATTGTTGCAGACCAATATGACTTGGTCGCAAATGGTTATGAAGTTGCTTCTGGTGCTGTTAGAAACACAGATAAAAATATTATGCTTAAACTTTTTGAAATGGTCGGCTATGATGAACAAGAGATAAAGTCACGCTTTGGTGCTCTTTATACAGCCTTCCAATATGGCGCTCCACCACATGCTGGTGTGGCTCCCGGTTTTGAGAGGCTCTTGATGCTTATGCTTGGCATAACCAATATAAGAGATGTTGTTGCGTTCCCATTAAACAGCAAGGCGCAAGATGTTTTAATGGGTGGGCCTATTGAAATTGGAGAACAGCAACTGCGTGAACTTCATATAAAACTTCGCACATAAAAAGAAGCCTTCTTAGGCTTCTTTTTTCACATATTTGAAGATAAGCACATATGAAAAAATGAGGAGGAAATATGAGAAGTTTTTTCAATGTGCTTGACAGCCAAAATAAAGGCAGAACGCTTACTGCACAAAACACAAGGGCAGATATAATAGGTGAACTTGATGCAATTATGCAATATCAAAGTCATTATGATGCCGCAGATGATCAATCTGCAAGAGGAACACTTTTGGATATTATGAATGAAGAAAAACTTCATGTTGGGCAACTTTTTGGACTATTGTTTTCACTCGATCCAGAGTCAAAAAGACAGTTTGAAAAAGGGCTTAAAGAATTTGAAGAACAAAATAAAAACTAAAAACTGCACTGCCATGCAGTTTTTATTTTAAATTTGTTGACATCTTTGCACTTATGGTATATACTAAATATATCTTATAGAAAAGGAGAAAAAATGTTTAGTACATTTATTTGGTGGCGTTGGTAAGTTAGCGTTCGCAAAATCATTATGTTTTGTGAATGCTTTTTCATTGCGTCACAAAACATATAAATGGATTAGATATTTTCAAATATAATCTTAAAATGTCCCGTTGGTATGTTTTGTTAGAAGAAACAATCAACGGGATTTTTAATAAAAAAGGAGATTATATTATGAAAGAAAAAGTTATGCTTACAGGAGTTAGGCCAAGCGGAAATCTAACTCTTGGAAATTATTTGGGAGCAATCAAAAATTTTGTTGATAGGCAAGATGCTTACAACAGTTATATATTCATTGCAGATTTGCATGCAATCACAAGTCCGCAAAATCCACAAAAACTCAAAGAAGCGGTTTATAATTGTGTGGCAATGTATCTTGCTTGTGGAATTTATCCAAGCAAAACAATTGTTTTCAAGCAAAGCGATGTTTTGGAACATGGAACGCTTGGCTTTATTATGACTTTTCAAACAAAAATGGGTGAACTTAGTCGAATGACACAGTTTAAGTATAAGTCCCTTGCACAAAGTAAAGCGGGTGTGGACACTGGTCTTTTTGTTTATCCAACCCTTATGGTCGCTGATATTTTGCTTTACAATACAAGCATTGTGCCTGTTGGAAAAGATCAACAGCAACATATGGAACTCACTCGTGATTTGGCAGAACGATTCAATAAACGTTATGGCAATACCTTTCTTTTGCCAGATGTCTATATTGCACCAGTTGGAAACAAAATTTTGAATTTGCAAAATCCTCTCGAAAAAATGAACAAATCTGACAATGGCGACAACAAAGGGACAATATTTCTTATGGATGACGTTGAAATTGCCAAGAAGAAAATTATGTCCGCAAAAACTGATAGCATTGCAAGGGTTCATTTTGATGAAGAAAATCAACCGGGGATTTCAAACCTTATGAGTATCTTGTCAAAAATCACGGGCGAGAGTTTTGAAAGCATTGAAAATAGATATAAAGGTAAAGGTTATGGTGAGTTCAAAAGAGAAGTAGCCGAAGTTGTTGGCAATCTTTTGAAAGAAATTCAAGCCCGTTATGAAAAATTTAACGATAAAAAATTGCTTGATAAAATTTTGTATGATGGAGCATGTAAGGCACAAATTGTGGCAAGTGAAACACTAAAAAGGGCAACAAAGGCACTTGGACTAAATTGAATGTAACTATTCACTAAGTTGAAAGAGCGAAAATATTGCAAAAATAAAACTGCATGACTAAATGCAGTTTTTTTAGTTTAAGCCTAGGCATTCATGTTCCATAGAGTCGTTGTGTTCTTTTAATGACATCTTTGGCAATTCGGTTGTGCGAAGATAGGGGATATAGGTCGATTTGTTGTGAATTAGATAATTTGTTTCAATCTTATCTAAGTTATAATTTTCCATAACTATTCTGTTTGTTGGATCGCAAAGAACCCATTTGTTGTCAATGAAACATTCACAGAAAGAATGTCCAACATACTTTTTTACCTTGCCGAGTTTGATTTGTTTTAGACAATTTTCTTCTACTGTTTGCAAAAGGGTGGTTGGAAAGCCAAGTTGTCTTGCAAAAGTTAGAAAAATCAGTGCATATTCGGTGCATCCGTTCCCTTTCCCGCTTTTCCAAATTTCTTCTGCTGTTCGAGAAAATTTCTGCATTGCAAGTGCGTGTTCATCGCTGTAAGGCAGTTCATGACAGATCCAATTCATAAGGCTTTCAAGAATAGATGCGTTTTTATTTATCCTCTTTTTTGCCTCATAATCAATCATTACTTTTTCTCTAATATAGTCAGTTGGTAAAAAAGGCTTATTATTTTCTCCAAAAGACAAAAATTTTTCAGCATCTTGTTTTGTCAATTTATCCATAATCACATTCTATCATAAAAACTGACTTTGTGCAAGTGATGGCATGATTTATCTTATAAGTAGAGGAGTGTTTTGTTTGAAATTTATAAAAAAAGTTGAATTTGTTTGATGATTATTATATAATGAAAAAAAAGTGAGGGAAAGTATGTTTCATGCCACCAGCGTTGAACTAAATGTAGGAGATTGTTTGTTGCCAAGCGAGAAAAATGGCAAAATTTATGGAACAAAAGAGGAGTTTCAGTGCTTAATTTTTGGCAGAAATAATGATAGTTTACGAGATTTGGGGTCTCTCATTTCCACATTACCTTTGAAGAATGGAAAATTGGGGATAAAATATGAGGAACATTTTCCAAACATTTTTGAATTGGACTTTAAGGATAAAATTGCATTTGTTTATCAACTTGAAGATGCCGACTTTGTGCAGGGAGAATGGCAAATTGAATATTATAAAAAAAGCAAGGCAAAGATTGTTCATAAGAAAAAAATAAATCTTTACGATGAGATAATGAAAAATGTCAAACTTGGAAATATTGAGGTTCAAAAATATAGCGAAAATAAGGAATATGTTGAAAAGGTAATCAATCATCTTTTGATGCAAAAGGCAGTTGGTATTGTAAGCATGGATAAAATTATTTCAACTGCAAAACAATATAAGGCAAAGTCTGTTCAAAACTATTTTGAAGGGCTTAAAGAATTTGACGACAAGTTTTTTGGTAGAAAATAATTCGAATAAATAATAATAGAGAAAAGTGAAAAGAGAAAAAATAAGAATATAAACAAAAATAATCCGAATCAAAATGGTTCGGATTATTTTTGTTTGGTGCAGGCGGTGGGACTTGAACCCACACTCTTTCGAACATGCCCCTTAAACATGCGCGTCTGCCATTCCGCCACGCCTGCATACTTTTTTATAGGTTACTAGGCAATTATATATAATATAACAAAACTTGTCAAGCAAAATTGTATAAAAATATAAATTTTTTCCTTAAAATTCTCAATTTTCCTTATTGTCAAATGGTGGTCGACGTGATATACTTATGAAAAAAGGAGGCTGTTATGGCTTTTTCTAGACTAGGCGACAATCTTTTGCCAACACGAATAAGGTATAATGGTAAAATATTAAGATTGGGTTATGGTGGCCCAGATGGTTTTCAATATCTTTCTTTGCACAAGAAAAAGACTTTTTTGCCTGCAAGTGAATACTTAAAAGAAATTCGTTCGCCAAAATTTTCTGACTTAAAAACTCTTAATTATCACAGGTTAAGGCTTGAAAAGTCATATAATGATATGAAAGGAGAAAATACCTTTATTTCACCAGACACAGAAAGAGTTTATAAAGAAAACATGGACTTTTTGAATGATAAAATAAGCAAAATCGAAAAAGATAGTCATTTATAGAAAGAAATCTTTTGGAAGAGGTGTGGTTATCACAATCTCTTCCTTTTTTATATAATGATAAAACTTTATTTCTCGGCAGTGGAGTGCACATCTGTTTATAAAAAGTGAAAGTTTGCCATAAAGAGTGTCGCCAACAAGAGGGTGCCCAATGCTTGCCAAATGCACTCTTATTTGATGGGTTCTGCCATGTTCAAGGTTCAATCTAATCAAAGTGTGCTGTCCATCATTTTTGATAGGATGGACAAATGTTTTTGCCTCCTTGCCAAGAGGGGATATCTCTCGTTTTTGTTTGTTGACGCCATTTTCAGTAATGGTTAAAATTTTTTTGTCAACAATCTCATCCTTATCAATAACACCTTCACAAATGGCATAATATGTTTTGTCAAGAATTTTAAGTTCTTTCATTGAAATGCTGTCTTTTGCAACTATGACAATTCCAGATGTATCTTTGTCCAAACGGCCAGCAATACGCAGAACAAATTCGGGATCAAACTTGTCCATATATGCACATATTGCTCCTGAGAGGTTTTGTGCATAATGTGATCGTGATGGAGAGGTTGAAAGTCCCGCTGGTTTGTTGATTAGTAAGTAGTATTCATCTTCATATACAATATCTAGTGGTAGTATGCAACGCATAATAGTGGTTTTCTGGTTTGGGCTGCTGTTTATTTTGAGAACATCTCCTTTTTTAAGAGGGGCTCTTATATTGACTTCAATGCCGTTTAAGACAAAGTTTCCCCAAGTTTTTCGCAAGTTGGAGATATAGTTTTCAGAAAAGCCATTGTTTTTAAGAAAGAAAAATATTGATTTGTATGGCTTATCGATAACAAATGAAGTCATTTTCATGTGCTCATTTTATCATTTTTCCTTTTCAATATCAACTTTTTTGAAAAGTTTGCAAAAAGCCTTCTTTTGCTTGACAATTTGCTTTTGTAAGAGATATAATGACAAAGTATACAACTTAAAAAGGCGAAAACGAAAGAGCAGTAACTTTTTGTCGGAGATTTTCAGAGAGCCAAGTCGTAGGCTGAGAGCGAGGCAGTTTCCATAAAGTGAATTCACTTTCCAGTCGCATGGTGAAGCGTAAAAACGTGTGTAGTCATTGCCGTGAGTCTGCGTGAAAGACAAATGAAGGTTGTTTTCAACAAATTTAGGTGGTAACGCGTGAGGTCTCTTTCGCCCTAAAATCAAGGGGAAGAGACTTTTTTTGTAAAAGGAGAAAGAAATGGAACAAGAACTTTTGTTAATCAAAGAAAATGCGCTTAAAGACATTAAAGGGGCACTTGATGCAAAATCGCTGAGCGATGTAAAAGTCAAATATCTTGGCAAGGCAGGTGAACTTACTGCTGTTCTTCGTAATATGCGCTCTGTTGCACCAGAGGATAGACCTAAGATTGGATCTATTGTCAATGAAGTGAGAACTTGCATTGAAGAGGCTTTGTCACAAAAAGAAAAGGCTTTTGAAAGGGAAGCACTTTCTGCCAAGTTGCAAGGAGAAAAAATTGATATTACAGAGCCTTCAAAAGGACAAGAAAAAGGATCAATTCATCCTATTATGTCAGTGCTTGACGAACTGATTGATATTTGTGTTGACATGGGATTTACAGTGGTTGAGGGGCCAGAGGTTGAAAGTGATTATTACAACTTCGAGGCGATGAACACTCCAAAAAATCACCCAGCAAGAGATATGCAAGATTCTTTCTATATCACAGAAAACATCCTTCTTCGCACGCAAACATCAGCCGTTCAGTCAAGAGAACTTGAAACAAGAAAACCTCCATTCAAGATTATTGCTCCTGGAAAAACTTACAGAAATGACAGCGACTCAACCCATTCACCAGTCTTTCATCAACTTGAAGGGCTTGTTGTTGATGAAAATGTGTCAATGGCAGACCTCAAAATCATGTTGAGCGAAATGATGAGGCGTCTTTATGGCGAGGGAACAAAGGTAAGATTTAGGCCTTCATATTTCCCATTTACAGAGCCTAGCGTTGAGGTTGATGTAAGTTGTCCAAATTGTCATGGACAAGGCTGCAAAACTTGCAAAGGAACAGGGTTCTTGGAAATCCTTGGCGCAGGTGTGGTTAATCCAAAAGTGTTTGAGATTGCAGGCATTGACAGCAAGAAATACAAGGGCTTTGCTTTTGGAATTGGTATTGAGAGAAGTGCAATGGTGCTCAACAGCGTGCCAGACCTTAGGACAATGTATAGAAACGATGTGCGTTTCTTAAACCAAATGAAGTAGGAGGAAGAAATGAAGATAACTTACAACTGGCTTAAAGATTTCGTTGATATTGATGTAAGCCCAGAAGAACTTGCAAAAAAACTGACAAACGCTGGAATGGAAGTTGAAGAGATAATTTATCAAAATGAGCATCTTCATCACGTTGTTGTCGGCAAAATTTTGAAGATTGAAAGACATCCTCAGGCTGACAAACTTGTTGTTTGTCAAGTGGATATTGGCAAGGAAACCACACAAATTATTACTGCTGCCACAAACGTCTTTGAAGGGGCAGTTGTTCCTGTGTCATTGCCTGGTGCCGATCTTGTCAATGGTGTCAAAATTGAAGTTTCTCGCTTGCGTGGAGTTGAATCTAGGGGAATGTTTTGTTCGGGCGAAGAACTTGGCATTGATGAAAATTATTTTGAAGGCGCTGGAGTCAACGGTATCCTCATTTTGCCAAATGATTTCAAAGTGGGGACGCCTATCGATAAGGCTCTTATGCTTGACGATGTCATTTTTGATGTTGGAGTTACTCCAAATCGTGCTGATTGCATGAGCGTTATTGGGCTTGCAAGAGAAGTTTGTGCCCTTCTTGGAAGACCTATGAAAAAGGTTAATCTCAACTTCCCAATTGACATATATTCAAAAGATACAGTGAGAAATTATGTCAATGTCACAGTTGAAACGGCAAACTGTTATCGCTATATGGCAGGTGCCATAACTGATGTGAAAATTCAGCGTTCACCACTCTGGATGAGAGCAAGACTCAATGCTGTTGACATCAAACCTATTTCAACCATGGTTGATATAACAAACTATGTGCTTATAGAAATGGGACAACCTCTTCACGCTTTTGACCAAACTCATATTGGTGGTCAAAAAATTGTTGTTAGACAGGCGCGTGAGGGAGAGAAAATAACCGTTCTCAATCACAACACATATACTCTTGACAAAGATGTTATGGTGATTGCAGATGAAGAAAAGCCAATGGTTATTGCAGGTGTCATTGGCGGAACAAATTCATGCATTGAACAAGACACAAAAACTGTGGTTTTGGAAGCGGCTGTTTTTGATCTTAAAAATATCAGGCTTACCAGCAGAAAGATTGGCGTTAGGACTGATTCGTCTGCTCGTTATGAAAAAGGTGTCAATGTTGCAAATGCTGAAATGGGACTTTGCAGAGCGTTGCATCTTGTGAGCAAACTTGGCTGTGGCAAAGTGGTTAGAGGAGTGATAGACATCTCTTCAAAGAAGAATGAGGCAAGAGATATTGTTGGCTCTGTGAGTGAAATAAATTCAATTCTTGGCGTAACCATTCCTGCAAGCAAGATGAAAAATATTCTTGACAACCTTGGTATAGAAACAAAGGTTGTGGGTGATAGGCTTGAATGTAAAGTTCCGCCATACCGCGAAGACATTTCAAACTGCAATGATCTGGCAGAAGAAGTGATAAGAATGTATGGCTATGATGTCTATGACAAGGTTGATATTGCCTTGTTTGAAAATGCAAGAGTGACAGAAGGTCAAAATCATCCAAGACTTGCAATGGAACGCAAAATGAGAGGAGTGCTTGTTGATTATGGCTTCAATGAGACTGTCAACTATTCACTTGTTCCATCAAATATGGCAGAAAAATTGCTTCTCGAAGATGAGCGAAAAAATATGATCAGAGTTTCAAACCCAATCAGTGATGAAATTTCATGTCTCCGCACTTCTATGGCGCATTCACTTCTCAGCGTGTTGTCATATAATCAACGCGTAGGTAACAAGGATGCAAGATTGTTCGAGGCTGGAAGAATTTATTTACCAAAAGAACTGCCACTCAAAGAACTTCCTGTTGAGAAAAACAGACTTGCTCTTGTTGTGCATGAAAATGGATTTGATTTCTTTAACATGAAATGGGTAATTGAAGGTCTTATGAGCACAGTTTGTTCTTCATTTGCTCTTCAAAGATCAACTGAGCCATATCTTCATCCTGGCGTTTCTGCTGATATAATTGTTGACGATAAGGTTGTTGGACGTTTCGGTCAAATTCATCCACTTGTTGCCAAGAATTATGAGGTGAGCGAAAAGACCTATTATGCCGAACTTGACACATCTTTCCTTGCTGAGTTGCCGGCTAAGAGATACAGTGTAAAGGCAGTGCCAAAATTCCCTGTTGTTGAAAGAGATATAGCCATCGTTGTTGATGAGGATAAGACAGTCGAAGAACTTTCAAAGGCAATTAAGTCTGCTTGTGGCAAATTATTCTATGGCGTCAAACTTTTTGATATTTATCGAAGCAGTGCGCTTGGTGAAGGCAAGAAAAGTTTGGCTTTCAACATAAGACTTTCTGACGAAAACAAGACTTTGACTGAGGAAGATGTGACCGGCGTTATAAACAAAGTTTTGAAGGCTTTGTCATTTAGATTTGGGGCAGTTTTAAGATGATTTATCTTGATAATGCGGCAACAACAAAAATGTTTGAAGAAAGTGCAAGTGTTTATAAAGAATACGCTTGCACAAACTTTTTCAATCCTTCTGCTGGCTATGGCAAGGCAGTTGAGATTTCAAAAAAACTTGATGAGGTGAGAGAACTTTTGAAAAAACGTCTCTCTGTTGACAAAGGCGACATTATCTTCACTGGTGGCGCGACAGAGAGCAACAATCTTGCAATTAGGGGCAGTGTGCGTTCTGGCAAATGGGAGTATGTTTTTTCTGAGGGAGAGCATCCAAGCGTTTATAACGTTGCAAAGGCTTTGGAGCAGGAAGGCCATATCGTGCATATAATTCCACTTGGAAAAAATGGTCAAGTAGATTACGATGAAATTGAGAAAGTTTTGAATGACAAGACAAGACTTATCTCTGTTATGCATGTGAGCAATGAAACAGGCGCCATAAATGACATCAAAAGGATAAAGGCGCATCGTGATAGACTTTCACCAAAAGCACTTTTGCATGTCGATGGCGTGCAGGCTTTTTGCAAAATACCATTTTCGCTCAACGATCTTGGTATTGATTTATATACCATTTCGGCACATAAATTTCATGGTCCCAAAGGTGTTGGGGCACTTTATGTAAAAAATAAACAAGGGCTCAAAAACATCATTTTTGGCGGTGGTCAAGAGGGCGGTTATCGTTCTGGCACAGAAAATGTGGCAGGCATCATGGCTATGGCAAAATCATGCGAAATGATTGACACTGAAAAGAATTTGGAAAAGGTCAAAAGGCTTAACTCCATTTTCAAGCATGCTATTTCTGGCGTGGACGGTATTGAGTATATAGAGGCTGGTAGTCCATATATCATCAGCCTGTCTTTTGCAGGTGTGAACGGTGAAACACTGATGAGAGATGTGCAAGATGAGGTTATTGTGGGCATGGGTAGTGCTTGCAGTGCAAAAAAAGCGGGCAACCGCGTTTTGCAAAGTATGGGTTACTCGGCAGAGAAAATCAAATCTTCAATACGCGTCTCTTTCAATGCTTATCTTGACGAAGAAGATGTCGCATATGCAGGAGAAATGCTTGTGAAAAAATATTTGGATTTGAGGGAGAGGGTGAGATGAGAACAATTTTGCTTAGATTTGGTGAACTTTATCTCAAAGGTAACAACAGAAACATCTTTGAAAGCATCTTGATTGAGAATATAAAGAAAAAGTTGGAAGGAGAGACTTTCAAGTTTTCAAAAACTTTTGGGCGATATGTGATAAGCGATTATGATGAGCAAAGAGAAAGTGAGATTGTCTCAAAACTTTTGAAGGTTTTTGGACTACACAGTCTGTCACTGGCAGAAGAGGTTGATGCAGACTATAAAAGCATTGAAGATGCAGTAAAGAAGATAAATCTTGGCAAAAAGACTTTCAAAGTTGTTGTCAAACGAGCCGACAAAACTTTTCCAATGACTTCAATGGAACTTGCTTCAACTTTGGGTGGCGTGGTTTTGAAAGCGAACAAAGAGGCGTCTGTTGATGTTTATAATCCAGAAGTAGAAATCAATGTTGATATAAGGCTCAACAAAAAAGCATACATCTTTTCTTCATCTATATCTTGCCAAGGTGGACTTCCTTTGGGTAGTGCTGGAAAAGGGTTGTTGCTTCTTTCTGGTGGTATTGACAGTCCTGTGGCTGGCTATCTTATTTCAAAAAGAGGTTTGAAAATTGAAGCCCTTCATTTTCATTCTTATCCATACACCTCAGAGCGTGCAAAAGAAAAGGTGATCACTCTCGCTAAAAGACTTTGTCATTATTGTGATGAAATAAAGTTGCATGTGGTGTCATTCACAAAAGTGCAAGAGGCAATTCATATGCATTGTGCGCCAGAGTTTATGATAACTATTATGCGTAGAATTATGATGCGAATTGCCGAGCGAATTTGCAAAAGAGATGGGCTTTTGACAATTGTGACAGGGGAAAGTCTTGGACAGGTTGCAAGTCAGACTGTTCAAAGCATGACTGTGACAAATTCTGTTGTAAAAGAATTACCTGTGCTCAGACCTTGTATTGCTATGGATAAAGAAGAAATAATGCAAGTGGCAAAAAATATTGACACCTATGAAACTTCAATCTTGCCTTATGAAGATTGTTGCACAGTCTTTTTGCCAAAAAATCCTGTCATTAAACCTACCATAGAGCGTGCCGAGAAAGAAGAGAAAAAACTGGATATAGAAAGTTTGGTAGAGGAGGCTCTCCAAAGCGAAGAGATTGTGTTTTTGAATGGTAAATAAAAGATGAAAATCATAAATAAAAAAAGCGAACAATAAGTTCGCCTTTTCTTTTATTGCATTCCGTCTTCTTGTGCTTTTTTCAATTCTCGTCTTTGATATTCATTTTGAGCCTGATCAAAGATCAATTCAAAAAGACTTGAATGTGCTTCGTCGCTACCTTTTTGAAAAGGGGATGGCGCTTCTGCCATTTCTGTGACCCAAATACACTCGCTTGTCTTTCCATTTCCCAAATCTGCTATTACTTGAAGTCGCAAATGGAAATTCTTTCTTCTCATTGATTCTATTTCTTTTCCATCTTCTTTTCTTTCATATTTTGTTATACTTCCAGCTGAAACTGCGGTGAAAGGTGTTGCTTCACAAATTTGTTCATATGCTTGTGCGACCTCTTCATTTGTTGCAAGTTGATCATAGATCAATTGTCCAATGTCATAAGGACTCTCAGCGAGTTTGAGCGCTTCAATAACAAATTTTGGATTTTGACGAAGTTCATCTGAAACCATTGCAAAAATTTTATTGTCAAATTGAGGCCATGCAGTAAGCGTTGTCAATGCCAAATCTGGATCGCTTTTAAGTCTATCAGAAGCATATGCAAGATAGAAAGGATTTTTGCTTACAAAAGCGAGCATGACATCTTTGTCATCACTAAAAAGTTTCAATGCCTCATCATCAAAAGACCCAAAGTATTTGTCAGCCTCAGAGTCAGGCCCATTGAATGCAAGAATTTTTTTAATATATTTTTTCTTTTTGATTTTATCAATAATACTCATAAATTTCCCCCTTTATATTGATCATTATAATTATATCAAAGGAAGGGGAGTTTGTCAAGGTTTGTTTGGTAATGTGAAGTTGTTTTTAGGGGAGGAGTCTGTTTTTTTTAGTTAAAATGCAAATGTATAGGCATCTATAATTATAAATTTGATTTTTATATTTTTGCACAAATGTATATATTCATAAAAATCATATGAATAAATATGCAAAAAGCAGTTGCATATTTATAAAAATTGTTGTATAATAATCAAAAAAGCATGAATAAAGATAAATTTATATTTATGCAAAATCGCTACAACCCTTGAAAACAAAGGAGATTAGCGTTTAAGGAGAGAGAAATGGCTAGGAGCGCAAGACAGTCCAAAATTCTGGAACTTATCTCAACAAAAGAGATTGAAACGCAAGATGAACTTGCAAGAGAACTTAAAAATGCCGATTTTGACATTACGCAAGCGACAATTTCTAGGGATATAAAAGAACTTGGTCTTACCAAGATTTTGTCTAGTTCTGGGAAATATAAATATACTTTTGTCGGCTCTGATGATCAGGCTATCTCAAACAAATACATATCCATCTTCAAAGAAGGCGTCATCTCAGTCAAGTCTGCAATGAATTTGGTTGTGCTCAAAACTATGAAAGGTATGGGCACAGGCATTTGCGGTTTTGTTGACAAACTCAACCTGACTGACCTTATGGGCGCTGTCTGTGGTGATGACACGGTTATGCTTATCTTTCCAACAAGCATTGTTGCAAATGATGTTGTTTTGACACTGAACGATATTTTGAAATAGGAGGCAAGAGAGTGCTTCAATCGTTATCTATAAAAAACGTTGCTCTCATCAAAGAGATTGAAATAGATTTTGGAAAAGGCTTTAATGTTCTTGTCGGTGAAACTGGTGCTGGAAAGAGCATTATTTTTGATTCTCTCAACTTCGTGCTTGGCTCAAAAGCAGACAAGACGCTTGTCCGCTACGGCGAAAACTTGATGAAGGTCGATGCAATCTTTTCCTTTATTGGTCAAAACGTCAAAGATTTTTTGGTTGAAAATGATCTTTTGGAAGATGATGGCGAGGTTATGCTTTCAAGGACGCTTTTTGATGACATGAAAAACGTGTGCAAGATCAATGGCAAATCAGTCAGCCTTGGCATGCTGAAAACTGTTGGTCAGATGCTGGTGGACAGTTACTCACAACATGAGAGCATTTCACTTCTTAAAGCGAAGAACCATCTTGCGCTTCTCGATAAATTTGGTGGAGATGAAATTTTGTCTATCAAAGAAAAAGTGAGCGAAAGTTTTTCCAAAGTGCAAGCAATCAAAAAACAGATTACCGATCTTGGTGGAGATAAGTTTGAAAGAGAGCGCACAAAAGAACTTCTTTCATATCAAATAGAAGAACTTGAAAAGGCTCAGTTGCAAGCAGGAGAAGAAGAGGAACTCAAAAATAAACTTGACATGTATTCTTCTGCTGAAAGAATAAATGAAGCACTCTCTGGTTGTGAGGAATCTTTGGAGGACTCATCTTCATCAGTGATTGATCAAATTCAGCAATGTGAAGCCATGCTTTCATCATTATCATCTTTTGAAAATATAAATAATTGCAGAGAAAGACTTACCAGTGCGAGATATGAGATAGAGGACATTTCACAGACCTTGAAAGAGATAAAAAATGAACTTTCATTCGATGAGCGTGAGTTTGAGAGACTTGACAGACGCTATGACCTTATCAGGTCACTTGTCAAAAAGTATGGCGGATCATGTGAAAAGGCATTAGAATATTTGGCTCAAATTAAGGAAAAAGTTAATGCTCTTGAAGATGCCGATTTCTTGATAGAAAAGTATGAAAAACAACTGGAAAAAGAGGATGGAGAACTTTCTTCACTTGCTGAGCAGTTGTCTATAAAACGCAAAAAGGTTGCCCTTGACATAGAAAATCGCATAGTTGCAGAACTTCGCGAACTTGGCATGAAGTCAACTGTGTTTAAGAGTGCGTTTACTTTGGCTCCGATAACTGCAAACGGAAAAGACGAGGTTGAGTTCACTTTTTCTGCGAACAAGGGTCAAGATGTGAAATCTTTGTCAAAAACAGCGTCAGGTGGAGAATTGAGCAGATTTATGCTTGCAATCAAAAACATCTTTTCTCAAATTGACAAAACAGGCACGCTTATATTCGATGAGATTGACAGCGGAATAAGTGGTGAGACTGGTGTTATCGTAGGGCAAAAGATCAAGAACCTTACAAAGAGCAGTCAAATCATCTGCATAACTCACTTGCCACAAGTTGCCTCTTTTGGTGACGACTTCTTCTATGTGAGCAAAAAAGAGGATGAGAGAAGCACTTACACAGAAGTTAAACATTTGCAAGGTGATGAAGTTGTCAGTGAAATTGCAAGAATGATTGGTGGCGACAAGATTTCACAAGTGGCGTTAAAACACGCGCAAGAAATGATAGACCAGACAAAGACCAGAGCATAATTTCACCAAAATTACACAAACTAAACTCAAAAGCGAGTTTAGTTTTTTTATGGAGGAGTTATGACAAAAAAAGATAAGATAATCATGTGCATTTTTTCTTTTTTACTTGTCTTTGTCACCTTGTTTGCAAACGTAAAATTCTTGGACATTTTTGCACTGCCAGAGGATTTCAAAACAAATTATTCAGAAATTGATGAAGCCAACAAATCTGCATCTTTTGGTGGCTTTGTAAAAACAGAGTTTGAAGGCAGTGAAACAGAAGTCGGAAGCGAAAAGAAGAAAGAGGGCATTGTGGTTTTCAAACTGTTTGGCTTTATACCTATTCGCAAAGTCAAAGTTTCCATTTTGCCAGAAGAAGAGGTTTATGTTGGCGGTGTGCCTATCGGCATAAATGTCAATTCAGATGGTGTTATTGTGATGGCGGACACATCATATTCTGCCGATGGCGGTCAAATAAAAGAAATCAAAAACAAAAAACTCAAAGCGGGTGATATCATCACCAAAATCAATAATAAAGAAGCTGGTAATGTCGATGATGTGGAAGAGATTTTGCAAAATGTCAGCGATGATCAAGTGGAGATTGAATTTATCCGTGGCAACAAATTGCAAAAATGCTCGGTGCCACTTGTCAAAAGCGAAGAAGGATATAAACTTGGCATCTGGGGGCGAGATGATATGTCAGGGGTGGGAACGCTAACCTTTGTACATAAAGACACTCACAATTTTTGTGGACTTGGTCATGCCATAACAGATGGACAAACGGAAAACATATTGCCGATAACGGACGGAAAGGTTTTCAATTGCTCTCTTGTGGGAATCAATAAAGGACAGAAAAATGCCCCAGGTCAACTGAAATGTTTGTTTTTGCAAAGTGATGAAAGTGGGACAGTTGCTGTCAACAACAAGTTTGGAATAAGCGGAAAACTGAATGATATAAGCAAACTTGTTGACAGCAATCTTACCGCAAAAGTAGGTGGCAGATTGTCTGTAAAACCAGGGAAAGCGAAGATTATCTCATCAGTCAGTGGCTTGCGAGAAGAATATGATATAGAAATTATCAAAGCAAGTTATCAAGCCAAAAGTGATGACAAAAGCCTTGTGTTCAGGGTGAAAGATAAACGTCTTATTGACCTGACGGGAGGTATTGTTCAAGGTATGAGTGGATCTCCTATCTTGCAAGATGGCAAGATTGTGGGAGCAGTGACACATGTGTTTTTGTCTGATCCAACAAAAGGATATGGCGTTTACACTGATTGGATGATTGAAGAATGTGAAAATAATTAGACCGCTCAAAAAAAATGAGTGGTTTTTTAATGATTATATAAAAAGTTAAAAAACAAAAAGAAGTCTAGGCAAAGTAAATCCCAAACTTCTTTCCGTTAATGTGAAGCATATTTCCTTCACGCAACTATTGTGTGCAGTGGCGAAAATATTATACAAACAAAATAAAAAATTTTTATTTATTTTCATCTTTTCGTAGAGTTACCGCGCTTGCCACAGATTTTCGCATATCTTCGCTTATTGCGGCGTAGTGCTTTTTGGTTGTGTTGACGTCTTTATGCCCCAGCACATCGGCAACAATATAGATGTCCTTTGTTTCGCGATACAAGTTTGTGCCAAAAGTGCTCCTCAGTTTGTGAGGTGATATTTTTTTAAGAGGGGAGGCTTCCTTTGCAAATTTTTTAACCAAATTCTCAACTGCGCGTATTGAGATGCGTTTGTCTTGCAAGGAAATAAACATTGCCTTTTCATCTTTGTCAAGTCCGAGTGTGGCTCTCTTTTCAAGCCAAGTTTTGAGTGCTCTTGCAACTTCATTTGAAAAGTAAAGAGTGCTTTGATTTCCACCTTTACGAGTGACTGTAAAGGCGTTTTGAGAGAAATCAAAACTCTCTACATTGAGTCCAACCAGTTCACTGATACGAATGCCTGTGCCAAGAAATAGAGTGACAATGGCATTGTCTCTTTCAAAAGTGTTTTTGTTGTAATTCTTTTGCCTTTCAGAAAAGGTTTGAGGGTTTTCAATAGAAGAAAGCATATGTTCAACTTCTGTTTGTTCAAGACGGATGATCTCTTTATTATGCAGTTTTGGCGTCTCAATCTTGCTTGCAATGTTTGCTGAGATAAGATCGTGATTGAAAAGATATTTGAATAAAGAACGAATTGAAGCAAGTTTTCTTGCCTTTCCGTTTTCGCCATTCTTCATCACTTTGCCTTCATCGTCTTCATAATAGGTGAGGTATGATAAATACTGCTCAATATTTTTTGTTCTCAAATCTTCAATATCGTCAAGAGTTATATCTTTGCGAGGTTTATTGAAAACAAACTTGCCGAGATAGTCAAAAAATATAGAAAGATCCATGGCATAATTATATCTTGTAAGTGAAGATGTGTTGTTTTCAATCGCAATCAAAAAGTCATAGCAAAACTCAGGCAAGTTTTCAATATATTTGCCAGTCTTGATTCTATTTTGCAAATCTCTTTTTTGATAAAAAGAACTTTGAGCCATATTCATATTATATCATCTTTTTATTTTTAAGTCTAACAAAAATTGACAATAAATAAAGCATATATGTGCTATTATGCTCATACAAGCCACAAGATATTGTGGTATAACTTTATCGAATTTTGTTTTTGCATTATATAACGACAATTTGACTTGTTTGCATAGCAAGAAAGTTTTGATATGTTTGATGTTTAGTTGACTTAAATTGTCAGAAAATTGTATAATAACTGAAAATAAAGGAGAATATCATGATTGACATAAATTTGATTAGGACAAATCCAGACCTCGTGAAAGAAAATATCAAGAAGAAATTTCAAGATGAAAAACTTGGATATGTTGATGAGGTTTTGGCTCTTGACAGTCAAATCCGCGAATTAAAAAAGCAAGGAGATGATCTCCGTGCACAGAGAAACAGCCTAAGTCAACAAATTGGTATGCTTATGAAAAATAAAGAAGTTGACAAGGCTGAGAAAATCAAGGCACAAGTGGTGCAAAACAATCAAAAGATTGTTGAGATTGAAAAGCAGACAGAAGAACTTGCCGAAAAAATAAAGAAAGACATGATGGTCATTCCAAATATTATTGACAAAAGCGTTCCTATCGGCAAAGATGACAGAGAAAATGTGGAAATTGAAAGGTATGGTGAAGCCAAAGTCCCAAGTTTTGAAGTGCCATATCATGCCGATATTCTTGACAGCATAGGTGGACTTGATAAAGAAAGCGCTGGAAGAACAAGTGGCACGGGGTTTTATTATCTCATAGGTGATGCGGCAAGACTTCATGAGGCTATGCTTGCTTATGGCAGAGATTTTATGATTGACAAAGGCTTCACTTATGCAATACCACCATTTATGATAAGAAGCGATGTGGTCAATGGCGTCATGAGTTTTGCTGAAATGGAAGCCATGATGTATAAAATAGAAGGCGAAGACCTCTATCTTATTGGCACAAGTGAACACAGCATGATTGGAAGATTTAAGGGACAAATCATCAATGAACAATCTTTGCCTATAACTATGACATCTTATTCTCCATGTTTTAGAAAAGAAATTGGCGCACATGGACTTGAAGAACGTGGACTTTATAGAGTTCATCAATTTGAAAAACAGGAAATGATCGTCCTTTGCAAACCAGAAGATAGCATGGCTTGGTATGACAAAATGTGGCATTTCTCAGTTGAAATTTTCAGAAATTTGAATATTCCAGTCAGAGCACTTGAATGTTGCAGTGGCGACCTTGCTGATTTGAAAGTGAAAAGTTGTGACATTGAAGCATGGAGTCCAAGACAAAAGAAATATTTTGAAGTATGTTCTTGTTCAACACTTGGTGATGCACAAGCGAGAAGACTTGGCATAAAAGCAAAAAATGACAAACAATCATATTATTTGCACACTCTCAACAACACAGTTTTGGCAACACCGAGGGCGCTTATTGCATTTTTGGAAAATAATATACAAGAAGATGGCTCAATTTCTATTCCAAAATGTTTGCAACCATATATGGGTGGAAAAACTCAAATTTTTCCAAAAAAATAAAAGGGGATTGAATGAGAAGAGGTGCGATAACAAGAGGGCTCATTGAAAGCATTGTTCGAAATGATAATATTGAATATATTGATGCTGTTGATGAGAAAATGAAAGCAATAGTTTCGAATGCCGTTGAAGATCTTTCGAAACAGATTTCTTATGTCAACTTGAACAATGTTATTTTGCAACCAGCAAACGAACTTTTGAATGGCGCAATGACGGACAATTCAAAATTTGTTTATTTTCTGGCAGTTGACAACGCTCAAATTGATTTGAACACTTCTCGAAGTTCACGTTTTTGGAAAAATTTCAAAAACAGAATTGTATATGCTTGGAACAATCGCAAAGTAAAGAAAAAAGTTTCAAAACGCAAAAAGAAAAAAGAAGAAGAGAGTTTGCAAGAGGTAAAAATCAATTTTGACCCAGCAAATTATAATATATATAATTTGGCAGAAGATCTTCAAACAGCGATTGCCAAATATATGCTTCCAACCACGCTTTTGTATCTCAATGACAATCGCATCACAGTAGTTGGAAAAGAAGATTTTGGAAGCAACACACAAATTGTGCTTATTCTTGTGCTTTATGATGGTGAAAAATTCAAGTATTTTGTTAATAAAAAGCAAGGCTATATCTCAGTTGATTTTAGCACGCGAATACAGTCATTAAATGAAAAAATTGAGCGTGTTGGGGGAGTCTTTGTCGATGTGCTCAAAATCTTAAATGTGCTGTATTATGATATAAACAACTATATGCCAAACCAGATTTTTATGGAAAGCGTGCTTTATAATTGCCCAGACGATCTTTTTGAAGAAAATGAGGCTTACAAGACGTTTGTGAAGATTATAAATTATCTCAGTATGCATTCAATGAGAGAATTTAAGTCTGTTGAAAATCCAGAAAACAGTATATTCAAAGACAAATTGTGCGGAAATAGTGCTTCTGGTTTTGCGAGACTTTTGAACCATTTGACCAATATGAAATGATTTGGGAGAATTTCTTCCAAATTTTTTTTATAAAGCGTCTCTAAAACGCGTTCAAATCGATTCTCAATATTGACTTTGAATAATTACTTGTAAATTTCAATCTCTTTTAGAATACAATTTTCCAGTTTGCTTTCAAAATGAAGAAAGATAAACAATCAGCAAAAATGATAAGGTATTGTTTGAATTTTATAAAGAACTAGTATGCAAATTTGATAGATAAGTAAATAAGTTATATACAGAATCTAAAATAAAATATAAAAAACATAATAAAAAATAAATTATAAAAAAATAACAAAATAGTCGCTATTTTAACGCTAGTATGCGCCTTTCTATGCGTAAAACCTGTCTTTTACGCATAGATATAAGCGTAGAAATTTGTGGAATTTTTCATTAAAAAAGGCTTCCCTCTTATCTTTTCTATTCCCAATTTGCTCTCAAATGGAGCCCCTTTTCCTCTTTTTTAATGAGACATCCTCTTTATATTTTATTTCTTCTCCTCACAGCATTTTTTTAACTCTCTCTTCTAACAAAACTCTATAAAACAACTCTTAAAATGCTTCACTCCTCTTTTCCCTACTTGAAAACTCCCCTATTTTTTACTACGATTTGTTGGAAAATTTATTTTGAGACTAAGGATAGCAGGACGCCACCCTCTTATCTTGCCATAAATCCTCTTGTATCACCCTCTATTATGAAGGCGTCTTTGATAAAATGGTTAAAAAAAACTAATTAAAAAAAAGACCACATTTTTGTGGCCATTTTGTTTTTATAAAAGAAAAGCATACATTTTGAGAGCATTTCTAAGTTTTTTATAGTTTGGACAAAACGATTTGACATTTGCCCAGAATTTTGGCGAATGATTGAGTTGAAGCCCATGGCAAAGTTCATGAATCACCACATAGACGACAATTTCTCTTGGCAAAACAATCAATTTGTGATTGAGTTTCATGTTGTATTGCCTATCAAAACTCCCCCACACCCTTTTTGATTTGGTGAGTTTGATACTGTTGCATTTAAGACCGGTTTTGTCTATCACTTCTTTGGCAATCTCAGGCAGAACTTCATTGGAATAGGTTTCATATATTTTTTCAATCTCTTTTTTTAGTTCAACTTTATTTAATGTGAGCATAGACATATCAAATTGAGCAGGACTGCACTCCTCTCCCAATATGTAAATCTTGTTTTCAAAGTCAAATTGTTGTTCAAAGGCTTTCATTTTTGAGAGTTTGTTTCTTTGGCGTTCTATCCACCCACTCTTTTCCTCTACGAACTTTGCAATTTTTTCGTCTGGATAAGTTTTTGGTGCTCGAACGATGATTTCCCCATCATTGCCAACTGACAAACTCACTGTTCGCCTTTTTGATCTTATAATTTTCATAACTATATTATATCATTTTTGGAAAACTATTGCAAGTTTTTCCACTAGTATGTCGTGCATACTAGTGTTTTTAATTTATTTATAAATTAAGTTATTTCATTTGACTTGCCTTTCTTTTATGTCGTATAATCAATTATGAGGGAAAACTATGGAGATTTATGCAAAAGGTCAACTATCATTTTTAATATTAAATTGCCTGCTAGAACGTGATTTTTACGGTCTTGACATAATCACAGAGATTAAAACACGTTCAAATGGCAACATAGACCTGAAAAAACCAAGTGTTTATTCAAACTTAACCAGAATGGAAAAACAAGGGCTGGTTTCTTCTTATATGCAAAGCAGTGAACTTGGCCCAAACAGAAGATATTACAGTATAACTGAAAAAGGACGCACTGTGTATCAAGAACTTAAAGAAGAGTTTGAACGCAATCATTTCAATGTTTTTAGAGATTTTAACGCAGAAGAAAAACCTTCTCAAAATAATGAGACTGCTCTCCAAGAGCAAGATGAGACAGAGCAAGAGAATAGTGATTTCTTTGATTTTTCATCACTTAGTGAATCTCCTGCGAAACAAGAAGAAAGTGCCTCTCAGGATCAATTTGCAGAGCAAAATATTAAGGAAGAACCTATTGAAGAAGTGAGACAGAGCGAACCTTCCCCTATCACCGCATCACAAAGGGATACAGAATTGCCTGAAAAAGAGGAAACAAATGCAAAGAGTGATGCAGTTGTTTTGGGCGAAGAAGATCGCCTGCAAGCAGAACAATACAACAAGAGACTTTATGATATTTCAAAAGATATGACACGTTATCGCAAAAAGAGAAGTTTTGCAGAAGATCAAATTGCTATGACTGCGCCAGAAGATCCACTTCAAGTTTCTGATGAAAAAACAAAAGCAAAGGTGGAAGAGTTCAAAAATTCACTGCTTGAAAACAAGGCAAAATACTCTTCTCGTCTCACTGATGAACAATTTGCTTTTAGAATGAACAGAGACAGACAAGAAGAAAGCCACATTGAAGAGAAGCCGGATGACGGTGTGCTTATTACTGAGCGTGTTTCTTCAAACAGTATTGGCAGAGCTAAAATGATTGAGCCTCCTAGACTTAAAATTGAGCCAATTTCACAAAGAGAGCAAAAACTCCCTGCTCCAAAGCGTGACATCAATATTGATCCATCTCACAAGGAAATTATTTCTAGGATTTATTCAAAGAGCCGAGCAAGTGAAGATGAGCAAAGCGAAAACTATATGCTAGACTATGAAGATTTGTCTCAATATTACAAAAAACAAAACCTTTCTTTCAAATCTTATTCAAAAGAAAAGTCAAAGATAAGTCACAACACAAACAAACTTATGCTTATCACCACCCTGTTCACCTTCTTGGGACTTGCAGTCTTCTCAGCAGTCTTGTTTGCAATTTTATATTCAACAAACAATTTGAACACCTCAACAACTTTCTTGTATATTGTGTTGCCTTTGCTATACTTAATTGATGTTGCAGTCAAAGCATACAACAATGCAAAATACACAAGTTGGGAGCCAGCACCTATGAAAAGTCAGTGGCTTGTTTGGCTTATGACAGCCCTTGTTTGCGGTGTTGTTATTGGTCTTAATTTCGCCTTTGGTATGAACAGTGAAAACTTTTCTCTTTACGCAACAACGCTTATTCTTCCTATTGGAGTAACTTTGATTTTGCTTCCTTTGAGATATTACATAAAGAGATACATTTTGATAAAATATTGGAAATAAAAAGAAGCCCCTTCAAAAGGGACTTTTTTTAAGCACGTTTTTTTCTAAATTGTTTGAAAATAATTCCTAGCAAATCAACAACCAAAAATGCGATAACAATTAAAATTGAAACTATAAGCACATAACCTATTGAATTTTCAAGCAGAGTGCAAAGCAGAGTTATGGCTATGCAAGAAATGAGTGCGCCAATCATAATTGCGAGCAATGAGTATCCAGTTTTCAAAGAACTCAGTCCTGCAATTAAACTGCCCGTCCAGACGCCTGTTAGAGGCAATGGAACAGCTACGAAACCTGCGAGAAGAAGATATTTTTTGAAATTGTTTTGTTGTTTGTCGAGCAAAGATGTTTTGACGCTATATCTGGTCATAATCTTTTCAGATATAAAACCTGTTGTGTGTTTTTTGATTTTTCTTCCGCAAAACAAGGCAAAATAACTTGGCAACATTGAGCCTATAAATGCGAAAATGCAGGCTTGCCATGCAGGAAGAGCAAGATCACCCCACACGCTTACACTCATTGCGAAAGGAATGGCGATTTTGCTTTCGAGCGTGGGAATCATTGCCACAATTATTGTTGCGAGCCAGACTAAATCATAAAAATGATCACTGAAAAAATTCATTATGCTTTCCATGTAAACATAATATTCTCTCCCTTTCCTATTTATGCTTTTTTGTAACAAAAAAAAGAGACAAATTTTGCCTCTTTTTATTTGTTTATTTTGCCACATCGCTGAAACGAGATTCTCTTATGACATTGATTTTGATTTGTCCTGGATATTGCATTTCATTTTCAATTCTCTTTGCGATATCTTTTGCCATAAACATTGCATCGTTGTCGCTGATCTCTTCTGGCTTAACAATTATGCGCACTTCTCTTCCCGCTTGAATTGCGTAAGATTTTTCAACGCCTTTGAATGAGTTTGCAATCTCTTCAAGTTGTTGCAAGCGTTTGATATAATTTTCAAAACTCTCTCTTCTTGCACCAGGTCTTGTGCTTGAAATTGCGTCTGCCACTTGGACAATAATTGCTTCAATGCTTTGGAAAGGAACATTTCCATGATGTGCTTCAATGCAGTGAATGACTGCTGGGCTTTCTTTATATTTCTTTGCAAGATCAACACCGATGCTGACATGAGTTCCTTCAACTTCATGATCAAGTGCTTTGCCTATATCATGCAAGAAACCGCCACGTTTTGCGATATTGACATCGGCTCCAAGTTCGGTTGCCAAAAGCCCTGCAATAATTGATGTTTCTATGCTGTGGGTAAGACAATTTTGTCCATAACTTGTTCTAAATTTAAGTCTGCCCATAATCTTGACAAGTTCTGGGTGCAAATTGAATATGCCAACTTTGTTGCAAGCATCCTCGCCTGCTTCTTTTGTTGCTCTATCGACTTCTTTTGTTGCTTTTTCAACAACTTCTTCTATTCTTGCTGGGTGAATTCTTCCATCTACAATAAGTTTTTCAAGACTAAGTCTTGCGATTTCTCTTCGAACAGGATCAAAACTTGAAATTGTGATGGTCTCAGGAGTGTCATCGACAATAAGTTCAACACCAGTCATGCTTTCGATAGAACGAATGTTTCTTCCTTCTCTTCCAATAATTCTCCCCTTCATATCATCGTTTGGAAGTGGAACAGAAGTGATTGTCATTTCACTTGAAATTTCGGTTGCACATTTTTGAATAGCGCCCACCACAATTTCTCGTGCTGTTTTTTCTGCGTTTTCTCTTGCCTCATCTTCAATACGTTTCACAAGGATGCCGGCGTCTTTTTTTGCTTCCTCTGTTACATTTTGAATGAGAAGGTCTTTTGCGTCTTTTTTGCTCATGCCAGAAATTTTTTCAAGTTCGGTGAGCATGTCTTCTTTTATTTTTTTCTGTTCTTCAATTTGTGAAGTAAGTTTTGTTTTCTCCTCTTCCAACTTTTCTCTGTCAGATTCTATTTGAGCAAGTTTGTTTTCAACTGTTTGCTCTCTTTTTGAAACATAATCTTCTCGTTGGTCAAGTCGTTCTTCTTGTTTTTGAATTTCTCCTCTACGCTCTTTTGCCTCTGAATTTGCCTCATCTCTAATTTTTTGAGCCTCTTCTTTGGCTTCAAGCATAGATTCTTTTTTTATGCTTTTTGCCTCTGCATACGCCTCTTCAATAATCTTTACAGCATTTGATTTGCTTTTATCGATTTTTTTGTTTGTTATAAGTCTGAAAATAATAATACCTAAAACGGCGCCAAGAATTAGGGCTATAATTCCAGTTACAACACCAGCGGTTACAGCAGCATTGCATAACATACTTATACTGCTCATAATGTTACCCCTTTTATTGTAGAAAACAATATTTCTACTCTTTAATTATAAATTAAAATTATAGTACAAGTCAAACAAAACGAAAGCAAAACACAATATTTGCAAAAAAGGGATACCTCGCATAAAATTGCCTAAGTATCCCATGTTTATAAAAGATGATTTTTAAGAAAAAAACACTTAAAATGTCGATTTTGAAATATCATACTCTGCCAAGAAAGACTTTCTAAATTCTGGGAAATAATCTCCAAGAATTGCCTCTCTGCAATCGTGTGCGAGTTTAAGAAGAAAATGCAGATTGTGTATTGAAAGAAGTTCGGCTCCAAGCATTTCATCGGCATTTATGAGGTGTCTTATATATGCCCTTGTATAATGCTTGCAGGTGTAACAATCACAAGTCTCATCAATTGGCGAAAAGTCAGCCTTGTAAATGGCATTCTTGACAACCAGTTTTCCCTTTTTGGTAAACGCTGTTCCATTTCTTGCAATTCTTGTAGGGAGCACGCAGTCCATCATATCTATTCCACGGCCATAACCTTCCACAAGGCAGTCAGGAGAGCCAACTCCCATAAGATAGCGTGGTTGATCTTTTGGCAAAAGTGGGTTGAGAAAATCGAGGATATCATACATCACACTTTTTTCTTCACCAACAGAAAGCCCACCAATAGCGATACCACATTTGGCATAAGGCACGGTGTCTTCAACGCATTTTTTACGCAAATCTTTGAAGAGATTGCCTTGAACAATTGGAAAAAGCATTTGATCATCACGCGTTTTTGCCTTCACACATCTTTCAAGCCAAATCTTTGTTTTTCGCATAGCCTCACACGCATCAGCATAACTTGCCCCAGCCTCAGTGCATTGGTCAAAAGCCATAATGATATCAGCGCCCAGTTTTTCTTCAATTTCAATGGCTTTTTCTGGCGTGATAAAGTGTTTTGCACCGTTAAGATGAGAGCGAAATTCCACTCCTTCATCGCTGACTTTTCTAAGTTTTGAAAGAGAAAAGACTTGAAATCCACCGCTATCAGTAAGAATAGGTCTTTCCCAATTCATAAAATTGTGCAGTCCACCAGCCTGTGCAACGATATCTTCACCTGGTCTGAGATAAAGATGATATGTGTTTGAAAGGATAATTTGTGCACCAAGGTCTTTCAAATCCTCAACTTTCAAGCCTTTTACAGTTGCCTGAGTTCCAACTGGCATAAAGATTGGGGTCTCAATATCACCATGTGGTGTGTGCAAGATCCCAGCCCTTGCCCCAGTATGAGGACATTCTTTGATAAGTGTAAAAGAAAAATTGTTCATAACTATTCCTTATATTGTGTCATTTATGTTTGCATACATACAACAATTTGTGCTAGTATGCAGTTTATTCAATAAACATAGCATCACCAAAACTGAAAAATCGGTATCGATTTTCAACTGCATGATGATAAATTTTCATTGTGTTTTCATAGCCAGCAAATGCAGAAACAAGCATGATAAGTGTTGATTCTGGCAAGTGGAAGTTGGTGATAAGAGCGTCAACCACTTTGAATTTATAAGAAGGATAAATGAAAATTTGTGTTTCCTTCTTTTGTGGTATTATCTTCCCCTCTTCATCTACGCAACTTTCAAGCACACGCACAGACGTTGTGCCGACAGCAATTATGCGTCTGCCATCTCTTTTTGCCTTGTTCAAAATATCAGCATTTTCTTTGCTCATTTCGATATATTCGCTGTGCATTTGGTGCTCTAATATATTTTCTTCTTTGACAGGTCTGAAAGTGCCAAGACCTACGTGCAGGAGCACTTCTATTATTTCAACGCCCATATCTTTGATTTTTGCAAGCAATTCTTTTGTGAAATGAAGCCCTGCCGTTGGTGCTGCTGATGAGCCTTCAATCTTTGCGTATACTGTTTGGTATCGCTCTTTGTTTTTAAGTTTCTCATGAATATATGGTGGCAATGGCACTTGCCCTACTTCGCTCAAACGATGTTCAAAGACTCCGTCAAAGTCAAATTTGATTTTGCAAGAGCCATAATCACCTTTTTCAACAACGATTGCAGACAAGTTTTGACTGAAAGTGATTTTTGTGCCTTCTTGAAGTCTCTTGAACGGTCTTGCAATGACTTCCCAATTTTTCAAATCTATTCGTTTTTGGAGCAAAACCTCTATCTTTGCACCTGTATCTTTATAGCCAAACAGTCTTGCCGGAAGCACTCGTGTGTTGTTGACGACAAGCACATCACCTTTGTGAAGATAGTCTGTTATATCACGGAAAATTTTGTCTTCAATTTTATCTGTTTTGCGATTGTAAACCAAGAGGCGTGACATATCTCGTGGTTCAATCGGAGTTTGTGCAATCAGTTCTTCTGGTAAGTCATAAAAATATGTTGATCTATGAAGAAGTTTTTCATCTATTTGTTCCATCAGTCTTTCTCCGGAGGTGTTATCTTCAAATGTTCGTATGCTGGTGGCATTGCAACTCTTCCCCTTGGCGTCCTTGCAATAAAGCCAAGTTGCAATAGATATGGCTCATATACGTCTTCTATTGTTGTGGCATCTTCACTGATTGTGGCAGCCAAAGTTTCAAGTCCAACTGGGCCACCACCAAACTTATTTATTATTGAAAGCATAATCTTTCTGTCGATATTGTCAAGACCAAGGTCGTCAATTTCCATTATATCAAGAGTTTTGTCAGCAATATCCTTTGTGATTTTACCTTGTCCCTGCACTTCTGCATAATCTCTTATGCGTTTGAGAAGTCTGTTTGCAATACGTGGTGTGCCTCTCGACCTTTTTGCAATCTCCACACTTGCATCATCATCAATTTCACAACCAAGAATGCCAGCCGAACGCTTTACAATCACTTTTAGGTCATCGGTGGAATAAAGTTCAAGCCTGCAAATTACGCCAAAACGGTCACGCAATGGATTTGTCAGCATACCTGCCCTTGTTGTTGCACCAATGAGAGTAAAAGGTTTTATTTTAAGTCTCATATTTCTTGCAGAAGGACCTTTGCCCACAATAAAGTCAAGTGCAAAGTCTTCCATAGCAGGATAGAGAATTTCTTCCACTGATTTGTTAAGTCTATGTATCTCATCAATGAAAAGCACATCATTTTGATTTAAGTTTGTAAGGATTGCAGCAAGGTCGGCGGCATGTTCGATGGCTGGCCCTGAGGTAACTTTGAATTGTGCTCCAAGTTCATTTGCAATGATATGTGAAAGAGTTGTTTTTCCAAGTCCAGGTGGTCCATAGAGAAGAACATGGTCAAGGCTTTCTTTTCTTGATTTCGCTGCTTTGATATAGACAGTAAGTGCCTCTTTAACTTTTGTTTGTCCAATATATTCATCAAAACTATTAGGTCTTAGAGAATTTTCAATTTCAGCATCCGTCAAATTTTTTGTGCTTGTGATAAATCTGTCATCCATTATCCTCTATACCCCCTCAATGATTTTGCAATAATCTCTTCGGCAGTGGCATTATCTCCTGCATTGCTTCTTGCAAGCATATATGCTTCTGATTTGTTTATTCCAAGAGCAATAAGTGTGTCAGTTGCCATTTGCACAGCACTTTCGTCATAATCGTCAGCCTGATTGCCATCAATAAGTGGAAATGCAGAAACTTTGTCTTTAAGTTCCACACAAATTCGCTCTGCCGTCTTTGCACCAAGCCCCTTTATTTTTGAAAGCATTTTGACATCTTTGTTTGCAATGGCGATTGAAAGTGCGTTTAATGTGAGTCCAGACAGAATTGAAATGGCAACTTTTGGGCCAATGCCACTGACTGATATAAGTTTGATGAAGAGATCTTTTTCCTCTTTTGAAGAAAATCCATAGAGAGAAATATCATCTTCTCTGACTGACATATATGTAAGCACTTTTACACTTTCTCCAACCATTGGAAGAGCAGAAAATGTGTTTGAAGAAATTGACATTTCAAAACCTACTCCACCAACATCGAGCAGCAACGAGTTTTCTTGTTTATCTTCTATCGTTCCTATCAAAAATGAAATCATATATTCTCCTTTTGAGTTATACCCTATTCATGTTAAGACGAGGGCTTGTTTGACTGTGGCATATCGCAACTGCAAGAGCATCTGCCGCATCATCAGGCTTTGGAATGCAAGGCAAATTCAAAATGGCTTTGACCATATATTGAATCTGTGCCTTTTCTGCCCTTCCGTGACCAGTGAGTGCTTGTTTGATTTGCAGAGGCGTGTATTCATAAATGTTTCCGCAATACTTTTGACAAGCGAGAATGATCACCCCTCTTGCCTGTGCCACTTGAATAACTGTTTTTTGGTTTTTGAAATAAAAAAGTTCCTCAATAGCCACGACATCAGGTTTGTATTTTTCAAACAGAAATTTCAAACTGCCATCAATCGCATCAAGCCTTTGAGGTAAAGATTGTTCTTTTGGAGTTGTTATCGCCCCATAATCAATCACCATGTTTGGTTTTTCGGTATCAATGATGCCATAACCAATGATTGCATAACCAGGGTCTATTCCAAGGATTTTCATCACAAATATAATAACAAAATTTGGCAAAACAAGTCAAACAAAACACACATTTGCAAAAAATAAGATTTTGATAAAAAAATGACGCAAGTTGTATGCGTCATAGGTTTAATTCATTTCTTCATCATTTATATTAAGAGCAAGTTGCTCTGGTCCTGGCTTATATTTCGAGCCGTAAGGTCTTTCCCAATGAAAATGTTCTCTTGTGTGCTCTTCTATTTTTGCTCTTCGCTCTTCCTCTTCTTTTGCTTTACGATCCGCTTCTTCTTTTGCTTTGCGCTCAGCCGCCGCTCTGTCTTCCCTAGCCTCTCTTATTGCCCTTGCAATTTCTTCTCTTCTATCATCATTCTTATCGTCCCAATCGTTATAGTAGTCCCACATATCTCCCTCCTAAAATTCTCTTTCATTTTATCATATCTTTCGACAAAATGCAATAGAAAAACAAAAATTTGCAACTTGTCATTTAGAAAAAAAAGCCAAAAGAAGTTATTCTTCTTCTGGCATATTCACATTGTGATAAACCTCTTGAACATCGTCAAGGTCTTCAAGCATATCAATCATGCGGTTGAAAGATGCAAGTTTATCTTCTGGCAAATCAACATAATTGTCTGGCACAAGTCTTGTTTCTGCGTCAATAACATTGTATCCTGCATTTGTCATAGCATCTGAAACGCTTGAATGAGCATTTGCCTCTGTGATGATTTCAAAACTGTCATCATATTCAATGACATCTTTTGCTCCTGCATCAAGAGCGCAAAGCATAAGTTCGTCAGCATCAGTTTTGTCTGTTCTTTCAACTTCGACAATACCTTTTCTTTGGAAAAGATAACTTACGCAACCAGTTGAGCCGAGAGAACCGCCAAATTTGTCAAAAGCATGGCGAACATCACCTGCTGTTCTGTTTTTGTTGTCAGTCAAGCACTCAACAATAACTGCTGAGCCACCAACACCATAGCCTTCATATGTTTGACTTTCATAATTTACGCCTGAAAGTTCACCTGCTGCTTTCTTTATGCTTCTTTCAATAGAGTCATTTGGCATATTGTTTTGTTTTGCTTTGGCGATAACATCACGAAGTTTTGGATTTGAAACAGGATCTGAACCGCCTTGCTTTACAATAACAGCGATTTCACGACCAATCTTTGTGAAAATTTTACCTCTTTGAGCGTCAGTTTTGCCCTTTTTTGCTTGTATGTTGTGCCATTTTGAATGTCCTGACATAATTTTCTCCTTAACCTAACAAATTTATTATATTTCTTTTTGCTTTTCAAGTCAAACTTATAAGAGCAATTGTTAAAAGTTATCTTTTGCGATTTGATACATGATAATTGCTCCTGAAATTGAAGCGTTCAGGCTTTCAACACCTTTTTTCATAGGCAAAGACAAGGCCTTTTTGCATAAAGCACTTATTTTGTCTGACACTCCTTGCCCTTCGTTGCCTATGACCACACCACAAACCTTTTCAAACTTGGCTGAAAAAAGATTTTCGCCATCCATGTCCGCTTTATATAAAGTCAAATCCCATTCTTTTGCTTTTTTAGCAAACTCATCACGGCTCATTTCATAGATTTTGCTTTGAAAGATTGTTCCAACAGAACTTCTCACCACTTTGGAATTTGTCACATGTGCACATTCAAGCAAAAATATGTTTTCAAACCCACAAGCAGTGGCTGTGCGAATGAGCGTTCCCACATTGCCAGGATCTTGAAGTCCATCAAGCACAAGGAAATTTGAATTTGGCTTTTTCACAACATTTTGTATGTATTCTGCAACGCATACTACTCCCTGTGGTGTTTTACTGTCAGAAAGTGCTTCTATTTCTTTTCTTGATGCAATAAGAATTGGATAGCCAGAAAAGGTATCTTGATAGGCAGAATCACTTTCAAGCAACACAAGTTGAGGCTTCACACCATTTGAAATGGCGTCTTTGATAATTTTGACATTATCCAAAAAAAGCAAAAATCTGTTTTCTCGTTTTTGCTTTTTCAAGTTCTTAAATTGGTTTGCGCTAAGCCTTTGCATTATTTAACTTGTCCTACAAGGTTAGCAAAAGCCTCAGGTTGTCTTACTGCCATATCAGCAAGCACTTTTCTGTTGAGTTCGATACCCTTGCTTTTAAGGCCAGCGATGAATTTTGAATAAGAAATTCCGTTAAGTCTGCAAGCAGCATTGATTCTTGTGATCCAAAGTGCTCTGAAATCTCTTTTCTTTTGTTTGCGTCCAATATAAGCATATTGTCCGCTCTTCATAACTTGTTCTCTTGCAGTTCTGTAAAGTTTTGATTTTGCACCACGATATCCTTTTGCGCTTTTAAGGATTGAACGGCGTTTTTTCACTGCGTTGACTGCTCTTTTAATTCTCATAGTAGTTTACCTCCTTACTTAGCCAAAAGGGTCTTGATGTTTTGTGCATTTTTTCCTGCAATGTAAGATCCCTTTCTGAGTTTTCTTTTTCTGTCTTGTTTCTTCTTTGTCAAGAAGTGACCTTTGTTTGGTCTTGCGAATTTAACCTCACCGCTTGCTGTGAGTTTGAAGCGTTTTTTAACGCCACTGTGTGTTTTTTGCTTTGGCATAATTCTTCTCCTTTTATTTCTTTATTGGGCTGATAACAGCAAATATATTTCGGCCAACATGTTCTGGCGCTTTGTCAAGTGAGCCATATTCACTCACTCGCGCACAAAATTCTTTGACAACTTCAATGGCTTTTGCCACATATGCTTGCTCTCTTCCTTTCATGCGAAGTGTCACTTTGACTTTATCCCCGCCTTTGAGGAATTTTATTGCACTTGAAACACGGTAGGCAATATCATGTTCTTCAATCGTCATTGAAAGCCTAACCTCTTTTGTTTCAACCACTTTTTGAGCCTTTTTCATCTCCTTCTCTTTTTTTATGGCATCAAATTTGTATTTGCCATAGTCGAGAAGTTTGCATACCGGTGGCTTTGCTCCGCCAGAGACAAGCACGAGGTCAAGTTGTTTTTCCTCTGCCATAGAAAGTGCCTCAGCACGAGAGATGACGCCAAGTTGTTCGCCATTTTCACCAATAAGTCTTACTTCTGGTGATGTGATTTGTTCGTTGATCAATAATTCCTTAAAAATTGCTGTAATCCCCTTTCAAAAAAAATTTGGTGGAAGCATAAATTTCCACCAAAAAACCTTTTCAAAAATTAAGTTTTTTTTGACCTATTCAAGCGCGATTGCCGAATGGTGAGAAGTGGAAACTTCTACTTTCATGCTTGTATAATATCATATCGCCTTTTTCTTGTCAATCATTTTTTATAATTTTTTTACAATTTCTTTTTCTTTTTTCTCTTTCTGCTCATTTTTTCCAGTATAACACCGATTTTCAGGATAATTTCGTTGGCATTGTTGATGGCTTTTGCCTTCATAAGGGCTTTGCAAAATATGGTTACTCCTGCAATAAGAGCGCTCACAACAATGGAAAGCACCATCATAAGGTTTTCGCCCTGCCACACTTTTGAAAGAGTCACAACAATGCAAGCGCCACCAGCGCCACAAAGAGTGGAACAGATGTCGCCAACAACATCGGCACAAAAGGAGCAAACCTTTTCGGAGTTCTGTGAAAGTTTGAGCGCAGATTTTGAGCCCTTTATGTTTTCTTTTGTCCACCTTTCAATAACCTTTCTGTCACATGAGGTTGCTGCAATGCCGATCATATCAAATATGACGCTTATAAAAACAAAACAGGCAATACCAATCATGGCAAAAAATATGCCCATTGAAGAAAGAAGGGTTTGCGAAAGAAACCCAAAGAAAAGAGACATACAAATTGCCAGAATCAGTGTTTGATATGCCCAGCGGTAACTGGTCTTTTTGCCAAGGATAGAAAATTTGCGTTTCACCTTAAATTATAATGCGCCCTTCCCCCTCTTTATGCTTTGAGATAACAAAAGCAGAAATCTTTTATCTTGATTTCTGCCTTAAAAACTATTCTTCAACCAGTTTGCCAAGCACTTCTTTGACCTCAGTCAATTTTCCTTTTGCCTTTTCGATATGCTCATAGCAAATCTTTGTGAGGTTTTTCCCTTCTTCAAAAAGTTTTACTGCCTCGCTCATAGAAAGAGTGCCACTTTCCAGTTTTTCGATAATTTCTTCAAGTTTTCTTGAAGCCTCTTCATAAGTCATCTCTTCCATAACCCCTCCTATATCTTTGTAAGGCGTGAAAGTTCACTTTCAAGATCTTTAAGGTCAACCATGATCTTTTCACCGCTTGCACGCAAAGTGATTTCAGCCTGATTTTGAGCAAGAGATCTTGGACTTACAACAACTCTTACTGGAATACCCATAAGTTCGCTGTCAGTGAGTTTCACTCCTGCTGAAACATGACGATCATCATAAAGCACTTCAAATTTTTCTGAAAGTGATTTATAAAGTTCTTCTGCCACCGCAGAAACCTTCTCATCATCGTTTCGAAGTGGGCAAAGATATACTTGCCATGGTGCGATTGACATTGGCCATACAAGACCTTTATCATCTGACAGTTCCTCCGCCACCGAAGCAAGACATCTGCCAACACCAATTCCATAACAGCCCATAATTGGGTTGATTTGACTTCCGTCTGGCATAGTCACAGTCATGCCCATTGACTTTGTGTATTTTGTTCCAAGTTGGAAGATATTTCCAATCTCAATTCCCCTTTCAACTTTGAGAGGTTGACCGCAAATTGGGCAAAGTTCCCCTTCTTTGACTTTTGCAATGTCATAGAATTTGTCAATCTTGGCATCTCTTGCAAGATTTACTCCAACAAGGTGATATTCTTCTTTATTTGCTCCACAGCATAATCCTTGCATACCTTCAAGCGACTTGTCAACAATGATAGTCATATGTTCTTGTCCAAGTCCAACTATGCCGATATTTCCTTTAACAAGTCCTGAGCCTTCAAGATCCTTGACTGCAATTTCTTTGCCAACAACCTTTTTCAGTTTTGCCTCATTGACCTCTTTATCACCTCTAACAAAAGCAACAACAGTTTCCTTGTCATCGCCAACGACAGCATAGCATACTGCTTTCATCGTTTGCTCTGCTGGCAAATGGAGATAAGCGCAAACTTCCTCAATACTCTTTGCCTCGCCTGTAAACACTTCCTTGATTGGACTATCTTCAAACTTTGGTTTTGCATAGTTTGAAACAGCCACTTCCATGTTTGATTTATAATCGCAATGTGGGCAAATGACGATACTATCTTCACCAATGTCTGTAAGAAGCATAAATTCGTGAGCACAATTTCCGCCCATCATACCGTTGTCAGACTTAACAGATATAAAGTTTTTCATTCCCACTCTTTGGAATATGCGGTTGTAAGCATCAAAGGCACGAGAATAGTATTCTTCCAAATCTTCATTTGATGTGTGGAAAGAGTAAGCGTCTTTCATGGTAAACTCTTTCACTCTTATAAGTCCTGCTCTTGGTCTTGCCTCATCTCTAAACTTGGTTTGAATTTGATAAATCATAAGAGGCAACTGGTCATAACTTTTGATTATATTCTGGCAAGCATGAACGGCAGCCTCTTCATGTGTCATTCCAAGAAGCATATCTCTGTTTGATCTATCCTTAAATCTAACCATTTCTTCGCCGATAGAATAATATCTGCCACTCTTTTCCCAGAGTTCTTTTGGCATAACGACAGGGAAAAGCACTTCTTGTCCATCAATTTTGTCCATTTCTTCTCTGATAATTGCTTGAATTTTTTTGCTTACCCTTTGTGCAGGAGGCAAAAGAGTGTAAATGCCGTTGCTGACTTGTTTGATGTAGCCTGCACGCATCAAAAATATTTGGCTTTTGACAGAAGCCCCTGCTGGTGTCTCCTTTGTTCTTTCTCCTACCATATGACTTATTCTCATATCATTCCTCCTTTATAGGTTTTGCCTTAACCGTGCCATCTGCAAAGATAATGTTTATATTCTTCTCTAAGTCAACGCTCTTTGCTGACAAGACAGGTTTTTCCGTTTGTTCAATTCTAGCATATCCTTGCGCTAAAATCAAACGTGGATCAAGTTTTTTTAATGTTGTTTCCATAATTCCAATATTGTATAGGTTTTGATTTATAAAATCGCTATACCTTTGAATAAAGAGATCTGCTTTTTTGGTTGTATTGTTTGTTTGATATACCAGTCTTTTATCAAAACTTGCAATACTGTCCTTGCCGAGTTCTTTCACCTGCGCCCTTTTGTTTTCAACAAAGTTGTCACTTGTTCTCAAAAAGTTTTGGACAAGACTTTGAAGCGATTTCTTTCTCTCTTCCATATTGACGGACAAGAGTTCTGCACCCGCTGACGGTGTTGGAGCACGAAGGTCACTGACAAAGTCTATTATTGTAAAGTCAGTCTCATGCCCAACTGCTGACACGATTGGTTTTTGACAGTTGTATGTCGCCCTTGCCACAGTCTCAGTGTTGTATGCCGAAAGATCTTCCAAACTGCCTCCGCCTCTTGCCACCATAATGACATCAATACCATCATAATCAGACATAAGGTCTATTGCACGGGCTATCTCTTTTTCTGCATCCTTTCCTTGAACTTTGGTATTGAACAAAACGATATCAAGTGAAGGATTGCGTCTCCATGCCACATTTTTTATATCTTGAATCACCGCACCTTCACGCGAGGTTATCACGCCAATTCGTCTTATGTTCTCTGGCATAGATTTTTTGTGTGCTATGTCAAAAAGCCCTTCCTTTTCAAGTTTTTCTTTCATCTTCAAAAACTCTTCATAAAGTTTGCCTATGCCTGCCTTTTCAACTTTCACAACATTGAAGTTGAGTCTGCCACCTTTGACATAATAGTTTGGAGAGCCAGTTGCTATTATCTTTGCACCTTCTTCAATCAAGTCGGCAAGTGCTGGATAAAAGCAAACACATTGCAAAGTTGCATTTTCATCTTTAAGAGAGAAATAAATGACATTTCGCGATAAAGATACACCAAAAACTTCTCCAACAACAGGTATGTTGTGGAGAAGTTCTTCCGCATCGAATATATTTTTGATGTAGTTTCCAAGTTGTGAAACGCTTATCGCTTGCATTATTTATCTTTTCCTCGAAGTACTGATGAAAGCACACCATTTAGAAATTTTGGGCTTTTGTCAGTTGAAAACTTCTTCGCAATTTCAAGAGCCTCATTGATTGCCACTTGTTTTGGTGTGTCAAGAAATTCAACCTCTGTCAAAACCAAATACAAAAGTGCAAGATCAACTTTGTAAACTCTATCTATCTGATAACCGACAAGTCCGCCTTTTATTTGCTCATCAAGGTCTTGTTTATGTTCCAAAAAGTTTTCAACCACTGATTTTGCAAAAGAAATATCGCTTTCCTTTTTAAGACTGTCAAAGAAAGGTTCTTCTATTTGGTCAGATGCGAACATTTTTGAAAAGATAATTTGAAAGGCAACCACCCTTGCATCTCTTCTCATGCTTATTCACCTTCCTCTGGCTTGTCACATACAACGCCGTAAACATGCACATTGATTTTTCCTGGTTTAAGTCCAACCATAGTTCCAAGGCTGTTTTTGATGTTTTCTTGCACTCTGTAAGCCACATCAGGCACGCTGTAACCAATATATACTTTGATATATACATCAACTTTAAGAGTGCTGTTTGCATCAAACTTGATTGTCACACCCTCTGACTTTGGCTTAACTATCTTTTTATACCAAGGCAAATACTGATTGGTGAGTGACTCAACACCATTGATTTCCTTTGTTGCCAAATTGATGATTGAAAGAAGGATATCTCTGTCAATATCAACTTTTCCCTTATGAGGAACTGGGTTTTTCTTTTCTTTCATAACAACTCCTATTCTTTTGTATTATAACATAAACTTTTCTCTGAATGCAATTATTCTACTGGTATTATTTTAACATTTTCAATGTTTGTGCCAAGTTGTTCTTGAATAATAGCAAGAATTTGGTTTGCCTCTGCACTTGTGAGAGCGTCAGCCTTAACAACTGCATTGACATTGTCAGAAGAAATTGTCACAACACAATCTTCAAAGCCTTTTGCTTTGATAAGTCCTTCAACGACAAGTTCTTTCTCCATTTGAGTCACAAGACTAAGTCTTGCCTCTTCTGCTGCTGCGATTGCTGCTTCTGTTGATGTTTCATTTGCTATGATTGCATCATAATAAAGCATTTCTTGGTCTCTTGTTGACTCTCGGTCATTTCTGTATGCTGCAAAATAAGAAGATGTTGTTGTGCTGTCTCCGTCATTGTTGCTTGAAAGAGAATTGTTGAGTGCCACATTCAAATATCCTGTCACTCCGAGAAGAAGAACCATTGCTGAAAGAATGATGATTTTTGTCCTTTTTTTCATAATCTTACTCCTTTTATAACCTTTTTTTAATTTCCTTCCAAAATAGTTATCTTTGAGCTGTCAACACTGACAACTGTCTGTAATGCTGAAAGCAAGTTCAGTCTTACTCCCACATCTTCTGCACCTTGGCTGACAACGACGATACCTTTTATGCTTGGGAAGATTTCTTCTTCAAGGACTGGTTGTCCATTCACCAAGACAACCTTTGTCGTCGTCACGCTTCCTCCACTTGCAAGTTCTTTGATTTCCTCTTCTGTTGCATAGACATATTCAAAGCCTTTATCGAGTGTTAAGATTATTTCTACATTTCCTGCCCCCTTCACTTTGCCCAAGACATTTTCAAGTTTATTTTCAAGCCATGTGATGTATTCACCAGACGAAGAAAATGTTTGGGTGTTTGTGTCGAGGTTTGTCGATGGGTTTTCTTCTTTTGAACTTGACAGTGTTGTGAAATATATCCCAACCACTATCACCGCCAAGAGAAGAGCCAGATATAGTCCAATATGTTTGATTTTTTTAAGCCTGTCCCATAACAGCATCAATTTTTCTGTCCACTTATTCAAAATAAACCTCCTCTTCGCTTAAATTCAAAAGCGTTTTGACAAGCACAGTTATCTCTTCCCTGATGCCTACTATATCTTTATGCTGAGCATTTGAAGTTATGACAAGCCCTGACAAATCTATGCTCGCACTCGTCACTTTGAAAAATGTTGAGAATATGTCTGCTTCAAGCGAGACTATGCTGTTCTCATACCCTCGCTGTGCTATTGCACTTTCTGTGCTCTCTGTGAGTGCTGTCAGTTTGTCCATGTTTATTTGTGCGATATAGTCCTCATCCACCTGAACGTTGCCATAGTCCAAAAAGCCATCTCTGTCTATATTCATATTGAGAAGTTTTGGAACTGGCGAGATGATCACAAACAAAACGACAAATGAAAAAATGCCTTTGATATATTTGTTCATCTGCCCACTTGGCAACACAAGTTCAACGAGGACGGAAACGCAAATTATGCAAGCGATGGAAAGCACCCATGCTGAAACTGATGAAATCATAACCGCCCTCCTAAACTATATTGGCCGAGCACATGACAAGCCCAAGCATAATAAAATAGATGAAAGCCACGCCGATTATAAGCACAATAAGAAGCACCATGCTCTTTGAAAGAGAAGAAACAAAGTTTGCAATTTGACTATTTCCAAGAGGTTCAACAATGCCTGCGATGAGTTTGAGCATAAGCATAAAGATGACAAGTTCAAGAAGTGGTGAAATTATTGTGGCAAACAGAAGCAAAAGTCCTCCTGCACCAACGGCATTTTTGATGAGGTTTGATGATGCAAGAATTATGCTCATACCGTCAGAGAGATAAGAGCCAAGAATTGGAATATATGAGCGAATGGCGTATTTGGCAGTCCTTATTGATATTCCATCGACAGAGCCAGCAGTTATGCCTTGCACTGATAAAAACGCGGTGAATATTGTGAAGATAAGTCCGCTGAGCCATTTGTAAAGGCTGTTGAAAAAGTTTGTGAATTTGTCAAGTTTGATTGTGTTTGAAAGATTTGAAACCACACTGAACACTGTCGAGAAAATAAATATCGGCAAAAGCACCATTGTGAAAAGATTGATGATTGTGCCAGTAAGAAGTGCCATGGCAGGCTGATATACTGACACAGAAACGGTGCCTCCAATTGCCGTAAGCATGGTGAGCAGTATTGGAAAGATTGCGTTCATTTGTGCTTGCATTGATGATATTGTTCCGCTTGTCAATGTGACCATTTTTGCAACAAGAGTGAGAAGAAGGACGACTATCACCCCATATGTGACAAAATGAATGACGTTTGAGATAGACTTTCCATTGCTATTTGGTCTTAATCCATGAAGCATTCCACCAAGCAATGCGACAGCAATTATGGTTGCAAGGATAGGCAAGAGCGAAAGGACGTTGTCAAAGAACAGGTTTATGATCGCACCCCATATGCTTGAAGATGAAGATGCAAAATCGCCGTTAATTATTGATTGTATCTTTTCAAGGAAACTTGTCCCTCCAAATATCTCATTCGCCGAATCAGACATAGAGGCAAGGATGTCTTCGATATCTGAAAAGTCAATATCGTCAAGTTGATCTCCCACTTCATTTTCAATATTTTCAATAATTTCCTCTTGCGTTAAGTCATCGGCAATGGCATAATTTGACGGAAAGATAAGAAGCGGAAAAATCGTAAGAAACAAAAAAGCAAAAATGAGCGAAGTGACCAGCCTACGCTTTTTTCTCAAACTCCCCATTTTCTTTTTCAAAAACAACCTCATGTTGGCAACAACTCCATAATAATTTGAAGAATATTTGTTACGATTGGAAGAGCCATGACAAGAATTATCACCTTTCCACCAAGCAAGACTTTGTCTCCAAGAGAAGAATTGCCAGTGTCAGAGCAAATGCCTGCCGTAAACTCAACAAGATAACCGACACCAACGATTTTAAGAAGAAGAGTGTAAAGCGATGAAGATACTCCGCTTAGTGAAACGATGTCACTGATAACTGAAAACACCTGCCCAACATATCCTAGGACAAGCATCAAAACAAGAATACCGCCAGTGAGAGCAATGACAAGAGCAAAATCACTGCGGACAGGTTTTACGATAACTGTTGCAATGACAGTCAAAAATGCTATTGCAAGTATTTTGAAAATGACATCCATTCTCCCTCCCTTTTGGCAAGAGTAAAACCGCTAAAACTGAAAAAGCCCTTGCAAAGTTTCAAACAAGTCGCTTATGAGGTTGAGCACCATAAAAACGACTATAATAATGCCTGCAATGGTGGCAAAAGTGGCAATTTCATCTTTTCCTGTTTGTTTAAGTATCTGTCCAACAATTGCTGTGACAAGACCTATGCCGGCGATTTTGAAAATTATATCTATCCCCATAAACTCCTCCTTAAATAAGCACAATCACAATCAAGAGTCCTGCCATAATTCCTAGTTTGAAAGAAAGTTTGCCATACTTTTTGTTTTCTTCGGCGGAGGAAGTGACAAGGCCTTCAAATCTTTTTTCAAAATTTGAAAGTTCTTTTGACTGACTGTCAACATCACTTCGTCCAAGTGAACGGAAAAAGAGGAATATAATGTCCTTTTCATCTTCTTTCAAAAACTTTATATTTTTGAACAAACTCTCTTTATCAAGCGGACTTTCTTGCTCAATAAAGGCAAGATAATTGTCTGTTAGCCCACAAAGACTTTTCTTTGTCTGCTGATCAAAACTGCCAACAAGATTTTTCAGCCTTTCTCTTGAAAAAGAAATCTCAACGTTAAGTTTTTGACATACAAGCACAAGTGCTTTGAAAAATGCAGACCTTTGCCTATATTTGTTTGACACCAAGAAACCAACAAACAAACATATGCCAAAAAGAATTGCAATCAAGAAATATTTCATATCTCACCTCACAACTTTGTCACTCTTGAAAAGTTTTCGTTATAAACTCCTTCAATCGTTCCAGGGCCATTCCTCAAAGACAACAGCACATAGCGGGAAAATACTTTTTCATCAATCACTTCTTTGAAGGCAGGTTTTTTGAGCAATGTTTCAATGCTGTCTGCATGGGCTGATGCAATTATGGTGACGCCACAATTCACTGCATAACGCACAGCATCCAGATCTTCTTCCTGTCCAAGTTCGTCAGTGACAATTATGTTTGGACTGAGCGAACGTATTCCATTTTCAAAGCCCACTTTCTTTCGTGCAAAAGAGATCTTGTCTGCAAAATTTCCAAGCGCACTGCTCTCTCCAAGGTCAAGTTCCCCTCTCTCATCAAGCACAAGAACGTTAAAGGCATAATTTCTCTCTGATAATTGGCATACAAAATCACGCAAGAAAGTTGTTTTTCCTGCACCGGGAGGCGACAAAACAAGAGTGCTTAGCACATGGTCACCACTTAAAAGCATATCAAACACAGGCAAAGAGCAGTTTTTGATTTGATGTGGCAAACGTATGTTTAAGGATGAAAAATTTGTCATGGTTTTTATCTTCCCAGCCTCTTCAATCATGTCGCCAGCAAGACCAAGTCTGATCCCTCCTTTTGTGACTATAAATCCTTTTTTGATTTGCTCGTTGACAGAATAAATTGAGCACTCACTTGCTCGAAAAATCATATCTTCAATCATAACCTTGCTTGCTTTTATTGCATCTTTAAGAGAGCCTGTCAAACCTTTTTCTCCAAGAAAATATCGCTTTGCACCAACAGCGACAACAATAGGCTTGTCCGCACGAAAGCGAAGTTCGTTGAGTGAGTTAAAGGACACTCTTTCAGAAAGTATTGTATAAATATTTGATGGCAAGATTTTTTCAAGCATACATTTTTCTCCTTGCCATAACTTATGTGAAAACTGATGAGGATAAGAACGATAAAGAAAAAGTTTAAGGAAAAGTTTTTGTCGAAATTGATATTTTACAAAATTGAAATTATAGAAGAATATAAAAAAGGCTTGATGCAAAACATCAAGCCTTTGAAAGTTGTTCTGTTTTTATTTCACTCTTTCCATGTAAGAGCCATCACGAGTATCAATTCTGATTTTGTCACCAATGTTTACGAAAAGAGGAACATTCAAAATATATCCTGTTTCAACTTTTGCTGGTTTTGTGGTTGATTTTGAAGTGTCCCCTTGAATACCAGGTTCACAATCAATTACTTCAAGTTCAACAAATGTTGGTGCGTAAACTGCGAATGGATTGCCTTTGTAAAAATACATTGTGCAGTTTGAGTTTTCAACCACATAATTGAGGGCTTCTTCAACAGAGTCTTTGTTGAGAGGAATTTGATCATAAGTCTCAACGTCCATGAAATAGTAGATATCTCCATCATTGTAAAGGTAAGTCATCTCTTTTTTCTCGATAACTGCCACTTGGAATTTGTCTGATGGGTTGAAAGTTGTTTCTTTGACTTGCCCTGTCATAACGTTTTTGATTTTTGCGCGAACAAATGGAGATCCTTTTCCTGGTTTAACGTGCAAGAAGTCAACGACAGAATAAACTGCTCCGTCCATTTCAAAAGTTACGCCTTTTCTAAAATCGCCTGCTGTAATCATAATTATTTCTCCTTAAAATCTATTTTTTTCTATTTTTTTGCCATAGGCTTAAATCTTTGTTTATTGTATCATATATCCTTTTGTTTGTCTAGTAAATTGTTATAAATTTTTTTCATTTGCAGTGCATCTTTTGGCATATCTGTCATTGATTCACATATTACGTGTGGTGAAAGTTTGTATTCTATGATTACCTCTGCAAATGGCAAGAAATCAGGGCCATAGATTTGATCGTCAAAATTGAGGTGTCTTATCTCCCCTTTGTCACCATATTGAATTTTTGAAAAATGAACATGTGCCTTGCTTGCCCTTTCAAAGCCGAGTTTTTCTATGCAATAATCATAAACCCTTGCAAAGTCTTCTTTGTTTTTCAAACAACCTTGTCCAAGTGCATTTATATGTCCAAAATCAAAGGTTGGGATAAGATGAGAATTAAGAGTGCATAAGTCAACGACCTCTTTATAATTCCCGATCTGCATACTCTTTCCCATAGTTTCTGGGCAAATATAAATGCCATCCAAAAGACCATCTTCTTCCATTTTATCAAATGTTTCTCTAAATCTTTCACTGGTGAGTTTTACAGCCTCTTCCCTTGAAAGTTTTCCGCATGAGGCTGGGTGAAAAACCACCCGATCACCACCAAAAGCCTTTATAAAACGAACGCTGGTATAGATATATCCTCTTGTCTTTGCATACATCTCTTCACTTGGATTTGCAAAGTTGATATAAAAAGGCGCATGAATAGAAACTGCTAGGCTATTCTCCTTGAAAAGTTGTCCTGCTTTGCTTGCAGTTTCAGTGGACATATTGAAGCCATGCCCAAAAGAATATTCATAAGCATCAAGCCCATAATTTTTGACCCATTCAGGCACTTGCATAATACTTTTATTGCCTTGGGCATAAAATTCATCGCCACAACCAGATGGCCCAAATAGAACTGCCATATTTTCTCCTTTTTAAGTTTGTATAAGAACTTTTGTTAAGTATAAAATTGCTATAAGAAAGCCTACAAAACAAAGCGGTGAAGAAATATAACTGTTTTTCCATCACCTTCTATAACTCCCAAAAATTGTCCGTCATAAAAGGCATTAAACTTGCCAAGCAAATCCATTTTTACCGCTCCCGCAGAAAGCAGTTTATCTTTTTCTTCTTGGGTGAGAACCTTTTTTTCAAAATCAAAAAGTTCTTCCATTGCTATCTCTTTATATTTGCCGGCCTTTATTTCTTCAAGAGTATAAGCATCTTTCAAATCAAAATCACCACATTTTGTGCGTATTATGTTAAGCATAACACCATATGTTGACAATTTTTCAGCCATATCTCGACATAAAGAGCGAATATATGTCCCGCTTGAACAATGCACTTCAAACTCAAATTCATTTTCTTTTTTGTGAGAAAGAAGTTTTATTGAATATATCTCCACCAATTTTGGCTTCAACTCCACTTCTATTCCTTCGCGTGCAAGGTCATATGCCTTTCGCCCTTTTATCTTTTTTGCAGAATAGGCAGGAGGCATTTGATTTATTTTGCCAACGAGTAATGGCAAAACACGTTCAACCTCTTGCCTAGACACAATTTTGTCATTTTTTGCAGTCACAGTTCCTTCAAGGTCAAGAGTGTCTGTGGTTTCACCAAAACGAAAAGTGGTTTTGTATACCTTATCTTTTTGCAAATACAAATCAAAAAGTTTTGTTGCCCTTTCAAGAGTAACTGGCAAAAGTCCCTCACCTTCCACATCAAGAGTGCCAAGATGACCTGCCTTTTTTGCACCAACTGTTTTCTTGACTATATTGACAACAGTATTTGAAGACAAACCTCTTGGTTTGTTGACGAGTATTATTGCACTATGCATTTTTATCTCTCTTTTTAAGATAGTCCCTAAATTCTTTTATAAGAGCGTCAATAAGACTTTCTGCTGTTTTTGCCTTGCAGACTGCACCAGAAGCACATAAATGACCACCACCACCAAAAATGGAAGCAATCAAGTTGACATCATAACCTTCTTTTGAACGGAAGGACATATTGAATGTATCTTTTGTTTTCTGTGTGATTTGGCACGCCATATTTACGCCTTCAATAATAGAAAGTTCTCTGCTGAAACCATCGCAGTCACTCTTCGTTGCCCCTGCTTTTTTAAGATCAGCAAGAGAGATATAACAAATTGCAATTTGATCATCAATTATTTGCATTTTTTCAATAAAGGTTTTCTTGATTGCAAGTGTAGAACGAGCCATATTGTAATATAACTTTTCGTTGATTTTGTTGACATTTGCACCCAAGCGGAAAAGGTCTGTTGCCGTTTCAAATGATTTCAAGGATGTGATTCCGTTCATAAAAGAACTTGTGTCAGTTGAAAGTCCTGCAAAAAGCATATCAGCAATCGCTGGCGTAATTTTCACACCCAGATATTTGACAAAATCATAAAGCATTTGGCAAGTTGCACTTGCAGTTGAGTCAACGATATTGATGAGTGCGTATGGTGCTGAGTTTCTATGATGGTCAATTTTGATTGTGTTAGGAAATGCAGTAAAGACATCTTTATATTCTCCCAACCTGTCAGCCGTTGAAGTGTCAAGAGCAATGAAAAGGTCATACTTTTCTGGGTCAACATCGCCTTTATTCATCAATTTTTCATCAAGAAGCAAGCGTTGGTCAAGAGTGAAATCTTCTTTGTTGAACATATCAACCTCTTTCCCCATTGATATAAGTGCGAGACGCAGTCCATAAGAAGATGCAAGGCAATCTACGTCAGGACTTATGTGTGAAAAGATGGCGATTTTCTTTGCGTCTTTTATTTCACGTTTTGCAAGTTTGTAGAGTTTTTTCATCTGCTTGTCCATCACTCTTCCTCCTTTGGAATGTCAAGATTTTTCAGTATTTCATTTATCCTAATTGTGGCACTTGTGCCTTTGTCAATTTCAAATTTGAGTTTTGGCACCTGTGGCATTTGCACTGCCTCGGCAAGTTGTCTTTTGATAAACCCTTCTGATTTTTGCAAAACTTCAATTGTCTTTTTCACGTTATATTCAGTGTCATCAATGGCAATTTTGATCTTGCAAAACTTAAAGTCAGGCGTAACATTGACCTCACTCACATAAAGCATTGGACTTATTCGTGGATCTCTCATCTTGTTTTGAATTATATCTGCAATACATTTTTGAAGTTCACTGTTTGCCCTTTCAATTCTGTTTGACATATCCCCCTCCTTATAATCAAAAGAGGAATTTTTGTTGTAAAATTCCCCTTACTTTCTATCTTTTGATAGGCTCTTTGATATAACATTCTATCATATCGCCTTCTTTGAAGTCAATGTTATCACGCAGTTTGATTCCGCACTCGAAACCTTTTGCAACCTCTGCTTTTTCATCTTTGACGATTTTCAAAGACTCAACGACTGTTTCTCCAAGCAGTTCATCCCCACGCATAACTTTCGCGATGCAGTTTCTTGTGATTTTTCCATCTTTCACATAACTTCCTGCAACTTTTCCAGCCGTTGAAAGTTTGAATACCATGCGAATTTCTGCTGTTCCAATGTATTTCTCTTCATACTTGATACTCATCATACCATTGATTGCATTTGTGACATCGTCAACGAGTTCATAAATAATTTTGTATTCTTTCACTTCAACTTTCAAGTTTTCAGCAAGTGATTTTGCTTTTGTTGAAGGTTTTTGGTTGAAGCAAAGAATGATTGAGCCAGTTGTTTGAGCAAGAATAACATCTGATTCTGTCACAGCACCTGTGCCAGAGTGAATTATATTGACCTTTGCCTCTTCGTTTTTGATAACAATTATTGCATTTTTTACAGCCTCAACCGAACCCATCGTGTCTGCTTTCAAAATAATGTTGAGGTTTTTAAGCGTGCCTTCATGCACTTTGTTCATGAAATTGTCAAGAGTTACGCCAGAACTTTGTTCTGCACGCTCTTTCTTAATTCTGTCAATACGCTCTTGAATAACTTGTTTTGACAAGTTCTCTTCAACTGCATAAACTTGGTCACCAGAAGTTGGCACATCATTGAATCCAAGCACTGCAACAGGAGTTGATGGAGGTGCACTTTTCACTGGTTTACCTGCATCGTTGAACATTGCTCTTACTTTGCCATAAGTCAGTCCACTCATGATTGAGTCGCCGACTTTCAATGTTCCGTTTTGAACAAGCACGGTTGCAACTGGGCCTTTATGTTTGTCAAGTTCGGCTTCAATAACAACACCGCTTGCCATTCTGTTTGGATTTGCTTTGAGTTCTTGCATCTCAGCAACAAGAAGAATTGTTTGTTTGAGATCGTCAAGTCCCATGCCTGTTTTTGCTGAAATTGGCACGCATATTGCATCACCGCCCCATTCTTCTGGCAAAACGCCGTGTTCGGTGAGTTGTTGTTTTACCCTGTCTGGATTTGCCTCTGGCTTATCCATTTTGTTTATTGCAACAATCATAGGCACGCCTGCTGCTTTGATATGATTTATCGCTTCGACTGTTTGAGGCATGATTCCATCATCTGCCGCAACAACAAGAATTGCAATATCTGTGCTCTTTGCTCCTCTTGCACGCATTGCTGTGAATGCTGCGTGTCCTGGAGTGTCAATAAATGTGATTTTCTCGCCATTGAAACTGATTTGATACGCACCGATTTTTTGAGTAATTCCGCCCGCTTCACCTGCAACAACATTTGTCTTTCTGAAAGCGTCAAGAAGTGAAGTTTTACCATGATCGACGTGCCCCATAACAGTTACAACTGCTGGACGCTTAACAAGTTTTGATGGGTCTTCTTCGTTGTTTGCAGATTCAATCATTTGCTCTTCAAATGTTTTTCCTGCTTTGAGTTCGAGAGTTATATCAAAGTCGCTTGCAATAAGTTCAGCAGTGTCAAAATCAATATTTGAGTTGATTGTTGCCATTATACCAAGCATCATAAGTTTCTTGACAATTTCGGTGACAGGTTTTCCAATTTTTTCACTGAAATCTTTCACTGAAATTTCACGAGATGTGAGAACTGCGTGTTTTACAGCAGGAGCAACAATTGTTTGTGACTCTTTCTTCTTTTTCACAACGCTCTTGCGTGAGCCATAACTCACCTCTTCAAATCCGCCATCTTCGTCTATGATAATGCTTGTGCGTCTATTGTCAGATGACATTTTTCTGTTTGTTTTCTTCTCATCAAAATTTGAAGTATTGTGCTTTTGGGCATATTTTGCCTTTTGAGCATAATTGCGGTCATTTTTACCTTCCAGTTCACTCACATCGCTTTGAGCAAATGAACGGAAATTGTTGACTTTTGTTGATACAAAATTGTTTGAACCAAATTTTTTGCCTTGGTTTGCATTTTTATTGAAAGGAGTTTGCCCTCCTCTTTGAGAAGAGAAGTTGTTTTTGAATCCGCTTTTACCTGCATTTTGATTGTTTTGGTTTGCGAATTTTTGAGTTTGGCGTGGTCTATCTTGATCTGAAAAGCGTTTGAAATTGTTTGATGAAGTTTGTCCATTGGAAAAAGCAGGTGTCTTTTTCTCTTCCACTGTCACCTTCTTTTCTTCTTGAACCACAACGGCTTCCACCTTTTCTTCTGGTTTTACCTCTTCTTTTTTCGCTTGCTCAGCCAGTGCCTCCAAAACGCGTCTTCTTTCAAGCAATTTTTTTGCAAAAGCATCGACTTCACCTTTTGCACTACGCACACTGCGCAATGTCTCGTTGATCAGTCCTTCCTTTTGCAAATCGTGTATTCTTTTAAGATTGTAAAATTGATTAGCCAAACTCTTTCTCCTTTTCTATTTCAATAGTTCATAAATTATATCAGCCAAATTCTTATTTTTTACCGCCAAGATTTTGCAGTTTTTTATGCTTGACAACTCTTCCAAGTTGTCAACTCGCACAATGCGCACTCCTCTCTCAAGTAATCTTTGCGCAATCTTTTCACCAGTTTTTCCCACTGTATTATCAAGCAGTGTGAGATACAACTTTTTGTCATAACCATCAAGTTTGTCACTGCCAATTATCAAATATCCACCTTTATGTGCGATATTCAAATAACCTTTTGCTTTATCTCTTTCCAAAGACTTCCTCCTCAATTTGACTCAATATCTCATCATCAATATTGCATTTGAAAGCCTTGTTCAAAGACTTTTGTTTTTTCAGTTTGGCAAAACATTCAGGCTCTTTGCAAACATATGCACCACGTCCATTTTTTTTGCCAGTCTCATCAATCGAAATGTTGCCTTCCTTATCTTTCACCACCCTTATAAGAGAGCGTTTGTCTTTCATTTGACGACAAGCAACGCACATCCTGAGTCTTTCCATAAATTCTCCTTATTCATCAGTAGGATTTGTTTCTTCTTCATCCATGCTTACAGGTTCAAGTTCTTCAAGGTCTTCAAGTGATTGGAAAGCATCATCTTCATTGAGTTCGGTAAGTTCATACTCAGGTTCTTGTTTTGCAGTCGTGTTTGCAACTGAACTTTCACTCTTCACTTCAATCTTCCAGCCTGTAAGTCTTGCAGCAAGACGAACATTTTGCCCATTTTTGCCAATAGCGAGAGATAATTTATCATCTGGAACAATAACCCTTGATGCCATCAAACTTTCATTTGTTTCAACAGAAAGCACTTTTGCAGGGCTAAGCGCTCTTGCGATATATTCAAGTGGGTCATCACTATATTCAATAAGGTCAATCTTTTCACCATTCATTTCAGAAACGATTGTGTCAATACGTTGTCCTCTGTAACCTACACAAGTGCCGATTGGATCAATATTTGGTTTTGTTGGCATAAGTGAAACTTTTGTTCTATTGCCTGGGTCACGGGCGATATTTTTGATCACAACATCACCACTTGCAACTTCTGGAATTTCAAGTTCAAAGAGTTTACGCACAAAGCCAATGTTGCTTCTTGTAACTTGAATTTGTGGACCTTTGAAAGAATCTTTGATTTTCTTCACATAAACCTTTATTCTTTGACCAACTGTATATTTTTCACCAGGGATCTGGTCACTTGGAAGCATAACGCCTTCTGTGTGAGAAGATGAAAGTTGAACGTAAACAGTGCCGTTGTCAATTCTTTTGACGATGGTTGTCATAAGTTCATCTTCTTTTTCAGAAAGTTCGCTGACTGCGATAGCCCTTTCCATTTCTTTGAGTTTTTGCATAACAACTTGTTTTGCTGTTTGAGCGGCAATTCTTCCAAAATCTTTTGTTGACTCCTCGCTCAAAACTTGGTCACCCACTTTGTAAGACTTCTTGATAAGTTTTGCCTCAGCAAGTGAAATCTCTTTGTCTGGGTCAGTCACTTCATCAACAACAGTTTTGTAAGAATATACTTTGATTGTGTTCTTCTCAGGCACAAGACGAACCATTGCCGACTTTGCCTCTCCATACATTTTTTTGTATGCAGATGTGAGTGCTTGTTCAAGTGTTTCAATAAACACCTGCTTGTCTATTTTCTTTTCTGTTTGCAAATCTTCAAGTGCTTGAAAAAAGTCTTTGTTTATCATTTTTGTTGTTCTCCTTAAAATTTGATTATTGGCACGATGTGTGCGATTTTATCTCTTTGCAAAGTGATATCTTTGCCATTTGATGTGATTGTCACATCCTCTGGTGAAAAACTTTTAAGCGTTCCGTCAAACTTTTTCTTTCCGTCAATTTTTGAAAACAAAGTGATTGAAATTTCATTTCCAATGTTTCTTTTGAAATCACGCTCACTTTTGAGTGGTCTGTCGATGCCTGGCGAACTTATGCTCAAAATATATGGCTGGTCATCTGTTGGGTTCAACTCTTCGATGATCGGATCAATCACTTTTGACACCTTTTCACAATCGTCAATCTCAACACCTTTGTCACAGTCAATATAGAAAGTCAAGTTCATGCCATCGCTTTTCTTGGCATACTCCACTTCTACGACCTCATAGCCCATTTCTTCAATGATAGGGCAAATTTTTTCTTCGCAAATTGTTTTAACTTTTCCTGCCAAAGTTTTCCTCCTTTACTTATGAAGCAGGGAGTGAACATTTTCTGCTCACTCCCCGCCACATCTAGTCAATCTTATTATATCAAATGTAAAAATAAAAATCAACAATAATTTTCAAAAACTCCCCAAAAATAAAGACTTTTTCCCTTTTTCAAAAGTTATTTACAGAAAATATTGCCAAAACCAACAAAAAAGCCCTTAAAAATTATATTTTTGACAATGCTAAAAGCACCTGAGCCGTTGCATGAGCATCGTTGTAAGCCCTATGTGCCCCTTCTAGCGTCAGCCCCAATGCTGACACAACTGTGCCAAGTTTATAGTTTGAACACCTCAGCCCAGAAGTCCTCACAACAATCATGGTGTCAACAACATCGTTGTCAAAGCGATAGTTATATTTTTGTCCTGCTTTTTTGATGAATTTCATGTCAAAGCCAATAACGTTATATCCGCTCAGCACACAGCCACGTGTCCAATCATAAAAGTCTGCGATAACGTTTTCAATTGATGGCGCATCCTTGACCATTTCATCAGTTATGTGAGTAAGAAGTTGCACTTCCATTGGAATAGGCACAGTTGGTTTCACAAAAGATGAAAACCTTTCTTTTATCACTCCGTTTTCGATCTTGACAGCGCCAATTTCAGTTATCTCACAAGTTTCAGGGTCAAGACCTGTGGTTTCAATGTCAAACACCACAAAGGTGTGTGTCATAATATTGTCATTGTAAACAACTTTATTCTCAAACAAATTGCTTTGACTTTGAGTAACAATAGGCTCAACACTTGCCACCCATTTCCTTTTCTTAGGTTTCTCAAATGTCTGCTCTTCAATTGCACTGACAACGATCTTTGGACTTGCAAGTGCAATTTTTTTGATGTAATAAGTCAATTTTCCACTAATGCCAGTGTTGACATCGCCCACGCAGACAATCATATGCCCATCTGTCAAACTTTCCATTTTTTTGAGATTGGTTTTTCCACAAAAATAGATGCACTCAATTTTGTCTCCGTCGTTAAGAGTGAAAGTATAATATATACCCTCTTCTCCTGCTTTTTTACCTTTTTTACGCACAAAGGTTTTTTGAGTAAAACCTGAAATAACGCCAGCCAAAATTACTGCCGACTTTGGTTTTTGGATATCCTTTATGTATTCAGGTTTTGGCGCAATACCAGAGCCAATGAGGTCGGCTTCAATGTTGACCTCATAGCGCATTGTCCTTTTGACGCTTGGCAACATATCCTCTTCAATAACCACTTCATCTGGCAAAACCTCTTCATTTTTCACAAAAGAAATATCAAAGTTTGCAATGAAACGCTTACTTAAAAAGATGACCATCTCTTTTATCATATCCTCTTTATCAATCATGGCAAAAAGGTCTTTGTTAAGCTCTAAGGTTATTTTTACATCCAGTCCTTCAAATGTGGACGACAAATTCTCTTCTTTGAAATATGGCAAAAGAGACTTATGTTTTTCTTCAAAAAAGTTTTTGACTTCATGTCTGATAAGTTTTTCATCAAGAAAACTCTTCTTAAATTTTACCCTCACATCTCCGTTCAAAGAAAAATATTCTTTGACAAAGTTTTCAATCTCTTTTCTGTCCTCACTCTCCATATCTGAAATTGTATGAGGATACAAAAAAGTAAAGGTGCAGACTTGACTTCTCTTGTCATACACCACTTCAAAGAGTTTCAAATATGAATATTTGTCGCCAAACTTTTTGTTTAGCGCCCTCATTAGTTCGTCCATGCAAATATTTTACAACACAAAATGCAATATGTCAATCAATATCACAAGCCCAAACATGATCGCCAGCCCCACAAAGTGAATTATATTCTCCACTCTTCTATTGATTGGCTTGCCTCTTATCCATTCTATCAATGTGAACAGCACATGTGAGCCATCAAGTGCTGGTATCGGCAATAAGTTGAACACTGCAAGGTTGGCTGAAATAAGAGGTATGAGAAGAAGTAGATTTCCTGCATTCATTTGAGTAACAGTTGCCATGGTTGCAATGGTGGTTATTGGCCCTCCAATCGCATCGATGCCAAGTTGGAATGTGAGAAGAAGCCACAGACTTTTCAAAACAACCCATGCAAGACCAAAAGCAAATGGAATACATCTGTCAAGTGCTTCCCAGAAAGTATGAACATACGCTTTGGCAGAAATGCCGAATGAATAGGCCGTCTCAACTATTTGATTGCCATCCTCATCTGTGCCATATTGTTGAATTTGAAAAACAGCAACTTCCACATCCTGCATTTGTCCGTCACGTCTTATCGTAAAGGTCATAGTTGGAAATTCTTCAAAGTTTGCATCACTATTGAGCACGCCGTCCTCATTTGAGTTTTCTCTCACCCAAGAAATAATTTCAGCTTGTTCTTCTTGAATAATCGTGTTGAAATTTTTGCCAAAAGCAAAATCAATTTTTTGTCCATCGATTGCAAAAATGACATCTCCTTCTTGAAGAGCATCGAGAGAAGCAGATGGATTATAGTGATATTCCTCCTCTGCAATATGCGTTTCAAGAGGGTTATAGTTTGTCACCTGTGGTATATCATAGCCAAGTGTGCACAGTAAAATAAGGGAAAATATAACAGCGGTGACAAAATTGAAAGTTACCCCTGCCAAAAAGACCAATATTCTTTTCCAAGGTGCTTGATTTGAAAAGGCTTCTTTATCATCGACATTTTCTTCATCTTCACCTGCGAAGGCACAATAACCACCAAGCGGAAAAATACGAAGAGAAATCTTTTCTCCTCGTTTGTTGGTCTTTTGAAAAATTGCCTTGCCAAAGCCAACTGAAAATTCAGTTATCTTGAAATGCAACATTCGTCCTATGCAATAGTGCCCAAATTCATGAATAAGCACCATAAACAAAAGGATGACAATGGCTAGAAGAATATATAAAATATACACTCACACCTCACAAAATTTATAAAACACATGCAAGAATAGAAAATGCGACAAGAAGAAGTGGCGTTACAAATATATATGAGTCGCATCTGTCAAGCATTCCTCCATGTCCTGGAAGAAAGCGTCCTGAGTCTTTGACGGAAGCACGTCTTTTGATAAATGACTCAAACAAATCGCCTGCTTGCGCCACAATTGAAGCAAGAAAGGCAATGATAAGAACCTGCCAAAAAGCAAAGCCAGTCTCATTGAAAATGTGATAGAAAGTAGGAATTGCATTTAAGATCAAATAAATGCAAACACAAACGGCTGTGCACCAAACAAGACCGCCGATAGCACCTGACCAAGTCTTGTTTGGGCTGATTTTTGGAGAAAGTTTCTTACCTCCAATCAGCCCACCTGTAAGATAAGCAAAGGTGTCTGTAATAGAAGGTATAAGAAAAGCGAAAAGCAGTGCTATGAATGAGAAATAACCTCCAAAGTCTGCTATATTTGTGTAAATTCCGCCCATTTCATCAAAGTGGTTGAGAAAAACCATTGTCATAAGAAGAAAGGTTGGATAGAGCGCTCCATAAATTGTGTGCAAAGCCTTTTTCGCACAAAATTTTGCAGGCTTGTCCCCTTCCAAACGTCTTACTTTCATCTCTTTTGCAGTTGATTTTCTTCTCATCAAACCAATGAGGAATACAAGCAAAAATGCGACAACCACAACGCCTAAATCTATAAGCAGTGACCAGTAACCAATGACAGTGTCAAAGTTGACACCTATCAAGTTTATTGCCAAAAATAGAACAGGAAAACTTATAATCACATATTTGTTGTTATATTTGCCCATTTCTGACAAAATCTTCGACATTTCGTAAGCGCCTACGAATGCCATTGCAAAAATAAGTGCATCAAAGAAATAACTGCTTACAAGCATTTTCAAAACAAAGGCAAGCACTAGGACAAGCACAATGCCGATTGATGTGTAAATTCTTGTTTTCATTTGTTTCCTCCAAATCTTCGTTCTCTCTTTTGAAAATCGATTATCGCCTTTTTCAAGTCTTTTTCACCAAAATCAGGCCATAACACAGGCGTGAAATAAAGTTCACAATAAGCAAGTTGATACATCATAAAATTTGAAAGTCTCATCTCGCCACTTGTCCTTATCACAAGGTCTGGATCAGGCAAAGGATATGAATAAAGATATTTTTCAAAGTCTTTTTCATCAATTTTTGTCTTTTTGTCTTTTATAACTTCATTGACAGCCCGAATAATATCTGCTCTACCGCCGTAATTAAGCGCTAAATTAAGAGTCAGTTTGTCATTGTTTTTTGTTTCTTCTTGGACACTTTCAAGTGAAGATACAAGGTCATCTGGAAAGGCTTTAATGTCGCCCATTGACACAACACGGACACCTTTTTTCAAAAATGAGTCTTTATTTTCTGAAAGATAATCTCTCACAAGTGAGAAAATTCCATCTATTTCTTCTTTATCACGTTTCCAATTTTCGGTTGAAAAGGCGAAAAGTGAGAGAACTGGAATTTGAAACTTGATCATTGCATCAATTGTTCTTTCAATAGCCTTGATCCCTGCTTTATGTCCTAAATTGCGTGGCAGGCCACGCTTTGTCGCCCACCTGCCATTTCCATCCATAATTATGGCAATATGTTTTGGCGATTTGTCACTAATAATTTCTTTTTGCATAACGCTCCCTTTTCACATCGCCAAGAAAATGGATAACTTAGACTTCCATAATCTCTTTTTCTTTTGTCTTGCAAACTTCGTCGATTGTTTCGCCTGCATTGTCAATAAGTTTTTGAACTTCTTTTTCACAAGTTGCAAGTTCATCTTCAGAAAGTTCGCCATCTTTTTGCATGCTTTTAAGCATTTCAAGAGCATCTCTTCTTGCTGCGCGTGTGGCGATCTTTGTCTCTTCTGCAATCTTTTTCACAGTTTTGACAATTTCCTTTCTTCTCTCTTCTGTAAGAATAGGAAAAACAAGTCTTATCACTCTGCCGTCATCACTTGGAGTGATTCCAAGATCAGCCATAGCAATGGCCTTTGACACGTTTTTTACTTGTGATTGATCCCAAACTTGAACAGCAAGTATGCGTGCTTCTGGCACAGTTATGCTTGCCATATTTTTGATTGGAGTTGGCACTCCATAATAGTCAATAAAGACCTTGTCTAAGATATGCGGATTTGCTCTTCCTGCACGCAAAAGTTGATATTCATTTTTTTGGTGATTAAGTGCTTTTGCAATTTCTTCTTTGCATGAGGCAAAGATTTCTTCTGTCATTTCGTTCATAAAACTCTCCTTGCAAGATATTTTACAATACTTGACCTCTCTTTGGCAAATGATTTTGCTCTTCTTCTGCTTTTTGAGGTAAGAAAAATGTTAGAAAAGAGAAATTTTTCATGTTAAATTGACTCTAACTGCAAAGAAACCCATGCCACAATATCTTTTATGACAAAAATTCTTTCTTGTAAACAAAAAAAAGAAGGGAAACCCCTTCTTTTGATTATATGATTTAATTATTTTATGCCCATATCACCTTTCTTGCCTTGAACATCAAATCCATCAATTTTCAATTCTGTATTTTCAACATCAACCAAGCCAAGCACGTCCCTTATACCAAAACTACCATTTTTATCCATGGTAACAAGGGATGGTCTTTTCGAAATTTGATAGAAAAGCGGATCTCCAAAATAATTTGGGTCATTAGATACAGCAGCGATCGTGAATGCAGTTATCTTTTTATCCTCTCCATTTTCTTTTTGTTTTATCACTTCTCCATCATTTATTGCAATAACTCGATATGGTTTTCCTTTCTCATCTTCTGCTTTAAGCACCAGCATATTGCCTTCGCCAGGCAAAGATGTTATTTTATTTTTGATTTCATCCGTCATTTCTGCGATGGCATCAAGATATTTACTTTGCAATCTGACGGCATATTCATCTTCAACTCTGTCAAATTGTTTAATATAGTCTCCCCTTTTAAGTTCCCGTGCCATTAGTTTGATAAAGTCTAATGCAGGAGCAACATATCCCTTACAAACAATAACTGGTGAGTTGATAGGTTTTATATTTTTATCTGAAAGCACTTTCTTTTCAATTATATCTTTAATCTTCTTTGTATCTTCATCAAAATATTGATCATATCTTTCCTGCCCAATGAGGTCTATCAACTGCTTGTCACATTCTTCGATATAATTTTTCAAGAACCTTTCAACAAGTCTAAAATTCACTGTTATATTTTCGCTATTTTTTGGTTCCTGACTTATTTCATTCGTTTTATCAACAAGGTCAAACAACCTGTCTTGAACATCTTTTGTCGCTCGATAAGCACCATCTGCATATTTGATAAACAAATCAGCCAAAGTATCAGTTTCTTTCACTTTCATCAGATATTTATCAGAGTTTCCTGTGCTATCTTTAATATTGGAAGCCATTGTAAACATTTTTCTAATTTCGTTATCCTCAGTTGAACTCAACAAACTGATTATAGGGGTTTCCACGCCTTCTGATAATAAAGATTTGAAAAATTGTCCATAGAGAATTGAAAGTTGCGATGCCACCATTGAATCGACTGCCAAACTATCATATTTCTTAAAGATCTCTTTTACATCCTTATATTTTGGCAAATCTAATTCAATACCACATCTATCAAGTACGTTGAAAATAGGTTCATAAATATTTTCAAAATCTTTGTGTGCCACCTCTCCTGATTTTAATTTACCTTTTTTCGGAGGCCATAAATAAGAGAGCCTTTTTCTCATTTTTTCCTCATAACTAAGTTGAGGTTTGTTTTCTTGCTCACTTAGATTTTGAGCATTAACAATAATTTGAGAAGGTTTTTTATCTTTGTTTGCTTTTCTATCTGCTCTTCTTTTTTCTTTTTCTGCTTTTTCACGCGCTTTTTTCTCTTCTCTGCGTTTTCTTTTTTCCTCTTCATATTTACGTTGCAATTCTGCCAAACGCTCTTTTTCGGCATCAATTTTTTCTTGCAATGTTTTGAGGTCTTTCTTTGAAAGTTTGTTTTTAAGATTTTCTATTTCTTCTTTTGAAAGGTTTACATCTGGCAAAGTCTCTTTGTTTGCAAAGAATGTCTTGCGTTCTGTGCCCACTCCGCCTTCAATGTCAGAATTGTTTTGAGAAAAATCTTTTTTCTCTTCCATGAAAGTGTTTGGGCTTTTGACGAATTTTTCGCGAAGGTCTTTGCTGTTAGGCGCTGTTGAAATGACTGCTAGTGCATATTCAACAATTTCTGGCGCCTTATTTAATATTTCCATATTTTGGAAGCAAGTAAGTGCATTTTCAGCGCCAAGGTATTTGATAAGGATTTCTTGCATTTTTCCAAAACTTTCAGTTTTGAGTGATTTGATTTGTGATAGATTTGTCACATCATAAGCAAAAGCCTCAGCCATAACCCTTGCATCTTTGCCACGTCTAATTTTTTCAGGCAATTGACTTATAAGTGATTGATAGTTTTTGGCTAAAAGATCTATCGTGCTGTCAATATCTTTGCTATCTGCACAAAGCACAGAAGGACTTTGAAGAACTCTCTGCACAAGGTCTTCTTGTGTTTTTCCTATTTTTTCATAATAATTTTTCAATTTTGAAATTGTCGATTCGATGCTCAAAGGATTTGCAAGCAAAATTGAAGGTGCTTTTCTTATAAATTCTCTCACGTCTGCATAAAAAACACCTTTCTTTTTGTCATAAGCAAGATCACTAAGAGTAAGTAAAACATATTCCACAAGGTCGCAATTAAGTCGCATGGCAAGTGTCATGCATTGTTCAAGAATTGCTTTTGTTTCGTCATGAGAAAACAAAATCTCTGTCTCATTTTTTGCTGAGTTTTTCTTGAAATACATTGCATCATATTCTGCTGTCAAAGAATCAAGAGTTTGTTGAAACTTATCGCCATTTGCCTTTTCAATGTTTGTTTTTATGGCAAAACGGAATGGATCAATGCCCAGTCTTTTTGCTTCACGCATACAATCAATGAAATCTTCTCCAACCTTTCTGGTTTGGGATTTGTAGAGGTCATAAACGTCAAAAATGATATTCCTTGCTTGCTTTTTTCGCTCGTCAGCATCAAAACTTCCAACGTCATTCTTTTCAAATTCTTCAAAAATGTCTTGGAAAAAGAAAATATCTTTTTCACTTTCATCTTCACAAATTTTCAAAATATAATTTTCCACTTCTGTTTCAGAAAGATAAAATTTGTCTTTCAAAACTTTTTGAATTTTATCTACTCTTTCTTTGATCTGAGGGTTGTCTTTGATAAATTTTTTGATTTCCTCTTTCTCTGCAAGTGAAATGCCGAGTTTTTCTAAATTGTCTAATTTCAATGTTAGTCTTCCTGCCATATTTCCTCCAAATAAAAACATATATATTTTATATTAAATATTTTATTTAGTCAATAGGCAAATAAAAAAAACAAGCACAAATTTGCTTGTTTTTTCGTAAAACCAAAATTAGTTTTTCTTTTGCATTTGTTTTTCAACTTCTTCTGCCAAGTTGTCATGTCTCTTTTCAAGACCTTCGCCCATTTCATAACGAGTGAAACGACGAACAGAGATTTTTTCACCAATTTTAAGTGTCATCTCATTGATATATGCTTGAATGGTCATGCTTGAATCTTTGACAAATGGTTGTTCCAAAAGACATACGTCTTGATAGAATTTTTTAACTCTTCCTTCAACCATTTTTTCAACGATTTGAGCAGGTTTTCCTTCATTGAGTGCTTGTGCTCTGAGAACTTCTTTTTCAGCCTCAACAGCCTCAGCAGGCACTTCTTCAATGCGAACATATTTTGGAGCAGCAGCAGCGATTTGCATAGCAATATCTCTTCCAAGTTGTTGGAAAGCATCTGTCTTTGCAACGAAGTCTGTTTCGCAGTTGATTTCAACAAGAACGCCAATTTTTCCACCCATGTGGATGTATGATGTTACGATACCCTCAGAAGCGATTCTTGATTGTTTCTTTGCAGCGGCAGCGATACCCTTTTCGCGAAGCCAGATAGCAGCCTTTTCAAAGTCGCCATCAGATTCAACCAATGCTTTTTTGCAGTCCATCATTCCAGCATTTGTTCTTGCTCTAAGTTCAGCAACGTCTTTTGCAGTAAAGTTCATAATCTTAATCTCCTTCTATTTTTTTATTTTTCAGATTTATTTTCAGTTTCTGTCTTTACTTGGGCTTTTTCTTCTGCCACTACTTCTTTTTTCTCTTCAACCTTTTTCTTAGGAGCAGGTTTCTTTCTTGGCTTTTTAGATTTTTTCTCTTCGCCAGCCTCTGCAATTTCAAGACTAGGTTTTGTTTCAGCAAGTGCTTTTTCGATATCGATATCTTCTTCCTCAGCACTTTCTTCTTTCTTCATTGACACGCCCTCTTTTGCTTCGATAACAGCATCAGCAATAGCGCTTGCAATGAGTTTTACTGAACGGATGGCATCGTCATTTCCTGGAATAACATAATCAATTCCGTCTGGGTTGCCGTTTGTGTCAACAAGTCCAACCATTGGGATTCCAAGAACTTTGCATTCATGAACGCAAATATGTTCGCAGTTAGGGTCAACAACGAAAACAAGTCCAGGGAGTTCTCTCATTTCTTTGATACCGCCAAGGTTCTTTTCAAGTTTGTCTCTCTCTGCTTTGAGAAGAGTCACTTCTTTCTTTGGAAGAAGGTCAAATTCACCAACCTTTTCCATTTGATTGAGTTTGTTGAGTCTCTCAATTCTTGATTTGATTGTTTTGAAGTTTGTAAGGCAACCGCCGAGCCAACGAGTGTTGACATAGAACATTCCACAACGTTCAGCCTCCTCCTTCACTGCTTCTTGTGCTTGTTTTTTTGTGCCCACAAAAAGCACATTTTTTCCTGCTGCAACGATATCACGAACAAAAGTGTATGCTTTATCGATTTGTGCAGAAGTGTCTTCAAGGTTGATGATATGAATATCATTTCTAGCAGTAAAAATGTATTTCTTCATCTTAGGGTTCCACTTTCTTGTTTGGTGACCGAAGTGAACGCCAGCCTCGAGAAGTTGTTTCATTGAAATAACTGACATTTTCTTTTTCCTCCTTTTTGTTTTTCTTCTTCCCCGCATCGTCTAATGCTCCAACCACAACCACAGAAGTGATCTTCTTCAAAATGAGAGCGGTATCGTTTTTTCTCCCATTTATTTTTGGCAACGGTGATTGAATATGATTGCGAGTGCAGATTTGTCTTCAATGACTTTGAGAGTATATCATAAAACAATAAATTTTGCAAGCAAAAAAAATAAAAAAGCACAAATTTTCTTTATGCTTTTTACAAGAAAAACCCAGAAGTTTTTATATTATTGTTATAACCAACCAATTTTTCAATTTCTCTCACTGTTTCACGATTGAAATGGTCCTTTTTTCCATACTTTTTTTCCCAGTATTCTTTCCCCATAATATCAACCATGCGATCTTCCAACTTTTCAACGCTACTGACAAAATGGTCATCTGTTCCCCTGCAAGTATCATAATATGCCTTATCTTTAAGACAAGTTGCATACAGCGTTCTCATACCTTTCACTCGTCTGACCACAACTAATTTTGTGCCAACCTTGTCATTTTTAAGTGAAATTCCATTTTCAAATTCTTTGCAACGAACAATAGTTGCGACAAAGATTTGGTCTGAATCAAATTTGTTTTGATGCATAATAGTTCTCCTTATTTTCAATATAACACAAATTTCGACAGTTGTCTAGACCTAAAAAATAAATTATACAACAAAAAAAACGGCTTAATCGCCGTTTTATGCAATTTTTTTCTTCTTTTTCTTTGGTTTGTAAGCGATTGCCCAAAGACCTGGTGTAAGGAAAACAGAAGAATAGAACCCTGCAAGAAGCCCAATAAGAATTGGCAAAGCAAAAGCCCTGATATCACTCACACCGATTATTGCAACCATTGCAATAGTGATAAGCGTTGTAAGTGTTGTGAAAACTGATCTTGTCATTGTCTCTTTAACTGATGCGTTTGCAATTTCAGAGTTAGATTTTTTGTCAAAGAGTCCGCTCTTGATATTTTCACGTATTCTGTCGAAGATGACAATGGTGTTGTTGATTGAATAGCCAAGAATTGTCAAGAGTGCTGCAACAAATGAAGCATTGATGGTTATTCTGAAAATGAGCACGCAGGCAGTCATAATAAGAAGGTCATGGAAAAGTGCCAAAATTGCAGCAAGACCAGCAGTAATTTCAAACCTAAATGCAACATAAATAAGAATCAGCACCATAGCAACAACCATCGCTATGAAGGTGTTCATAAGAAGTTCATCACTTGCAGTTGCAGTAACAACCTCAGGAGATGAAACTGCTTCTGTGAAGTTTTCACCGACTATTCCTGTGTTGATATAGCCAAACTCTTCTTGCAATCGAGCGCGAATTTCTGCATTTTGATCTGCAATTTCAGTTCCGCTTGCACCTGCAACATTTTGATATTGCACTTGCACTGCTTGCCCACCATTTACGCCAAGTTCACTTATATCCATTGATGATGATCTATAAACATCAAGCGTAAGTCCAAACTCAGCAAGCACATTTTCGATTTTTTCTCTCATTGCATTGTAGTCATCAGAGTTGTTGACATCATAAACTTCTGCATTTTCAGTTGTGATAAGCCCCTCATCATTTGCATAAATGTTGATGACTGAACCACCCGTGAAATCAATACCAAGATTGAACCCAACTGTGCAAAGAAGAATTATTCCAACAACAATCAAGACGATAGGTGCAATTATAAACCATTTGAGGTTTTTGCAATAATCAAATCTTGAAGAGGCAATAGTCTTATCAATAGAAAATCTGTTTGTGAAATTTTTATTCTTTTTCATTATGCTTGCCCTCCTTTGTCATCAAAAGAGGTTTTTTCTTGCTCCTGCTCACTCACCACGATTTCATTCTCAACATTTCCGTTTGAGTAAACATCTCCATTTGCTTCAATGACTGCACTGCCATCTGCTGGCACTTCTGCCACTTCGACAACAGATTTGTCTCTGTAAAGACGAAGTCTCTTTGCTTTTGTGCTGTTGAGTGGAAGATACCACTTCACAAAACCACGAGTAACCACGAGACATGTGAACATTGAAAGAAGTATTCCAAGCAAAAGTGTGATTGCAAAACCTTTGATTGAGGCACTGCCCAAGATATAAAGGATGATAGATGTTACAATCGTTGTGATGTTTGAGTCAAATATAGGCCAGAACGCTCTCTTGAACCCAGATTTTGTTGCTATATGAATTTTCTTGCCAGAGGCATATTCTTCTTTGATTCTTTCAAAGATGATGACATTTCCGTCAACAGCCATACCGAGCGACAAAATTATTCCGGCAATACCTGGCAATGTCAGTTGAATAAATGGAATCGCCTGCAAGAAGAAGAGCATCAAAACGACATAGATTATGAGTGCAAAATTTGCAAGGAGACCGAAATCGCCATATCTCCACCACATTATAGCCATAACAAGCACAAATGCCACAATGCCAGCAATAATGCCAAGAGTGAGAGCCTCTTTGCCAAGAGTTGCTGAAATGACACTGTTTTCAACAAGTGTAAGAGTCACACCGAAAGTGCCAGACATAATGTTGTAAGCATATTCTCTCGCCCCTTCATATGTGTTGAGGCTGTCGCCAGAGATAAAAGTTGTGCCACCAGTGATTTGCTCTTCACAAGTCACAGTGTTCCAAGGAGAACCGCTGACCTCACCAAGATAAATGTATATTTCATGGCTTTCTGATTGTGAAGCGAGAAGAGTCAGTTGTGAAAATTTGTCACTGCCCTCATCTGTAAAATCAAGAGAAACGCCATATTGACTTGTCTCGGTGTTGTAGTTTACATACACATCTTCAATGTCAGAGCCTGTGATATAAACTTGTGGCTCATTGCCATCTGTTGCTTGCTCCAAAGTCATTGAGAGTGTTTGTGGATTTTCAAGGAAAGTAAAGATATCATCAGTTTCACTTGCAGAAGGCACTTCAATTCTTATTTTTGTTGAGCCCTGTCTTGTGACAGTTGCCTCGCTATAATCTTCATCATACAAAATTTGTTGAAGACGAGCCACTGTCGCATCAATCGAATCGTTGAGATTGCCATTTGACGAATTCAGTGAGCAGTCATAGACAACAGAAAGCCCTCCGGACAAATCAAGTCCGAGAGAGATTGAATTTGCAAATCCATTATAGACATAATCAGTGCCAACCACAGGAAAAGAGCAAACAGAAAGCACAATTCCAAGCACTGTCAAAATCGCTACAAAAACAAATTTAACAATTGAGCGTTTCTTCGCAGTCATTAAAAGTCCCCTTTAATTTTCGCATAACCTTTTTCTTATCAAATTATTGACAAGGTGAAAGATTTTATAATTTTTTCTTAAAAGAAAATTTAACTTTCTTGGTTATTATAGAAAATTAAAGGCTCGCTGTCAATTAAAATAATAAATTAGTTTGAACTTTTTTTGATGTTGACGCAAATAATACCGCAAATTGCACCCATAACTGCACCAAAAACAATATCTGTCACAAATGTTCTGTCAAAAGCGAAACTTCCGCTAAGAATTGAAAAGCAAACAAAGGCAAGAATTGTGTAAACAAACCCGATCAAAAGACCGCTTACAAGTCCCATCTCTCTGCTCTTTTTGAGTGCCACGAACACTCCAATAAAGACGCTGAGTCCTTTTATAACTTGATTTACTGGCGCAATCGTGCTTTCTGGAATATTTGTAAATTTCAAAATAAAGGCAAAAATTAAAATCCCAACCAGTGACACACACAGACTGACAAGGCTTCCTTTAACAACCGCCATTGCAATGGATGGTGAGCCCTCTTTTTTGAGATGTTTTGCTTTGATTTTCATAAAATGCCCCCTTCTTGACAAATCTTTTTCAAAAATACAATATGTTTGTTTATTCCAAAAAAGAACAGTTTGTCAAAAAGGCTTAAAAGCATTTTATTTCAATTTCCGCCACTTATAAAAACAAAAAAAGTGCAATTTATTTTGCACTTTCTTTTTGTGATTTTCTGCCTCTTTTCTTTGCAGGTTGTTTTTCTTCTGTTGCAGGAGTTTCTGCTGGCTTTTCTTCGCCATTTATTTCCTTCAAAACTTCTGCCTCAACCTCTGCACTCTTTGAGTCTTTCTTCTCTTCATTTTTGTCAGATTTTTTGTCTTCCTTTTTCTCGTCAGCCTTAGGCTCTTCACCCTCTTTGAAAACGGTGTAAATTGCATAGGCATCAAAAGACATATAACCTTTTTTCTTGTCAGTGCCAGTTTCAATAGTCACAATTTTGCGATCTCCTTCGAGTTGAAGATCAACGATTGTGCCATAGACACCACTTGAAGTCAAAACTTTGTCTCCACGTTTGAGAGAGTTTGTCTGCTCTGTGAGTTTTTGCTGCTCTTTTTTGTTTCTTTGTGACACCAAGATTGGATAAGCAATCACAAGAAGAACAATGAAAACAATCAAGATAATTTGGGTTACGTCCATAATTCCTCCTTATTTTTTCATGACAATGAAAATCATAACAAATGTGATAAATATTGCAAATATCGCAAGAATGATAGTGTTTGTCATTACTCCTCCTCATTATACATAATACTTTTGTTTTTTCCAAACGAAATGCTTAAATTTTTTTGCTTTTTATTTCACTTTCAAGTCTTTCGATGAAATCTGACAATTTAAGCCCACTCTTATTCTCAAAACCACGACCGCGGATAGAAATGGTTTTGTCTTTTTCTTCCTCATCACCAACAATGATAAGATATGGCACTTTCATGGACAATGCTTCTCTGATTTTGTAACCAATTTTTTCATTTCGGTCATCTATTTCAACGCGAAGATTCTCGCCTTTAAGAGTGCTTACAATTTCTCTTGCATAGTCATTGTTTCTGTCTGTAAGAGGGAGAACTCTCACCTGCTCAGGTGCAAGCCAGAGAGAAAGAAGTCCTTTTCGCTCTTCCAAAAGGAAAGCAATAAATCTGTCAAGTGAGCCCAAAATTGCTCTATGAATAACAACCGGTCTATGTCTTTCTCCATCTTCCCCAATATATTCAAGTTCAAACTTCTCAGGAAGTTGATAATCAAGTTGAACGGTTGAAAGAGTCACATCATGCCCAAGTGCACTTCTTACCTGAACATCAATCTTTGGCCCATAGAATGCGGCCTCACCTGGTGCTTCATAATAGTCAACGCCGGTTGATTTGATAATTTCCCTCAAAGCATTTTCGCTTTCTTCCCAAAGTTTGTCATTTCCAAAATACTTTTCGGTATTGTTTGGATCTCTCAATGAAAGCCTAAACTTGTATTTTTCAAATCCGAAATCTTTATATACATCATAAATTAAGGTGATCACGCCCTTTATTTCTTGTGCAATTTGACTTTCGGTGCAAAAGATATGAGAATCATTTTGAGTAAATGCCCTTGCTCTTTCAAGACCGCACAAGTTTCCACTGTCTTCAAATCTAAAATCGTTTGCAATTTCAGCGATACGAATAGGCAAGTCTCTATAAGAATGCATACTGTTTTTGAACATAACCATATGATGTGGGCAGTTCATAGGACGAAGAACATATGCCTCTTCATCAAGTTCCATGGCAGGAAACATATCGTCTTTGTAATGATCCCAGTGTCCAGATGTTTTGTAAAGATCAACATTGCCAAGCGATGGAGTCATGACATGCTTATATCCTTGTGCTATTTCTTTTTCCATGATGTAGTCAGACAAAATTCTTCTTAAAGTAAAGCCGTTTGGCAAATACATAGGAAGTCCTTTTCCAACAAGTTCATTAAACATGAAAATGCCCAGTTCTTTTCCCAACTTTCTATGGTCATTTTTCTTTGCCTCTTCAAGCATTTGAATATGATCGGCAAGTTCTTTCTTTGTGCGGAAAGCATAGCAGTAAACTCTTTGAAGCATTTTGTTCTTTTCACTTCCACGCCAATAAGCACCATTGACTGCATGAATTTTGAAAGCATAGTTTTGCAAATTTCTTGAACTTTCAACATGAGGCCCACGGCAAAGGTCAAAAAAGTCGTCACCTGTGTAATACAAAGAAACTTCTTCGCCCTCTGGCAGTTCGTTTATAATCTCGCACTTATAAGGATTGTCTTTGAAAAGTTTGAGAGCCTCATCTTTTGAAACAACCTTTCTTGTGAAGGCTTCACCCTTGTTCAAGATTTCCTTCATCTTTTTTTCTATTGTGCCATACTCCTCTGGCGTGATAGACTTGTCAAGGTCAATGTCATAATAAAATCCATCTTCTATGGCAGGCCCGATCGTCAATTTTGTTTGTGGGTAAAGTGAAATGAGCGCTTTTGCCAAGATGTGTGCAAGAGAATGTCTTGCCTTTTCAAGTTCTTGTGATTTTTCATCTTTGATTTCCATAAATTCCTCCTCTTTTTTCTGAGGATGTAAAATAAAAAATCCTCAGAAGCAAACTTCTAAGGACGACTATTTTCCATAACCGCGGTTCCACCTTAATTGCAGAATTATCCTGCCTCTCATTTTTGTGGTTATCATCGCAAAAGTGGTTTCATTTTTCTCTCTGCCAAGGCTTTTCACCATCCAGCCCTTCTCTGTGCGCAGGTCAAGAAAACTACTTGTCTCTCGCTCCAACTTTATGTTAAAATTTTACCACGACAATAATTTTGTGTCAAGCACTTTTATCAAAATTTTTTAAGAGTTGAAAAATTTTTTTGTCTGCAAATGTTGAGCCTGTCATCAAAAATCTTTTCAAGCAGTTCAGATGTTTTGCTTCCCCTCTCACAGTAAAAATTGATTTTTTGAGGGGCAAGGTCAATCATTGAAGAGACCAAACCTTCTTCATTGAATATCCTGCCTGCATATTCCCCTTCATCATCTTCAAACACAATTTTGTAGCCTTCTTCATTTTCAAAGACGTCAACCTCTTCTTCACATATATCAAGATTGTCAACAAGAAATTTGAGAAGGTCAAAAAATGCGTCATCACTGATAAGATAAACCCTGTTTTCATTTGCAAGTGAAACAAGTTCACTCCACTTGGCACGAAGACTGCCCAACCTGAAAAGGTAAAAACTTTCAAGGAAAAGACTTTTGTCAAAATTCAAGTTTTTTTGCACCAAAAATTTGTCTGTCTCTTTATCAAAATTGAGAAGAGCCTTTTTGAAAGCAGTTGTGCTCACTTTGTCATGCTGAGGCAAAAACAAAAATTTTTCAAGAAAAGCCATTTTGAAATTGGTGCAAATTGCACGCGTGATAACGCTTGAAAGAGCAAACTCAATTTCTGGTGAAAAAGCCTCGTCAACTGCTATTAAGATTGAAATATATCCATTTTCTTCATGTTTGGTGACAACTCCACCCAAATTGGAAGAAAGATTTCGCATTGCATTAAAAACTCTGCCAGCCAGTTCAGAATTATCTGCCCCGATGTTCAAGGAAAACTCCCACATACCTACTCCTTTCACAGATATTCTATGCAAGGGTAAAAAAAATACTCAAAAAAATATCACTTTTTAAGTAAAGACATTAAATAATTTGACAAATAAAAGGAAAATATTGATAATGTATGATGAGAGGTAAACATGAAAAAGGTTGGAAAAATAATTTTGGCTTCCGCACTTCTTGTGCCATCACTTGCACTTTTTGCGTGCTCATCGCCAAGCAGTTATACTTTGACGACATATTCAAGCAACGAACTTTTGGGCACAGTTAGTGGCGGGTCACAAAAAAGTCTAACAGAAGGCACACTCGTGTCAATCAGTGCAACTCCAAAGCCAAATTCGGACGCACAATTTTTGTGTTGGATAAGAAACAGAAGTCAAATCGTTTCAACTGAAAGCAGCGTTGACATAACGCTCGGTGCAGATACCGACGGCACATACACCGCTCTATGGAATGAGGCGTCACCTTCATCAATGCTTTATGCAACTGCAACTTCGCTTACCTACTCTGCCGAAAACATTGCTTCAATAGACTACACCATTTCTTATGCTTACTCAACCTCAACAACAAATTTCAATACTCTTGTCTCTGGAACAATGGAAGGCAATTCGTCAAATGCTATATTTGAGGATGATGTCTTTTATCTGGGAAGCGCTGGTGCTTTTTATAACTATATTTTTAGAGTCAATGTTGTCGCAACCTATTCAGACACAGGAAACATTGCAACTGAGACACTTGAATTTTCGAGCGATATGATAAGCAATTCCTCTTTCACCAATGGAACTGCTACACTGACTGGCACAACGCAACAAGGGATTGAACTGAGTCTTGTGCTTGAAAAAATAAATGCAAATATGTTTTCAGAACAATAAAAAAACAGGAACTAAACCTGTCATAAAATAAAAAACAAAAGAAGGCAAGTCAAACGGCCTTCTTTTGTCTTAGTTGAAAACTATTTAGAACTTCTTGATGTTTTGCTATCACGAGTGGTTTTGCTTCCGCAATCAGCCATTTCGCGACCTGCTTCTACGCCTCTTTGTTTTGAAGCCTTAGAAGACTTTGACTTAGCGTCTTTCTTTCCAAACATAGTTTTCACCTCCCATTTATTCAAGGCTTCTTGCCTTGTAATTATAATTTGCTCAAAATATCAAAAGTTATACATATATTGAAGAATATCTCAAAAACAATCTATTTGACAATTGACAATAAAAAATCTCACATCTTGTGTGAGATTTTTTTGTTTTCAAAGACTTATTTCTTTGTTGTTTTCTTTGCAGGTGCTTTTGTTTCAGCCTTGCTTGCAACTTTGCCAGCAGTCTTGCCTGCTGTTTTTCCAGCAGTTTTTGTTGTCTTTGCAGGTTTCTTTTCTCCTGCCTTTGCAACTTTTGAAGCAGTTGAAGATTTTGCTTTCTTTTCTTTATTTGCGTTTTGAGCCTCTTCCAAGAGGTCATAGTATTTGTCAAACACAGCGATTGCAACTTCTTCATTGTCTTCAACTTTCAAAACAGTGTTTCCGTTTGCGTCTTCTTCAACAACAAACACGATTGCCTCATCATCAGCAATACCTTCAAGTTTGTCAACTGGTTTAAGCACGCAGTAAAGTTTTTTGTCATCATCTGCGCCATAAGGAATAACAGCAACTTGTTCAAAAGTAAGTTGTCTGCCCTTTTCGTCAAGAAGAACGATAGGATCTTTATTGTCAGCATCAAGAAGGACATCAAGCAAATCGATTGGTTTTACATTATTATCTCTTTCCATTTTTATTTCTCCTTTATTAAAAACGTTTGTCAATGAGATTCTGCAAAATGATTTGAGCGGCGATTTTATCAATGAGTTCCTTTCGCTTTTCCCTTCGCACTCCGCTTTGAATCAAAAGTTCTTCTGCCTCAGCCGAGGTTAAGCGCTCATCAATGAAGTGGACTTTGACGCCAGTTCGCTCAGCAAGAGCCTGACCAAACTGCCTATGGATTTGTGCTCTCTCACCTTCTGTGCCATCCATGTTTAATGGAAGTCCCATTGCCACCTCGTCAACGTTATAGTCTTTTATAAGTTTTTCAAGGTGAGCAAGGGCATCTTCTTGCCCGATGTTTTTGTAAACCTCAAAAGGGCTTGAAATGATGCACATAGGGTCAGAAAGTGCAATTCCAATGCGTTTATCCCCATAATCTACGCCCATTTTTCTTGTATTTTGCATTATTTCACCATTTTGATTATAACGCAAAAGACAAATTTTAGTCAAACAAAAAACAATGTTATTTCAAATTTTTCACTGGTTTTGCACAAAAAATACATTTTTCTCTTTTATTTGCAGTCATAAAGGCTTTCACCTTGACCAACTGAAACCAAAAGAGGCACTTTCAAAGTGGTGACATTTTGCATTTTGTCTGTCAAAATTTCTTTGACAAGTTCTTCCTCACCTGGACATGTGTCAACGATAAGTTCGTCATGAATTTGCAAAATAAGTTGACTTTTCAGTTTTCTTTTTTCAAACTCTTCAAACACATCATTCATTGCCATTTTGATTATGTCTGATGCAGTGCCTTGAAGAGGCATATTCATGGCAACACGCTCGCCAAAGGTTCTGACCAGATATTTTGATGAAGAAATTTCAGGGATTTTTCTCACCCTTCCAAATTTGGTCTTGATCAGTCCATGCTCCTTTGCATATGCCACATTGTCGTTCATAAAATTTTTAACTTTTGGATATCTGTCAAAATATGACTCTATATATTTTTTTGCCTGCATAACTGTGCTTTTTATATTTTGAGAAAGCCCATAATCACTTATGCCATAAATTATGCCAAAATTTACAGCCTTTGCCTCCCTTCTCATATTGGCAGTGACATCTTTCACATCAACTCCAAAAATTTGAGATGCCGTCAAGGTGTGAATATCATCTCCATTTTTGTATGCCTCAATAAGATGATCTTCTCCTGACATATCTGCCAAAAGTCGAAGTTCAATTTGGTTATAGTCGGCAGAGGTTATCTTTCCGCCCTCAAATTTTGAAATAAAAAGTTTGCGAAGTTCACGCCCTTCCTCATTTCTGGTTGGAATATTTTGAAGGTTTGGCTCACTGCTTGAAAGTCTGCCAGTGCTTGTCAATGTTTGATTGAACCTTGTGTGAATGATTGGCCCTGTGCTTTTGCAAATATTCTTGTAAACATCAATATATGTATTTTTCAATTTTGAAACTTTTCGCCAGTCCAAAATATGTGCCACGATTGGAATATATCGAAGTTCATCAAGCACACCAACGCTCGTTGATTGTTTGCGATTGTTGTATGATTTTATGCCAAGTTTTTCAAACAATATATACGCCACTTGTTTTGGCGAGTTTATATTAAACTCTTCATCCGCTTCAACAAAGATTTCCTCTTGCAGTGCGGAAAGTTTGTTTTCAAGTTCACCTGACAACTCATCAAGTCTGTTTTCATTGATTTTGAAACCATAGTCTTCCATATTTTTCAGCACTTTGATAAGCGGAACTTCAATTTCACGATAAATATTTTCAACGCCAAGTTCTTCAATTTGTTTTGTGAAGAGATTGTGCAGTGAAAGATATTCATCAACCTCAATATTGTCATTTGAAAGATGGCTTCCTGCATTGATAACATAATTTTGCACAGCAAGGTCAACAAAATTTTTTAGTTTTATGCCAAACTTGTCAAGGATGTGCATATCCTCTTTTGAAGAAAATGTCAATTTCAAAATCTTTTCATTTTCAAATATGTCTTTGAGGCTTAAACAAACTTGTTCAAAAGAAAGTGGACTTGAAAACATATCATAATTTTGATCAAGAAAATATATGTCACCCTGACCAAAATAGAAGGTCATATTTGAAAGATCGTAAGAGACAAATTCAATTTTCTGTTCGTGAATTTTCTTTAACGCATCCTCACTTAACCCAACTTTTTGAGTCTTTGCTTTTTTGATTTCATTTATAGAAACTTTGTCAAAAAGTCTGTCATTGCGAATGAGCGAGTTGAAGTCCATATCTTTGAAGAATTTGTAAACTTCTTGTGAAAATGGAAAGTTAAACTTGCACTCTTCAATATTGAAATTGATGTCGCAATCAGTCTTGATTGTTGCCAAAACTTTGGACATATAGGCATTGTCTTTGTCAGAGATGAGTTTTTCGGCAAGTTTGCCTTTGATCAGATCAATATTTTTGTAGATATTGTCAAGATTGCCATAAGTTTCAATGAGCGACTGTGCTGTCTTTTCTCCAATACCTTTGACACCAGGGATGTTGTCTGAACTATCTCCCATAAGCGCTTTTGCTTCCACCACTTGATAAGGATCTTCAACGCCAAAAACATCTTTAAGATTTGACAACGAGACTTTGTCAACCTCGCTCACACCTTTGCGTGGAAGCCAAACGATCGTGTTTTTGTCAATGAGTTGGAAAAGGTCTCTATCGCCAGAGAGCAAAATTTTTGGGCATGAACAACTTTTGACAATGGTGCCGATGATATCATCAGCCTCGATGTTTTCAAATTCATATGTTTTTATGTCCATTTTGGTCAGCATCTCTTTGATAAGAGGAAATTGCTCAATAAGTTCAGGTGGAGGCGCTTTTCTTTGCCCTTTATAATCAGCATAAATGTCATTTCTAAACGTTTTTCTGGCATGGTCAAAAGCGACTGCAATATATGTAGGATTTTCTTGCTCAATCATCTTTATAAGAATGTTGGCAAAGCCATAAATAGCCCCAGAAGGTTTGCCCTCTCGATTAGACAAATAGGGCATCGCATAAAACGCCCTATTTGCAATACTATTTCCGTCAACAATTAAAAACTTATCCATGAAATAAATGCCTCACCTCCTCCTGCTCCAAACAAGTTTTGGAAAAATTCTGGAACAACGAGGGTCAAGATATAGATTATTGCCACAATTACAAGCAAAATAAAGAAAACGATTTTGATTGGGTTTCCAAAGAAGTTTACTGCTGCAAAGGCAAGAATAATGACCAGTCCCCCATATTTTGCAACAATATTCAAAAACTCACCCGCCGTGCCTGCGATATCTGGCACAATATTGAGAGCACACAGGCAAGATATATAGAAAATGACCAAAATTGACAAGATGAAATAAATGATTGTCTTCATTTCCCCTCCGATACAATTATCCTATCACACTTTTGCAAAAAAGTAAAACCTATTTGCCTTCTTCACTTGCAATTTCATCTTTTTTCTTGCGTTTGAAACGAGTCTTGTTCAAAAGAGGTTTGATTTTCTTGGATTTTCTAGGTGCTTTTGGCTTTTTCTCAGTTTTAACCTTCTTCACCTTTTTGACTTTTTTTGTCTTTTTAGGTTTACGCTTGACAAGTTTCTTTGGTATTGAGCCATCATCTGGCATGCTGTCTTTGAGAGCATCAGGATTTGCCATCAAATCTTGCAAAAGTTTAAGACTTTTGCCCATATACAGCCCATCAGCAACACGCTCATCAAGAGAGAGCCCAAGATTGAGGATTTTTGCAATTTTGAGTTCTTTGTTGTTCTCAACGACTGGCTCCATTTTCTCTTTGCCCATAGAAACGAAAATGGTTGTCGTTCCGAAATTGTAAAGGTGATGGTATATATGTCCCAGTTTGATTGATTTAAGATTTGTCAGGAAACAACTTGTATGGAATGGACTTGCTTTTATCAAAGATTTTGGGAGCATGCCGTGTTTGTCAAGCCACATGCAAATCCCCAATCCCCAACGGAACAAAAAGTCTGGAAGTGCGCAAAATTTCTTTGCCACTTTGGTTGTTTGGTGTTCTTCTTTTGCATCCAAGTTTTTGGCAATTTCTTGGTCAACGATTTCTTTTATTTCATAGATATTTTCTCTGCCTGTGAAATAAAATTTGAGTGTCACCTGCTCGCCATCATCTTCAAGTTTTTTCTTTATGTCCATTGAAACTGATATGTAATTTCTTTGATATATTGTCCCTCTCATGATAAAGCGATTGAGTTTTTTTCTTGTGTAAAGCAGTCTCACAATGGTTGCAATCATAATATGCATATATGAGAAATTGACTCCATTTTTTCTTTCGCGTGAAATAAATTCATCCAAACTCACACAAGGGATTTTGACAGTAACATAATTGACAGCGTCAATACGCTGAGGCATAAAGAAAGGCTCAGCCTTGTCAATAATATTCATTCCTTTGACTTTTTTCCCGTCATTTCTAAAACCAAACATTTTTACTCATCTCCCCTAAACTTTTTCCTAACAAGATTCTTTTCTCTGCCGTTTTGACTTGGCTTATAATAAACCCTATCTTTCAAACTATCCGGCAAATATTGTTGTTTGACATAACCGCCATAGTCATGCGGATATTTGTATCTTCCATGGCCATCATCATTTGTGCTTGGATGATTTTTCAAGTGGTTTGGCACATGATTGTCAGTTGCAAACTCTGCATCCTTTTCAGCAAAGTGCATTGCAGTCACAACTGAATTTGACTTCTCTGCCTCGCATACATAAATTATCGCATGGCACAGAGGAATAAGTCCTTCTGGCGCGCCCATTTTTTCAACGGCATACATAGCGCTTGTGGCAAGAAGCATAGCATTGCTGTCAGCCATACCGACATCTTCGGAAGAATGTGCAACAAGCCTTCTTGCAATTATCATTGGATCGCAACCCGCTTTGATAAGGCGCATTGCATAATAAAGTGCGGCATCTGTGTCACTTCCACGCAAACTTTTGCAAAAGGCTGACAAAAAGTCATAAAACATATTCTCATCAATGGAAAGTGCTTTTCTGTCAATTGATTGCTCTGCCACCTCTTTGGTAACATGAATCTTTCTGTCCTTACCAAGAGGCGTTGTCATGACTGCAAGTTCAAGTGAGTTGAGAGCACTTCTTGCATCACCACCTGAGGCAAAGGCAAAATAATCAAAGGCATCTTCATCGCAAATGACTGGCATGTTGCCAAGCCCTTTATCCTCATCTGCAAGTGCTTTTTTCAAAGTCTTGACGATGTCATTTTTTGATAAAGGCTTAAACTCAAACACCCTGCATCTTGAAACAATCGCTCTTGTCATTGAAGTGTAAGGATTTTCTGTCGTTGAGCCTATAAAGAAAATACTTCCGTCTTCTATGGCTTCCAAAACGCAGTCGCTCTGTGATTTGTTCCAGCGATGACATTCATCAAGAAGCAAAAAGGTGTCTATGCCAAGCATAGCCTTATCCGTTCTTGCCTGCTCGATAATTCTCTTGGCATCTGCCACACCACTTGTCACCGCGTTGAGTTTGACAAAGTTTGCTTTGAGATTGTTTGCAATGATATTTGCAAGAGTCGTTTTGCCTGTTCCGGGAGGCCCATAAAAAATGCAACTGCCAAGCGTGCCAAACTTGATTGCTCGGTATAGCAGTCTGTTTTTTCCAACAATATGTTCTTGCCCAACAAAATCTTCAAATGTTGTTGGTCTCATTCTTTCTGCAAGAGGAATACGTCTATTTAAGTTGTCCATTTCAGCCGTAGTATAACAAACTTAATGACCAAAAGACAAATAAATTTCATTGTTTTTTGCAAAAATTTCATTTGTGAGCAAAGTGAAGTTGAAATATTTTGTTTTGTCAGCGAAAAGATAACGGCTTTCACTTGGCACAATAAAAACTCTCTTCCACCCTGAATTTCGGAAGAAACGGACTTCTTTGAGCCCCTCAATTTCTTCATTTATCTGCACACCGCCATCAACTTTTTTGAGCAAATTTTGTTTTGTTTTTAGATAAAAATTTTCACTTTCTTCATCTATATCATTTTTTAGCCATGAAAGCCAGATTTTTTGGGGCAAATAGCGATTAAAGATACCGTCAAATTTCTTGTTCTTGGAATTGATTTTTATATCAAAAATTTCATCCATCTTATTTTGCGACAAATCAAAAAAATCTTTGGCTTGTTTTGGAGACAAAAAGAGGTATTTGTTCTCTCCATAGTTGAAATAAAACCTCTTCTGTTCGAGTGGCAGTAGCTCAGTTTGAAAAGAAAGATTGATGCAAGCATGAGTGGAACTTTCAAGCCCTCCTATACAAGAAAAAGAGAACTTTGCACCTTTGAGGTTATAGTTGAAATATGCCTTATCACGACTAGTTAGGCTTTCAATCTCAACCGCATTGCCATCATTTTTGAAAATGTAATACCCTCTCGGCAAAGTGACATTTATTTCAAATCTGACACTTTTTTTGCTTTTGTATGGGTTTGTGAAAGACAACAGAAAGTTTTTGCCATTGAGAAGAAACTCGCTTATTTCAAAGAGGACATTGTTGTCACTTCCCTTTTTGTGCATATAGTAAGGAATATATTCAAGTTCAATTCTCTTGTCGTTTATTTTTATATAGTCTTCTTCAATCTCACTTTTGAAAGAAGTGTTTGAGCGATAATTTATATTCAATTTCTCAATGCTCGCAAGAAGAGAGGATCCCATTTCTGCCTCAAACATAACAAATGTGTTGTTCAAAGAAGCAATCTTCTTTTCGCTTACAAGAGGCTCTCCCGTCAAAATAAGGTTGAAAGGCACCTCCTTTTTCGCATCCAAAAAAGCCTGATAAAAAATTTTATCAAGTGGCTTGTCAAACTTAAAGATTGGCAAATTGTTGTCAATGCCAACCACTGCCAAAAGATCAAAGTCCACATTGTCATCAGCAATGTTCGGTGCATGAAATTTCACACGATTTACAATAAGATTTTTCAGTTTTTCAATATACTCTTTCTTAGTCATAAAAGAGTTATTGCCAAAAACAAAAAAAATAGACAAACTTTTTTGTTTGTCTTTTTTGTCAGTTATGCTGTAAGCCGAGTTCTGTATTTGACAGTCATCTATCTAGACCTTTCGTTGCCAAAAGGTTCAAGCGGTGCGTTCAGGGCGTGAGAGAACAAGCACATATGCCCTTTTGACCTTGCATCAGGTGGGGTTTACAGAGCGATGAAGATCTCCCCTCATCCGGTAGGCTCTTACCCTACCTTTCCACCCTTACCAAAATTTTTGGCGGTTTATTTCTGTTGCACTATCCTTAGAGTCGCCTCCACTGGCCGTTAGCCAGCACCCAGTTCTCTTGATGCTCGGACTTTCCTCATCATATTGATGCGACTGTCTGCATAACTGACTATATTATTATATCAAACATAAAAAGAAATGTCAATCGCAAGCAAAAAATAAGCAATCCTTTTTCCAGTCTTTGCAATAAAAAAGGTTAATCAAAACGATTAACCCACTGTAAACAAAGTCTTGACTTTTCCTGCTTTACGGTCAGAATAGAAGGTTTTAAGGATTCCATCTTGTGAAATCTTGATTGCAATGCCGTATTTTGCAAGTGTTGTGGCTGCCGCAAGTCTTCCACCGCCATCACTGCCAGCCTCAATTTTCAAGATAGCCCCGACAGCAATAATTGTTCCGTCAGAATCTACAACTGTCGCACCATCCATGCCGACAAGTTCTTGACGGAGTGCACGATTGAGTTCATGGAAATACTTTCCAGCAATCATTTTGCGAAGGCATTTTGCTTTGTAACATTTTTGTTCATCAAGAAATTCTTGATAAGAGACATTATACACTGCCTCCACTTGTGAAAGGAATTGCAAGTTGTAAAGTTTGCCAGCATTTGCAAGCACCTGATTTTTCTTGATTTCAAAGTATTTTTCATCAAGGATATCATGAGCGTTTATATGATTAAGTGCACTTTCAACGCAGTCGTTGTTTAGATAAACAATACATCCGCCTTCATACTTAAATGAAGAATCAAGAGCGGTGTAATAAATTGAACGTCTGATTTCTTTGAGAGAATAACTTCCCCTCTTTGCAAGAAGTTGGATGATTTCTTCATGAGAATAAACGTTCCAAACGCCACCTCTTTTTGCAAATAACAAGTTTCTGTTTTTGAAAATGAGTATATCTCCATTTTCTGTAAGAACAAGCCCTATTCTCTTGTCAGAGCAATAGTTTGCGATATTTTCAAACTCATATGGAGCAATAGTAGGTGCTTTTCTCACCCTTGAAAGTTGGACAGAACTTATAAGCATGCCGTGCTTGTCAAATTCGATATAAGAACTTTTTCCGTCAGAAAGAAGAGCGAAAAACTCCCTGTCCATAAAATCTGAATATCCTATATTTTCTTGGGTTTCTGCAAGTGATGTGCTTTGATTTATCACAATTCCGATTGCAACACGTCTGCCCTCATATGTTCGAGATGACCATTTGACAAGTTCGTTTATCATACCAAGCATGGTTGTTGCCGATTCCTCATCAGCAATGCTCAAACAGATAGATTTTTCAATGGCATGAAATTGAAGAGTTTGAATGTAATTCTCATCTGAAAGTTTGAGAGAAGATATGAAATTTATTTCAGAAAGAATTGCTTTCATCAGGTTAAGTTCAAAGGACTTGAAAGGTTGTCCACGTTTCAAAACAAGACGATATTCATCTGCCTTGTCTGCTTTAATGAGCAATGAGTTTTGTTTGCCATAAGCCACCTCACTGTCACGAGCAGATGACAACTCTTCTCCGCTGATAAATGAGCCAGTGAAGAGAGGCAAAATCAGTTTTTCAACAACCTTATAAAATTCCTCTTTAACCAATGCTTTTCTCCCTTTTAATTTCAGTATAATAGGTTTACAAAAAAATTCAAAACAAAAAAGAAAAATTTTTTTGAAATTTTTCCACTTTTTTTGATATTTTTCATGATTTTTCGATATCGACGTGCATATTTTTTTGCACAATGCCAAGAGCCCTTGTTTCAATTCTTGAAATATAAGAACGCGACAAATTGTAAATATCTGCAATTTCTTGTTGAGTTTTTCTTTCTCTCCCACAAATACCATAGCAATGGCACATAATGTCAAACTCCATATCAGACAACTTCGTTTGCATCACCTGCAACGCTTTTTCAAACATAACATTTGTTTCAACCTGTTTGACAACGTCATACTCCTCACCCGCAGGAATGATGTCTTCAAGTTCGACATTGTCACTATCCTCTTTTGGAGCAAAGCCAGAATTGAGTGATATGTTTGATTTATGCTTTTTGTTTGCACGAATCAGCATCAAGATTTCATTTGAAATGCACCTTGCAGCATAAGTTGCAAGCGATACCTTTTTGTCCATTTTGAAAGAATCGACAGCCTTGATAAGCCCAATCGTCCCAACAGAAATAAGATCGTCAGCCTCCAATGAATTTGTATATTTTTTTACGATATGAGAGACAAGACGCAAGTTTCTGCTTATAAGCACCTCTCTTGCCTCTTTGTCGCCATTTGCCATTTTTTCAAGCCAAACTTTTTCTTCTTCCTTACTCAGTGGCAAAGGAAAGCCTTGCACAGTATTTACAAAAGAGGTAAAACAACAAATCTTATTTGCAAAATTTCCCAAACTTTCATAAACCATACAGCCCCCTTTGGAAGAAAAGAGTCAACTTTTCTCATAGACTTTATATATGTTGAAATTTGTCGTTTTTTGCTTGGACACATTGAAAAATTTGAAAAATTAAATTACTTTCACCTCCTTTTTCAACCTATAATTTTGTTCTCTTAATTTCTTAAAATAAAGAATCTCTCCCATGCAATCGTCATTTTACTATAAAAAAATCTTTGAGTTTTCGCTCAAAGATTTTTTACAAAATAGTTATATTTTTATAATATACTAGTCCAATTTTTATGCTAGTCAATCTATTATGCAATGCATACTAGTGTTAAAAGAGATTATCTACAAACTCGTCTGGATCGAAAAGTTCAAGATCGTCCACGCCTTCACCAGTGCCAACAAAAACAACAGGCAAAGAGTGGTCTTTTTCAATGGCAACCACCACACCACCTTTTGCTGTGCCGTCAAGTTTTGTGAGCACAATGCCATCTATTTGCACAAACTCTCTGAAAGATGAGATTTGGCTTAAAGCGTTCTGTCCAGTGGTCGCATCAAGCACAATAAAATTATATTTATGAGCCTGAGGATATTCTCTTGCAATCACCTTCTCAATCTTTTTGAGTTCTTCCATCAAATTTGTTTTGGTGTGAAGTCTTCCAGCAGTATCCACCAAAAGCACATCTGTCCCTTTTGCTTTTGCACTTGTTATCCCATCAAAGACAACAGCGGCAGCGTCTGCACCCTCTGCATGTTTGATAATTCTGCATTTTGTGCGTTCTGCCCACTCATTCAACTGATTGGAAGCGGCAGCACGGAAAGTGTCACCAGCAACCATAGTCACATCTTTGTGGTTGTTTTTGAAATATTTTGCCATTTTCCCTATGGTAGTGGTTTTTCCAACACCATTCACACCAATAATGGTGATAATTGCAGGATACTCTATTTCAATTTGATTTAGTGAGGCAAAATCTTCTTTCAATATATTTTTAAGTTCTTCCCTCACTCCTTCACCAGTTCGAATCTTGTTTTTTCTCGCCCTAATGCGAAGTTCATCAACAAGATCCATGCTGGTGCGGACACCTATATCACAAGAAATGAGAATGTCTGTGAGATCATCAAAAAAGTCATCATCAAGTTCTCCATGACTGAGAAGCGAGTCAATCTTTCTTGCAATACTTTCTCTTGTTTTTTTAAGAGCGTTTGCAATCTTTTTGAAAATTCCCATTATCCCTCCTGAGCCTGCTTAATTGCATCGGCAAGTTTAACAGATACCGTCTTTGAAACGCCTTTCTCTTCCATAGTTACACCATAGAGAGATTGCGCGTATTCCATAGTTGGTTTTTTGTGAGTTATAAGAATAAACTGAGTCTCATTTGAAAGTTTTTTGAGGTATTTGTCAACGATTTCAACGTTTGAATCGTCAAGCGCAGCCTCAACCTCGTCAAACAGGCAGAAAGGCAATGGTTTTATGCGAAGAATAGCAAAAATAACTGCCATTGCTGTCAAGGACTTCTCTCCACCTGAAAGAAGAGTCATGTTTTGAATTTTCTTGCCTGGTGGTTGAGCCAAAATCTCAACTCCTGATTCAAGCGGTTGACTTTCATCGCTTAAAGTAAGTTTTGCAGTTCCACCACCAAAGAGTTCTCTGAAAGTTATTTTGAAACTTTCATTTATTCGGTCAAGTTCGTTATTGAACTTCTCAATCATAATTGCAGAAAGGTCTTTGATAATCTTGTTCAAATCTTCTTCCGCTTTTTCAAGGTCTTGGGCTTGTCCATTGAGATCATCATAGCGGTCAAGCAAAACTTTGCAGTCTTCGATAGCATTGACATTGACATAGCCAAGTGCTGAAATGCTCTTTTTCAAGCGGTTTATTTCTGGCATAGCCACATTTATGTCAAAATCAGGTCTGCGAAGATCAAGACATCCAGCATATGTGAGAGAATATTCCTCATAAATCCTCTCTTGCATTTGTTCAAGTTCGCTATCCACCTTTGAAAGATTCATCTCTTCCCTAAACTTCTTGTCATTGATGCGAGAAATCTCTTCCATAAGCGATGATTTTTCGCCGTCCAACTGTTTGATAGAAACTGCAAGAGACACCTTTCGCTCTTCCACGTTGCCCCTCTCTGCAACCTTGTTTTCAAGTTCTCTTTTTTGAGCGGATGATGGTGCAGATGCCAATTTTTCCTTAATCATTGTCTCTGCACTTGAAATAAACTCTTCATTCTTTTCTATTTCACTTTCAATATTTGCAAGTGAAACTCTGTATCTGCCCTTTTCATCAGCAAGTCTTGAAAGTTCTCCTGAAACAGAAGAAATCTTCTCTTTTGTTGAGGCTATTTCAACTTTTACTGACAAGATATTGTCATTGATTTTGTCTCTCTCTTGTCTGAGTCCTTCATATTTTTGCTTTTTCTCTCTGATAAGTTCGTCAGCATCAAACTTGTTTCCGCTGAGAGCACTTTCAATTTTTTCATTTCTTGCAAGCTCTCCATCAATAAGCGCAAGTTTGTTTGTCACAGTCTGCATTTCCATTTCAGCAACTTTCAGGTTGTCAGACACCTCATCAAAGGCAGAAAGATATCTCTCCATCTTCTCTTTTTCTTTTGCCACATCAACTTCAAGTTCGCTTTTTTGTTGTTGAAGAGATTGCACTTCTTGCTTCTTTGTTTGAAAACCTGAGGCAATTTCAGAATATCTCTTTTCTGCCATATCCTTTTGTGCATACAAGTTTGCTATCTCTTTGCCAAGCGTTTCAATCTCTCTTGCTCTCCCCATAAGATTGACCGCTTCCGCTTTCTTGCTTCCTCCGGTAAGAGAGCCTTGTGGATTGACAATATCTCCATCAAGCGTAACTATACGGAAGCCATAACCCGTGCTCTTTGCAAGATTGACAGCAGTTGCAAGATTGTCAACAATAACAGTGCTTCCAAGGAGATTGCTCACAACGTTTTCAATTTTCTTGTCAAAATCAACAAGTTTGCTTGCAATACCAAAGCATCCTGCCTTTCCATCTACAATGCGTGGATCAAGGTCACGGCGTTTCATGGAAGTTATAGGCAAGAAAGTTGCCCTACCAAACTGATTGTCTTTCAAGAATTTGATAAGCATTTTTGCCCCTTCTTCATTGAAAGTCACCACATTTTGCACTGCGCCACCAAGGGCTACTTCAATGGCTGTTTCAAACTTCTCAGGCACCTTGATAAGAGAAGCGACAACACCAACAATACTGTTTTTCAGTTCACTGTTTCGTTCACTTTCTTTAAGAAGTTTCTTTATGGCATAGGCATAACCTTCATAATCTTGTTGAAGATCTGTCAAAAGTTTTTTGCGGTTTTCATAGACTTTTATTTGAGTTATCAGGTCTGCCTTTTGATTTTCAAGAGCACGAATATTGTTTTCAAGTGTGAAAACTTCTCCGCTTTTCTTGCCTAGGCTGTCATTAAGGTTTGACAAAAGCGCCACCTTGCTTTCATAAGATGTTTTTGCCTTTTCAAGCAAACTCTGACATTCTGCCTTTTTGTCAGAATAAGCATTTGTGTCTGCCTGCAAGTTTTTAAGATTGCTTGACAGAAGTTCTTTTTCAGCCATAAGGCGTGATACTGAACTCTTGACATCAGAAAGAGAACCCAGCGTTTCAATAATCTTTTGTTGTGATGCACCCTGCTCATCCTCGCTGAGCATAAGGTCATTTGCAATCTTTGAATATCTGTCAGAAAGTTCTGTAAATGATTTTTCAAGTGCTTCAAGGTCACTTTGAAGTTCTTGCAAAAGTTTGCCATATTCTTCTTCTTTTTCCTCGCAAGAAGCAATCGCTTTTTCAGCAACATTTTTGTCAAGATGGAGCCTGTCATTTTCTTTGTGTGTGAAATTTATTCTCTCTCTTGCAATCTTGGTCTCACCCTCTTGCTTTTCAAGAGATACAGTAAGTTCAAGAATTTGATTGTTCAGCATAGCAAGCATTTTGTCAAAATTTTCGTTGTCAAGCATAGCCTGATCGTATGCCTTGCTCGCCTTATCAAGATCTACCTGTCTGAGTGCAAGTTGCTCTGAAATCGCTTGAAGTTTGAGCCCAATCTGAGCCTTGACATTGTTTGCATTTTCATATTGATAAATATAAGCATTGACTTCAAGATCTTTGAGTTGACCTTTATATTCAAGATATTTTTTCGCGTTTTCTGCCTGTTTTTTAAGAGGTCCCATCTGCCTCTCAATTTCACTTAAAATATCTTTCACGCGTGTCAAATTCTCTCTTGTTCTGCCAAGTTTACGCTCTGCCTCTGCCTTATCATTTTTGTATTTTGAAATGCCAGCAGCGTCTTCAAACATGGCACGACGATTTTCAGGCTTTGAGTCCACAATTTCTGTTACCTTGCCCTGTCCAATGACTGAATAACCATTCTTCCCAAGTCCACTGTTGTAAAGAAGATTGGTTATATCACGAAGATGACAAGTGTTTTTGTTTATAAGATATTCACTTTCGCCAGAACGATAGAGTTTTCGAGTTATAGCCAGTTCGTCATAATCAAAATTGAAAAAACGCTTGGTGTTGTCAAAAGTAAGAGTTACCTCGCAGTAAGACAAACTCTTTCTTTTCTCAGTGCCGTTGAAAATAACGTCCTGCATAGAATTTCCACGCAAAGACTTTGGACTTTGTTCTCCAAGCACCCATCTGATAGCATCAGAAACATTGCTCTTGCCACAACCATTAGGCCCAACAATAGCAGTGAAATTGTTATCAAATTCAATTATCGTTCTGTCTGCAAAAGACTTGAACCCCACCATCTCCAATTTTTTGAAAATCATAATCTTTTTCCTTTTATTTTTCTTGTGCAGAATTATACCTTGAAGAGTTTCTTGATTGAATTGTGTGCAGCCTCTTGTTCTGCTTCAATCTTGCTTTGCCCCTCTCCGCTTGCAATTTCATCTTCATCCATCATGAAAGTGGAACGAAAACCATTGTCTGTTCTCTCAGTCACATACTGCATTTTGCATTTGAATGAGGCTTGAACAAGTTCTTGCAGTTGTGATTTATAGTTATCATCAACGATATTGCGAAAAGATGCAAGATTGAATTTGTCATAAACAAACTTTTTTGCCTCTTCCAGTCCACCATCCAGATAAATGCCTGCTATCAGCGCCTCAACGACATCACTTTTGACCGACTTTGAAATCTTTTCTTTGTAACTTTTTCCAACCATAACCTCTTTTTCAATGTTAAGGCTGTCAAACACTTTGGCAAGATAATTTTCTGAAACAAAGTGACTTCTTGTAACCGTCAAATGCCCTTCATCTTCTTGCATATTTCTGAAAAGATAATCTCCCACAAGAAAGTCCAAAATCCCATCACCCAAAAACTCCAAACGCTCATAGTTTTTGTCTGATTTTGAGGCATGTGTAAGGGCACGGTTATAAAGACTTTTGTCCTTGAATTTATAGCCCAGATTACTCACCTTTTGCCTCACTGCCACTGACTTTTGCAATAGCCTCTTCAATGCGTTTGTTCAGTTGTTTTTCGTGAAGAAGAATGGTTTGATCAATAGATGAAGAAATATTGAGTCTCTTGCAAGAGCCATGATTTTTTACCACCAACTTTTTGCAACCGAGAAGTGGTGATCCGCCATGTTTTTTCAAGATATCAACTCTCTCTTTGAGATCCTTGAAAGTCTTTTTCATAAACATTGCACCAATCATACTGGTAAAGTGAGATTTAATACTCTTTTTCATAAGTGAAAGCACAGCCCCAACTGCCCCTTCTGTTCCTTTAAGAAGAGCATTTCCAGCAAAACCGTCTGCCACCATAACATCAACATCACCGCTCATGAAATCTCCACCTTCTTTGTTTCCAATGAAGTTGATTGGTGCTGTTTTGAGAAGAGGATAAACTTCTTTTGTCAGTTCATTTCCCTTTCCTTCCTCTGCTCCATTGTTAAGAAGAGCCACGCGAGGTGCTTCTTTGTTGTAAATGATTGAATAATAAGCCGAACCCATAAGTGCAAAATGCAAAAGATTGACAGGTTTGCAGTCAATATTTGCACCGCTGTCAATAATGATAACATCGCTATCCTTTTTTGTTGGAAGAATAGGTGCAAGTGCTGGACGAGAGATGCCTTTTATTCTGCCAATTTTCATGATAGCACCAGCAAGCACAGCACCAGTGCTTCCTGCACTAACAAGTCCAATAACGTCATCTCTTTCTTTCAAAACATCATACGCTTTGACAAGAGAAGAGTCTTTTTTATGCCTGATCGCCTCTGTTGGATGGTCACTGTTTGTGATAACCTCTTTGGCATCAACTATCTCAACTCTCTCAAGATATTCTCCTGCCAAAAGTTCCTTTATTTTCCCCTCATCTCCACAGAGAATAAGTGACAAATCTTTATGTTTTTTAAGAGCCATCTTTGCACCTTCAACAATTTCAAGCGGTGCAAAATCTCCTCCGAAAGCATCAACAACAATTTTCATAACAAAACTCCTTAAAATATATACATGTATATAATAACAAATCTAGCAAATTAAGTAAAACAATTTTTGCCATTTTCAAAAATAAAAAACGCTTGCCAGCGTTTTCTATATATTGATTGTTGTTTGAATTGCATAATACCACATCTTGTGCTAGTATGCAAGATAATGCATACAAAAGAAGATAAAAAGATTTTCAATTTTGACAAACAAACACAAAGATTTTTGTCAATAAAAAAGCCCTTTCCTTTTTGGAAAGAGCCTTGCTATTATTTTGTTTTCTTTTCTTTTTCTATAACGGTTTCGCCTTTATATGTGCCACATTTCTTGCAAACTGTGTGTGGCTTTTTCATTTCATGGCATTTTGGGCACTCAACAAGTGTTGGTGCAGTAGCCTTGAAGTTTGCTGAATTTCTTGAATTTCTTCTTGCTTTTGAAACCTTCCCCTTTGGAACTGCCATTTCTTCCTCCTTTATATTCTTGCCTAGTAAGTATAATCAACATAAACTCGTTTGTCAAGCATTTGCAAACATTTTTATTTATTTTGTCACAATCGCTTTTGTATCTCTTGCGATCAAAAGTTCTTCATCTGTTGGAATAACATAGATTTTCACCTTTGATTTCCTTGCAGAGATCAGTTCAACTTGTCCACGTTTGAAATTGTCATTCTTTTCCTTGTCAAGCACGATACCAAGATTTTCCATGTTGGAAATTATTTCTTCTCGCATTTCTGGTCTGTTTTCACCAATTCCACCAGTAAACACAATTGCATCAGCACCATTGAGCACAGCCAAATATGTGCCAATATATTTTTTTGCAGAATATGCAAGCATTTTAAGTGCAAGTTTGCTTCTCTCATCACCCTTTTCTGCAAATCCTTTCACCGCTCTCATATCGCTTGTCTTCCCGCTTATACCAAGAAGTCCACATTCCTTGTTGAGATATGAGATGGCTTGTGCAGGCGTGATGTTTTTATGTTCACACAAAAATTGAACAACTGTTGGATCGATGTCACCAGAACGAGACCCCATAACAAGTCCTTGAAGTGGTGTCAATCCCATTGAAGTGTCAACGCTCTTGCCGTTTTCAATGGCTGTGATTGATGAGCCATTTCCAAGGTGGCAAGTGATTGCTTTGACTTTGTTTACATCCTTTTTGAGTGCTTTTGCAAGTTCATATGTCACATATCTATGACTTGTGCCATGTGCACCATATTTTCTAAGGTTATATTTTTTGTAATCCTCATATTTGATTCCATACATATAGGCATAGTCTGGCATGGTTGAATGGAATGCAGTGTCAAAAACAGCAACTTGTGGAGTTTTTGGCATGATTTTTTTGCAAGCACGCATACCCATAGCGTTTGCTGGATTGTGAAGTGGTGCCATGTCTGAAAGTTTTTCAATATCTTTGATAACCTTTTCTGTCACAAGCACGCTTTCTTTGAAGATCCAGCCACCCATAACAACTCTGTGACCAATTGCGTCAATTTCTTTGAAAGATTTGATAACGCCGTTGCTTGGATCTACAAGAATGTCGAGCACTTTTTTGATGGCCTCTTCATGATTTTTTGCTCCGGCAAAAGTCTCTTCTTTTCCGTCATGTTTGTATGAAATGATTGGATCATCAAGACCAATCTTTTCACAGTTGCCCTTTGCAAGCACTTTTTCATTGTCCATATCAAAAAGTTGATATTTGAGTGATGAACTTCCTGAATTGATAACAAGTATTTTCATTATTTTTCCTCCTTACTACTTTGAAGAGCAGTGATAGCCGTTATCGTGACGATATCGTCAACTGAACACCCTCTTGAAAGATCATTGACTGGCTTTTTAAGTCCTTGAAGTATTGGACCAATAGCGTTAAGCCCACCGACATATTGGATGGTCTTGTATGAGATATTGCCGGCATTAAGATCTGGATAAATCAAAATGTTTGCATCGCCTTTAATAGGGCTATTTGGACATTTACGCTCAGCAACTTCTTTGACCATAGCCGCATCGAATTGCAATTCGCCGTCACAGGCAATACCGCTCTTTTTGAAGAGTTCATATGCCTCTCTCACCTTTGTTATGCTCTCGCCGTTTGCGCTTCCCTTGGTTGAATATGACAGAAATGCAACTCGTGGATCTTTAAGACCAAGGCTTGTGAAAGTTGAAACGCTGTCATAAGCGATTTGTGCAAGTTCATCTTTGTTTGGCTCTGGCAAAACTCCGCAATCAGAGATGATCAAACTCTTATCCTTCAAGAATTTGTTTTTGCCATAAATCAAAAAGCAAGATGAAACAACGCCTCCCTTCTTTTTGGCTTTGATGATTTGAAGGGCTGGCTTAACAGTTTTTGCAGTTGACGCCTCAGCACCAGCAACCATTCCATCAGCAAAACCTTCTTCAACGAGAAGGGTTGCAAAATAATATGGATCAAGTGCCAGTTTTTCAGCCTCTTCTTTTGTCATACCCTTTTCTTTTCTCTTTTGGTAAAGAGTGTTTGCCAATTTGTCAAAATGTTGAAAGGTTTTTGGGTTGATGATTTGGAAGTTTGCAAGATCCTTATCACGCAAAATAAGAGCACTCTCATCCCCCACCAAAAGCGGTTTTGCAATCTTTTTCTTTTTGATGATTTTCACCGCTTCCAAAGTTCTATCACTGAACGCCACTTCTGGAAAAACGATTGTCTTTTCAAGTTTTTGTGCGCGTTTATAAATTTCCTTAATTTTCATAACAACCTTCTTAAAAAATAAATTTTTTCATACAATATGAAGTCATCTTCACAAATTAAATTATATTTTTACATTCATTTTTTGTCAAATATATTGGAGTAAATTTTGAAAAAATATCGCACTTTTATCACAATTCTTATCTTTTATTTTTTGTTTTCAATGGTTGCAATGCCAAAACTTTTTCTGCAAACAACTCTTGGCGGAATTTCTGCGTGGGCTAGCAGTGTTCTTCCCTCTTTGTTACCTTTTGTCTTTTTCACAAAACTCCTATCTTCGTATGGTGATGTATCCTTTATCACAAAACCATTTGCAAAGCCCATAAAAAAACTTTTTTTCGCTCCCTCAGAGTCTGCTTACGTCTTTTTTATGAGCATGGTTTCTGGCTATCCAGTAGGCGCAAAAATCACAGCCGATCTTTATGAAAGCGGAAAAATTGCAAGAGCGGACGCCTTCAAAATGATGTCATTTTGCTCAACTTCTGGGCCTATGTTCATTATCGGTGCTGTCGGCGTAGGTATGCTTGGAAATGCGACTTTTGGTTATATCATATTTATATCTCACATCTTGGGCGCTCTCATCAACGGGCTTTTATACCGCAAAATAAAAGTCCAAGATTTGCCTCCAAGCCTTGAACAAACTTCAAAGAAACAAACTGACCTTTCTCAAATTGTGATTGACACCTGTCTTTCTGTTTTATCGGTGGGTGCAATCATTGCTGTGTTTTTTGTTGTTATACAATCTTTTGATCCTCTCTTGTCACTTATGCCAAAAGAAGTTTCATCAATTCTTGCAGGGCTTGTTGAGATCACAAAAGGCTGTCTTGACATTTCATCTTCACTTTCAGGACTTCTCTCAGTCGTTGCCTGCACTTTTGTGATAACTTTTGGTGGGCTGTCAACCATTATGCAATCACTCACCATGCTTGATAAAATAAAAATGCCAGCATCGCTTTTCACACTTCAAAAGTTCACACATGCTCTGCTGGCAACATTGATATCTGTTATACTTTGTTTTATATTCCTTTAATCATCATCTTCTTCATCATCTTCGTCAAGTTTGTCAAGATAATCATCAACTTCACTGTAAAGTTCTTTTGCCAAGAATTTGATTGGCTTGTATGCCTTGTATGCGTAACGTAGTCCGCAAGCAAGTCCCCTCAAAAGGTCGAAATCTTGATCGCCTGACGCCATAATAATTGCATAACAAATTGCTTTCAAATCCTCTATCTCATGGTCATCTTTTCTGACAGAGTCAAGTTCGCTCAAAATTTGAACAGCGATAGATTGCGCTTTTTGGCAAAGGTTTGAAAGATCCTCGGCAGAGGCAACTTTGGTGCGAGGAAAAGAGATAATCTTGTCATCATCGTCATCCTCTTCTCTTTTTGCTTCTTGTGCAGGTCCAACACCCACTTTGGCATAACCAAACGCTTCTGAAATAAGGTTTCTGAAAGGAAGCATCATCCTTTGAACGAAACGATCATATGGTGCAACGCCTTCCTTGTCAGAGAAAAAGCGCTTGATAAAATCAGCAAACTCAATATTTCCAGCATCAATCTCAGCAAGTGTGCAAAAAACAAGAGCGATGATCTTGTATTCTTCCTCTGGCATAACAAGTTCAAAATCTCCTTTCTCATTTTGAAGATATGCCCTCATAAACTCTTTGTCACGGTTGAATTGCTCCACGCATTCGCTCACAAGGTCACGGACTGGCGCGGTAGAGGCAAGAATAGCCAAGAGTTTTTGGATTTTATGTTCAGCAATCAAAAATTTGCAAGTGCAAACTTCGTCGCACGCTTCCAAGAAATTTTCAATTTGTTCGTTGTGTTCCATACTTTCTCCTTAATGTAATAATATCACAATGAGCACAAAAAACAAACAATTTTGCAAATGCGTATCAAAAAAATTTGCAAGTTTGAAAAAAAGATGTTAAAATATAGCGAAATGAAAGAAATGCTATCAGATAAAGAACAGGTCGTGGTTGACAAATTGACAATGCTGTTTGTCATTGATAAAATGGAAATCCCATTGACAGAAGACTCGATTCTCGACATATGCTCTGTGAAAAACAACTGGATAAAAAATTATATGGATTGCAAGGCCATCATTCATGACCTTGTTTCTTCTCATCTCTTATACAAGATTGGAAATGAAGAGGAAGGGAAAGAACTTTTTGCACTCACCTACGAAGGCAGAGAATGTCTTTCTCACCTATACAAACGCCTTCCTTTTGAAATGCGTGAAGAAATAAGTCAATATCTCCAAGCAAACAGACTCAATGTCAAGTCCTCACAGGAGTATTCTGCCACCTACGTCAAAAACGAAGATGGATCATACACTGTCATCTTGCAAATATATGAGCCACTTCGCACCAAGCCTATGTTTGAACTTAAAATAAAAGCCCCATCTCGCCAAAGTGCAAATGAGGCAATTCAAAAATGGAAAACGCAAGCTCCAAACATTTATGAAGCCGTATTTATGAACCTTATAAATAACGATTAGAAAAACAGCCATTGCTTGGCTGTTTTTATTTGTTTTGTTAGCCGATTGCTGGATAAATTTCAATGCGTGCACATTTTCCATTTGGCAACCGCGTCATTATAGACCTTGGTTGTTTGCAGACTTCATTCATTGCTTCTTCAAGATTCTTTTCAGCAACTTTAAGTTCTTTCTTATATTTCTCAATTTTAGCATCGTTGGAATTAAACTTGATTTTTCTGTCTAGCAAATCTTTATTTAATTGAGAATAAACCTCAACTGAAAATGCATCTAAATCCTTCATATCTGCACGAAGTCTAAAAACTCTGTCAATAATTTTGGCAATTTCTTGTTTCCTTTTTTCTTCTGCTCTCGCATTCTTTTCTGTTTGCAATCTTTTTTCTTCTGCTTTTTCGGCTTCAAGTCTTGCCTTTCTTGCCTCTTCAGCCTCTTTTTGTCTTTTCAATTCTTCTGGTGAAATTTTTCCGTTTTTTGATTTTTTATTTGCTATTGCTTTTTCAGCTTCCGCTACGGCCGCTTTGTGCTTATCCAATAACTGTAAGAGTGTTATATATTCTTCTTGAGTAGAAAAGAAAGTTGGTGCAATTTTGACTGATTTTGGCAGTGGTGTATAGTTTGTCAATTCACCTATTTTAATTCCTATGTCGTTGCAATAATTACTCAATGCTTCGTTAAAAATATTAAGCGATATCACATCTGTTTTACTAGGAGTGAGACCTTTAACTCCTCTAAATCTTTCTCGTGCAAAATTGCATAAAGACAATGACAGTTTTTTCAAACATAATTTGCCATCATAAAATCCGTCATTTGCAATAATTGCTGCTATTTTATGAGCATAAGCAATCTTTTGCTCTTCTGATTTTTGGTCTCCAGTTTCTTCGAACATCGAAAGTAAACTATCAATTGCCGCATCTGTCATTATTCTTACATTTTTCTGTATTTCTTCAAACCTGAGTCTTAGTTTTGGCGTATCAAGTCCTTCTGCTTCAAAAATAAATCCAATCCCTGTTTGCTCGTTCATCCTTTCCTCCAAATTTATGAAACAATTTTATACCAAAAAAGCCTATCTGTCAATAGGCTTTTTGGAAGTTTTTTGATAAATTTTCATTCAATATTTTGAAGATTTTTTTATTGCTCTTTTGTCTTTCTTATTTTTTCAATTTCTCCCCTTGCAAGAGCATCACAACGATTGTTAAGTTCGTTGTCAGCATGCCCTTTCACCTTATGCCAAGTGATATTGTGACGCTCAACCTGAGCAATAAGTCTTTTCCATAAATCACTGTTGAGCACCTCCCCTTTGCCTTTTGTCCGCCAACCATTTGCAACCCAAGAAGTTATCCAGTCTTGCAAAAAAGCATTGACAACATAGGCAGAGTCAGAATAGATGTCAACATTGCACGGCTCTTTTATTCTTTCAAGCCCTTCAATGACTGCGGTAAGTTCCATGCGATTGTTTGTCGTGAAATCTTCGCCACCAGAGAGCACTTTTTCAACGCCGTTATAGTTTAATATCGCTCCCCAGCCACCCATACCAGGATTCCCTGAACAAGCGCCATCTGTGTAAAGGGTAATATTTTTCATTTATACCTCTCTTTGATTCAAGTATAATTATTGCACTTTTGTTTTATACAAAATTCCAAGTGTGTTTGGCCCACAATGGCTTGTTATTGTTGAGCCAGCAGTTGTGATGACAACCTCTTTGAAAATATTTTTTGATCTGACGTAATCAGCAATCTCCTGTGGCAATTTTTCGTCAAGACAAGTGTGAGTGACAAAGCATATATCGTCAACATAATCTGGATGAAGGCGAAGCATGTCATCCACATATTTTTTCAGTACTCCTCTCAAATTGCCAAGATATTTTCCTGTGTTTTCAATCTTGCCTGAAACCAGTTCCAGTCTAGGCTTTATTTTCAGCACATTGGCTCCAAACCTTGCCATGGCAGAACATCTTCCACCTTTGTAAAGGTAGTCAAGTTTGTCAACAACAAAAGATGCTTGAATATGTTTTGACTGATCGATAAGTTTATAATATATTTCCCCCGCTTTCAAACCTTGTTTTACAAGAGAAGCGGCATAGAGCACCTGCAGTCCAATCCCAGTTGAGAGAGAAAGGCTGTCAAGCACATAAATATTGTTGTTTTTAAGCAATTTTTTTGCTTCCAAAATGTTGCGATAACTTGCTGAAAGAAAACTTGAGATGCCAATAAAAATCACCTCATCGCCATTTTTGGTAAGTTCTTCAAAAAAGGCTTTATAGTCTTCAACGCTTCTTGCAGCCGTCTTTGGCAAAACGCCAGTCTCAGCCACATAATCAAAAATATCTTTTGGCGAGATATTTTCGCCATCAAAGTATTCTTTTTCGCCAAGTATAACCGACAAAGGCATAACGGCAATATTCTTTTCTTGAATTTGTTCTTTTGACAAGTCGTTGCAACTGTCAGTCGCTATTCTTATCATATTTTCCCCCTAATTTTGATTATAAAACACAAGGATTGTTTAAGTCAAATGATTAGTATCATATTTTTTCATAACGGCTTTTATGCTTTCATTTTATCACAAACATATTTTGATGCAAAATAAAAAACAGTCCTAGTATGGACTGCTTTTTCACTTACATTGCAAGCAGGATTCCACCATCGATGCAGGCTGAAATAATAAGCCAGATTGCTGCAAGTGCAACGAGCACATACACAATTCTTGCTCCCATTTCAAACTTTTGAAAAATCCAAGCAACTAGGTTGAAATTGAAAAGTCCAATAAGCCCCCAGTTGAGCCCACCGATGAGCAACAAGATGAGTGCGATATAGTTTGCAATAATCATATTCGACCTCCTCTAATCTATTGTTAGCAAAAGTCGAAAAAATTATTCACCCTTCTTTTTGTAAGCCTCATCTATAATGCCTCCGCCAAGACATATTCCATCCTCTGTGTAAAGCACAACAAACTGCCCTGGGGTGACCGCTCTTTGAGGACAATCAAAATCGACCTTGATATGTTTTTCATCTATCACACTCACATGGGCCTTTTGGTCAGGTTGACGATAACGAGTTTTTGCAAAACAATCAAACTCTTTCTCTTTTGGAACTTCTGGTATCCAGTTCATCTGACTTGCATAGAGTCCGTCTGAATAGAGTTCGTCACATTCACCTTGTGAGACATAGAGCACATTGTTTTCAAGATCTTTCTTGATGACAAACCAACGCTCTCCATTTCCACCTGCAAGTCCGCCAATATTTAGTCCGCGTCTTTGACCAAGTGTGTAATACATCAGTCCATCATGCTTTCCAACGACATTCCCTTCCATATCTTTGATAAGACCGGGTTGTGCTGGCAAAAAACCTTTCAAAAACTTTTTGAAGTTTCTCTCTCCAATAAAGCATATTCCAGTGCTGTCCTTTTTTGTTGCATTTGAGAGGTCGAGTTTTTTTGCAATTTCTCTCACCGTTGGTTTGTCAATGTCTTGGAGTGGGAATATAACGCTTGAAAGTTGTTCTTGTGAAAGTTGATTGAGAAAATATGATTGATCCTTGTTGAGATCCTTTGCTTTGGCAAGATATGCCTTGCCATCCTTTTCAATCTTTTTTGCATAGTGCCCTGTTGCAATCATGTCAGCACCAAGTTTTTTTGCTTGTTCAAGGAATGGGCCAAACTTAACCTCACGATTGCATAGCACGTCTGGATTTGGTGTTCTCCCCCTCTTGTATTCATCAAGGAAGTAAGTGAACACCCGCTCATAATATTCTTTTGCATAGTTGACAGAAAAGTAAGGTATGCCAATTTTGTTGCATACTCTTTTGACATCTTCAAAATCTTCCTCCGCCGTGCAAGCACCGTCCTCTTCTTCCCAGTTGACCATAAAAAGACCAATGACATCATGTCCTTGTTCTTTCAACAGGTATGCAGCAACTGAGGAATCAACGCCTCCACTTATTCCAACAACTATTCTCATTTCTTTTTCTCTCCGTCATCTTTAAGGTCGATTGCAATCGGCACTTTGAATCTCTTGATCGCCACCATAATAAAGTCATATATCCAGCAAAGCAAAATTGCACCTATGATGATACCAAACAGTTCAATAAGCCTGCCCTCATCAACTGCCAATATCTGCTGATTGAATATTACGCAAATGGCAGCAAACACCATATTTAGCACAAACATGCCACCACGCAAGTAACGTCCCACATAAAAACAATGAGCCCCAAACATCCCAAGAAAGATAGTAAGAAGAAGCAGTTTTTTGTAACTTACATCACTTGGCAGATCATGAGTGTGCAAGATAAATTCTCTGTCATGTCGTTTTATTTTCCGCTTTGCATCAGCGTTTGTGGCAAGGGCAAGACGTGCAAAATTAAGGTGACAATCAGGGCACTCATCAGCGCTGTCAATCACCTTTAAGCCACATCTTGGGCATAACTTCATTTTTTGCCTTTCCATTCTTCTCATGCAAAAATTTTAGCACAATAAAAGGCAAAAAGTCAATGCAATTTGCCTTTGTTTGCTTTTTCCTCACTCTTATTGAAATAAATGTATGCAACCTTGTCGCTAGGCAGAAAGCGTAACACCTTTGAAAAGTTCTCTTGTGCCTTGTCATATTCACTCTCGTTGTAATATCTCACGCCGAGTTCAAACACATTTTTCATTCTTTCAAGGACTTCTCTTTTATCCTTGCGATAAACGGCAAAACTCTCAAACACGGCAATCGACCTTCCATCTTCGAGTATGTCTCCAATATACCTATAAAACATCTTTTCACCAATAGGCATTTCGTCCAGCACTTGTTTTGTGAAAATCACTTTTGTTTTGAAATAATCATTGATACGCGACAGCCTATCTGCAAATGGCATGATATCATTGATTATTCTTGGCCCCTTTGATTGATCTTTTCCAAGAGCAAACGTCACCTCTTGACAAAAGAGAGAAATGTTGACTTCAATCCCTGCATAGGCGGAGGTCTTTGCTTTTATTTCCACCGCTTTTTCTAAGGCGTGTGCACAATCTAACGCACTTTTTGCGGACGAAAAGACGGCAAGAATGCCTTCCCCCATATATCTTTCAATAAAGCCATTATATCGTCTTACGAGCGGAGTTACCGTTTTCATATAAGAACTAAAAAATGTGAAGCCTTCTTGCACAGTTATGGCTTGTTCTTTGTCAAGAAGAGAGAGGCGACATCTCATAAGGTATGCCTTCTTGCTTACCCCTTTCCCCATTTCAAGGTCGTTTATCGCACTCTTGCCAAAAAACTTGAAGAATTGTTTTGGAATAAATTTCTGTTTTTCCAGTCGAGTCTTTCGAAGCACTCTATCTTTTTCTCTATATGTGTGATTGATTTTGTTGAGAGAGTCTTCCAGTCCTTGAAATTTCTTTCCTCCACCAATATCAATCTCTTCTTCACGCACCCTTCCATCACTCAGTCTTGCAACAACCCTTTCCACCTTTCCAACAGGCTTGCAAGCAAGTGTGTATGCAAACAGCAGGAGCAATAGGTAAAGCGCAGTAAGCAGCACCGCCCAAAGAATGGAGTTGTAACTATTTTCAGTTGACAGATTGAGAAGGACTCTGACATTTGTTGCCAACTGTCCGTCTGCTGATTGCGAACTTGCTAAGAAATAAATTGAAAAGCCATAGAGTGCAGTCAGTGGTAATGTGACAAAAAAGAGAGTTTTTGAAAGAGTGATTGCCCTGAGAAAGAAAATATACAAAATCACTCCAAGCACAAGCGAAATGCTGACAAAAACGGCTCCAAGAATTGAATAGGTGTCATATGAGATCATAAACCCACCCTCTATGGCTTTTATCCCGCCAAAAAAATATCTGCCAAAAAAAATTGCTGGCACAAGGGAAATAATAAAAAGTATGAGCAAGACTTTTGTTGACTTTTTCATGCTTTTATTCTTTGCAAAGAAATCAAATGTATTCCTCTTGCAAAAAGAATAATATTTTCTCTTCCAGCCATAATAAACTCACGGAGGAAATTATGGAAGAAAAAGAAAAACTGACCGACTATATCAATGCGGTTTATCAAAACACTCGCACAGCCATTCAATCAATTGATGAAATCATTGAAAAGGTGGAAGATGAAAGTCTCAAAAAAGAGTTGTCTATGGAAGGCGACCTCTATCTCACCCTTTGCAAAGAACTTGAACTTCTTGCCAAAGCAGAAAAAATTGAAGGTATCAAAGATAACAACTGGCTGGAAAAAGCAAAACTTTGGGGATCAATCAATATGTCCACTCTTATGGACAAATCAACAAGACATATCGCAGAACTTATGCTGATTGGCACTTTTATGGGCTACATCACATGCATAAAAGATCAATCTGATCACAAAGATGTTTCAAAAGAAATTGATGAAATTTTGGAAAAACTCAAAACTCTTGAAAAAGACAACATTGAAAAACTTATACCTTTCCTCGAAGAAAATTAGAAGAAAAGATTTCTTCAAGCGTTGCTGTGTATGAAAAAACAAGAGCAAAGTCCAAGAGAGTTTGCTCATACAAAATTCTCACTTTGCCGTTTGCAAATATGCAGTAAAAAATTGTAAATTTGTTTACTTGGATTTTTTTTAGCACCTCTCCAAGTGTTACCGAAGAATTGACAGTCAAAACAAGCGGTTTTGAAAAATTTTTGTTCTTTTTCTTGAACACAGTTGCAAGAGCATATCTGCCCTCTCTCTTACCCTGCACTGCCCCTGCCAGCAAAAAGCAAGTGGCAAGGGCAAACGTTGGATTGAAACTGACAATGCAAGAAATCACAAAACAAACAAAGCATAAAAAAGAAAAGACAAAATTGAGTGTGGTCACAAGCGCCACGCTTTTTTTGCGTTCCATTTTGCCAGACAAAAGCCCAACCACAATACGTCCGCCGTCAAGCGGATAGCAAGGAAGAAGATTGAATAGTCCAAGCAAGATTGACTGTGTAACAAAGGTTTGAGTAAAAAAGTAAGTGGCTGGAAAAATCCACCAAAATGCTATTGCAACAAAAGCAAGAGAGAAATTGACAAGAGGGCCTGCAATGGCAATTTTGACCTCATCTCCTGCTTCAAACACGCTTTCTTTGTAATTCAAACTCACACCATAAGGTGCAAGGAAAAAAGAGTCCAAACGATAGCCCAGTTTTTTTGCAACAAAATAGTGCCCAAGTTCATGCGTTAAAACAACGCCCACAAAAATAAAAAAGCCGGCAAGGTCACGCATTAAAATAAACCAGCCCAGCAGAAGAAGAAAACTTGGGTGAACAGGCAGTTTTTTCTTTACTGAAACAGCCATACAAGAAAACTCATAAGTGCAAAAAATAGAGCAAAAAGCCCGAAAACATAAAGATATACCTTTGCTCTTTGCTTGAAGCCCACCCGCTCTTTAACCTCTTCAAGTTTATAATAAAACTCCTCTTCTTCCATACCAGTATTCTATGATGAGAAGATAAAGAAAAAAACTTCCAAATGGAAGTTTTTGTATTTTTATTAAACAGCATCAGAGGTTGAATCGTCATCTGAGAGAAGTTTGTCAATCTCTTGTTCCAATTCGCTCTCGCCATCAACTTTTTCCACCTCTTCTCCTTTCAAAAAGTCTGGCAACTCCTCGTTAAATTCAATGTCTTGCACATCACGGAACAAAGTGTCGCTCTTCTCTGCCTCTTCCTCAGAACGCAAAGTTTTTATTCTTTCCATCAGTTCTTCATAATCAGGCAAGTCTGACAAATTGGTTATATTGAACCTCTTCAAGAAGTTTTCTGTTGTGCCAAAAAGAAGAGGTTTCCCAACAGCATCTTTTCTTCCAACGACCTCAATCATATCTTGGTCAAGAAGTATTTGGACGGCGTAGTCTGAATTAACTCTCCTCACATCTTCAACTTCAAGTTTTGTGATAGGCTGTTTGTATGCAATGATAGCAAGCGTTTCAAGTGCTGCACGCGTCAATGATTTTTCTCTGATTGGGTTGAGAACATCTGATATATAAGAGGCATAATTTGGATTTGAAGAGAGTTGCACTTTGTTTTTAAATCTTATAAGATGCACCCCACAAGAGCCAGATAAATCTTTTTCAAGTTCGGCAAGCGCCTTTTCAACCTCTTTTTCGCTTACTTCCAGTTTTTCAGCCAAAAAAGACTTTTCAATCCCATCTCCTGCCACGAAGAGAATTGAATAGAGAACATCTTTTAAGTTGTAAGTTGTGTCAAAAGTGCTCATGCGCTCACCTCATTTGAAATAATGTTTATTTGTTGAAAGATTCCTGTCTGCTCTACTCTCACCGTTTGGAGTTTGAGAAGTTCAAGAAGAGCAAGAAAGACATTGATCATTTCACTTTTTGTCATGTCATCACTGTAAAGATCTTCAAACAAAAACCGTTTGTGCGTGCGAGAATAATCTCTTATTGAAACAATTTTTTCGGCAACAGTGAATCTATCTTTCACAATCTTCTTAGGCTCAGGTTTTTCTTCACCCCTTGCCTCTTTTCTTGCCAAAAGATTTGCAAAGGCATCAAGCAACTTGTCAAGCACCATGTCTTTGATGATAATCTTGACTTTTTCAGTCTCTTTGCCAGGTGCACGATAAAGTTTGTTGATGTCTTCAATTTCTTTGAGACGTTGCCCTGTTTGCTTAAAGAGTTCATATTCTTTAAGTCTTTGAAGAAGAAGTGCCTCACTGTCCTCTTCATCCTCCACTTCCTCAGTTTCAACAGGCAAAAGATGTTTTGACTTGATTTCCAAAAGCGTTGCCGCAACTGTGATAAATTCACTTGCTCTGTCCATGTCAATAGAATCAAGATCTTGCATATATTCAAGATACTGCTCTGTTATTTCAGAAAGTTTGACAGTCATGATGTCGAGTTTGGCGTCTTTGATGAGATGCAAAAGCAGGTCAAGTGGACCTTCGAAGTTGTCAAGTTTGAAACGATACTTTTGATCCACGAAACCTAATTGTTCACTTTCAACTGGTTGAAAATTTTCATTTGTGTCCATCAGAATAACCCCCAAAAAGCGAAGAAGCCTTGTTCGACAAGATTCAAGAAAAATGAATAAACATAGTCAAAGGCTGATGTGATAAGAAGCAAAATCAAGATAAGTGAGCCATACCTTTCCATAAACAGCACAAATTTGTTTGTTGGTCTTAAAAATGACCTAAGAAAATTGAAGCCATCGAGCGGATAAATTGGGAAAAGGTTGAATATTGCAAGGGAAATATTTATCGCAAAAGCAAAGAGAAGAAAATATCCAACAAAATTCAAAAACAAGTTTGAATGTGAAATTAAGTATGGGAAGAAAAAGTAATATAGCCCACTAAAAATAAAAGCAAGCACAAGGTTTGTCACAATTCCAGCCATAGACACAAGTCTTTGTCCACGCTTAAAATTGCGAAAGTTCAGTTCATTGACAGGGACTGGTTTTGCCCAGCCAAAGCCAACAAAAAGAAACATAAGCATGCCAAAAGGGTCAAGGTGTGCAAAAGGATTGAAAGACACCCTTCCCATAAGTTTTGCCGTATCATCTCCACACTTATGAGCAACAAAGGCATGTGCAACCTCATGAGAAACAATTCCGACCGCCATTGCACAAAGGTAACCAAGCACCGCTGTCAAAATATCCCAGCCGGAAAGGTTGAGAGCAAGTATGAAATACAGCATAGTATGATTTTAACAAACTTCTCTTAAAAAAGCAAACAAAAATAGACACTTTCATTCATACGTTTGTCGAAACAATAAAAGGTTTTCAACCAACAAAAAAAAACTGCTTGAAAAGTCAAACAGTCATTTTTGTTTACCATTTTTGCGTTATGTGATCAAGGCAGTCTTTGAAAGATAATTTTTGAACGTCCTCTCTCATCACAAGATCAACCTCTTTGATAACTTCACCATTTTTTGAAACAATAGCCTTGCCGACAACATCACCTGACTTTACAGGAGCGTTGATTTGTGATGGCAAGTTATAGTCAACGCTATACCCACCATCTTCACCTTTTTTGCCTACAACTGAAAAGTCCTCGCTTGGATAAACTGCTATGCTGTCAACCTTGCCTTTATTTACAGCAATTTCTTTTGCAACTTCATTTTGACTCAAAAGGTTTTTGCTTTCAAAGTTTGCAAAGCCATAATTGAAGAGGCTTGAACATTCGTTAAATCTCGTCTGGCTGTTTTTTGCACCGATAACAACTGAAACAAGTCTCATATTCTTCCTTTTGGCTGAGGCTGAAAGGCAACAGCCTGCTTCATTTGTTGAACCTGTTTTTCCACCATCACAGCCCTCATAATACCTTATAAGCCGGTTGGTGTTGACAAGCTCAGTCTTTCGACCTGATGGATGAGTGAGTTCATCCATCCAAATTGTGCTGTATTTGTGATAGAGTTCATGCTCTGCAACTTGTTTGAGAAGAAGAGCGCTGTCTTTTGCACAAGAATATTGCTCTGGCGCTGGAAGTCCAGTGCAGTTGACATAATTGGTGTCTGCCATACCAAGTTCTTCTGCCCTTTCATTCATCTTCACAACAAAAGCATTTTCACTTCCACTTATATGTTCTGCAAGTGCAACTGAGGCATCATTTGCAGAAGAAACAATCACACTTTTGAGAAGATCTTCTGCTTTATATTCAACATATGGATCAATGAAAACTTGTGAGCCACCCATTCCAGAGGCATTTTCACTTGTTGTGATCATATCATCAAGTGATAAGTTCCCTTGATCAATCTCTTCAAGCGTGAGAAGAATTGTCATCATCTTCACCATGCTCGCAACTGGCAAATGCTCTTTTTCATTCTTGGCATACAAAATTTGTCCTGAGGCATAATCCATGAGGAATGCAGATTTTGAAGTTATTTGAACTTCACTGCTTGCCATTGTCATTTGAAAACCACTTGCACAAAATGTTGTGGCAAGTATGCATAACATAATACCAAATACAGCAATTCGTTTCATAAAAAATCTCCTTTCGAGATTAGTTTTTCCAAAAAGAGATTTTTATTCAATCTTATAAAACAAGTATAACCTGCCCATTAAAAATAATGATAAGAAGAGATTCAACAAGGCAAACAGCAATCAAAACTGCCAGCGTGAAAAGAAAACATTTGAGGCGATACCTCATGTTTAACCTACTCACACAACAAGGATTATTCAAACTATCACACAAAAAGATATAGTAAACAGACAAAACAAAGAGACAAATCAGTTGACAAGGCAAAGCTATCAAAAATGATAAAATTATCCCTGGGAAGCCATATAATATGAACATAAGTGTAAGATTAAGCCCCAAAAGATAAGTCCTGTATGCAAGCACAAGATAGGCAAGTGGCAAACAGAACTTTGTTAAAGAAAAGACAAGCAAAAGTGCCATGACAAGGATAAGTGATAAAAGTCTGGAAAAAAAAGAAGAAGTTATCGCCCCACCTTCAAGACTGACAAGCCCATAATGGGATAAATCTGCAATGCTCGCATTTGAATAGCACTTTATTGCAACAATAATTCCTGTCACAAGAGCAACAAAAAGAATAAACATAAGTGTAAAGAATTTTATTTTATTGTTTTGCAAACAATCTCTAACATTATCTTTGACTGACACAAACAGATTTCTTTTCATAGATATAATTTACGAAAATTGTCACAAAAAAAGAACAACCAAGTTGTCCTTTTTTTCTAACACCCTATTATTCAATAAAGTTCAAGAAGTTTTTGTGCGTTGTCTTTGTATTTCATACAAACAAACCGTTGTTGCACAAGCAACATTTAATGAGTCAATACCATTTCTCATTCTTATTATTACCGCTTTATCAACATTATCATTATAAAATTTACATAATCCATTTGCTTCATTGCCTACTAAAAGTAATGTAGGTTTAGTAAAATCACATTCTTGAACAGTATTCGTTGCCTGTAATGATGTCGCAACAATTTGTAAGTCTAATTTGCTTTTTAATATTTTAATCAAATTCAAAAAATCTTCATTTGATTTTATATATGTTATTGGCATCTTAAAAAATGACCCCATAGAAGCAGTGATGACTTCATGATCATAAATATCCACGCTATGCCCAGAGTAAAAAATTTGATCAACATTCAATGCATCACAACTCCTAATTATTGACCCTAAATTCCCTTTCTTTGATGGTCTATCCAACAAAACATAAACTGGATTTTTTGTAAAAACAATGTCATCTTGATTTTTAATTTTTATTATTGCCAAAATTTCACTTGTATCCGATTTATCACTTAACTTTTTCATTAAAGTATCGTCTAAAATATAGTTATATTCTGCAATAGATATAATACCTTTTGCCCAATCTGAAAGGTTTGTTTTTTCAGAATAAATAAAAGCATGTATTGACCAATTGTTTGCAATTGCCTCTTTTATATTTTGAACCCCTTCTACAAAAAACATTTTAAGTTGAGCCCTTTTATTCCTATTGCTTTTAATTGCCAATATTTGCTGAAATATTGCGTTTTCTTTCCCTATTTTTATTTTCTTCATGTTTTGATTATATCATACGCTATTAAAAAAAACTAGCAATATACATAATTTTTGCTAGTTTCGAATTAGATCTTAACCATTCCTATTGTTCAATAAAGTTCAAGAAGTTTTTGTGCGAAGACTTTCACGTGTTCATATGTTAGCCCGCCTTGGAAATAGGCAATATATGGCTTTTTGATTGGACTGTCACATGAAAGTTCAATTGATGCACCACCTACAAAAGTCCCTGCCGCCATAATCACTTGGTCTTCATAGCCTGGCATATCCCATGGCAGTGGCAAAACAAAACTATCAACTGGTGAAATGGTTTGCACTGTTTGGACAAATTTGACAAGTTCATCCTCAGTGTTGAAAACAACTGATTTTATTATATCAAAGGCGCGTTCGTCATTTGCTGGAATGACTTTATATCCTTTATCTGCCATCACCTGCCCAACAAGATATGCACCTTTAATGGCTTGTGCAACTGTGTGAGGTGCCATAAATAAACCTTGATAGAAAAGACGATAACCTTGTTCAAATGAGCCAACTTCACAAAGAAGAGATGGAGATGTAAAGCGAGTTGCAATTTTGTCAACTGCTTCCTTTTTGCCTACAATATACCCCCCTGTTGGAGCAAGCCCACCACCTGGGTTTTTGATAAGAGAACCTACGATAACATCTGCACCAACTTGCAAAGGTTCTTTCTTTTCAACAAATTCACCATAACAGTTGTCAACAACAATAAAAGATTTTGGACTGACCTCTTTTATTTTTTTGAAAACACCTTCCATATCATCAACAGAAAGGGCTTTTCGCTCGCTATAACCTCTGCTACGCTGGAAAAAGACAACCTTTGGTTTGAGTTTTTTGACTTTTTTGACAAGTAAAGCCTCGTCAATATTATTTCCAGCCATATCAACTTGCATATATTTGACGCCAAAGTTTTCAAGCGAGCCGTTATTTTTGCCAAGAAGAGTATCGCTTAGCGTGTCATAAAGATTTCCTGTTGCTGACAAAAGTATGTCATTTGGTCGAAGAAGCCCAAACAAAACAATGGTTATGGCATGAGAGCCACAAGTGATAAGTGGTGAAACAATAGCGCTTTCTCCACCAAACACATCAGCATAAACTTTTGCCAAAGTATCTCTGCCTACATCATCATAACCATATCCAGTTGTGCCTGCAAAACACTGTGATGTCACCTTGTTTTTTACAAAGGCATCAAGCACTTTTTTTTGGTTAAAAAAGGCAATATCATCTACAATATCAAATTGCTTTTGAAGTTTCTCTTCGCAATCTTTAAGTTCCATTTTCTCTCCTTTTGTCTTAAACAATACGCTTAAACATTTTCTCAAACTCTCTTCTTGAAAGAGCCAAAGTGATTGGTCTGCCATGAGGGCAAAGCATAACACCCTTTCTTACCTGTTCAATAAGATAAGCACATTCATCTTTGCTTATACTATCGCCACCTTTAATGGCATGTTTGCAAGCATGTTGGCAAAGTTTTTCATTGACAAACTCGCTAGGCTTTTTGTCAAGAAGAGGTATATCTCTGACCATATCTTGCACAAAATCTTCAATTTTAAGTTCGCCAAGAGTGAGAGGGATTGCACTTATTTCAAAATAATATTGTCCAATCTCTTCCACATCAAAGCCCATTGCGTTAAGGCTTGGCAAAAGATTTTCCACTTTTTCATAATCTTTTGGTGCAACCTTAAATCTATAAGGGATCAAAAGAGGTTGTTTGAAGGTTTTATGCTCATTCACATCTTTGACAAGTTTGTCATAAAGCAGTCTTTCATGTGCGGCATGCTGATCAATGAAATAAACCGCATCATCAACTTCAACAACAATATATGTGTTGAAAAGAGTGCCCAATATCTTCATCCCATCTGTAACGTCCGCTTGCAAAAACTTCTCTTCAACAACCTTGTTTTCTTGAATTTGTTTGTTTACAATATCATGCAAAAACTTTTCATTGTCATTGTCAAAGAAGAAAGGTCCGCCGATTTTGTTTACTGGCACATCTCTCTCTTCAAGTTTGATATCTTCAAATGATGGTTGTGCCTTTGGTGGCGCTTTTTCATATTCAATATCATTTTTAGGTATATTCAAAGGTTTGTGAGTGTCAAAGCGGTCGATTGTCACACCATAACTTCTGCCCTGAGTTGCCGATAATGGCTCATCTGGCTTTTTGTATATTGGATTGAACCCTTCCATATTGTATTCACTGTTTTCATTTGGCATAGGCACTGACTCTTCTGCCACAAAATTTGCAATTTGGTCAACTGAAAGCAGTGCCTTCTCAACCGCACGTCGAACAATACCAAAAATCTTGTTTGGAGTTTCAAACTTAACTTCCCTTTTTGATGGATGCACATTGACATCAACGCAGTCAGTTGGAAGAGAAAGTTCGAGCACATAAATTGGAAAACGTCCCTTCATCAAAAATGACTCATAAACTCCTTGCACCGCAGATGAAACAAGAAAGTTTTCAACATATCTTCCGTTGACAAACAATGTTTGATATGTGCGATTACTCTTTGATATTTTTGGTTTTGTCACATATCCAAACAGTCTATATCCGTCTTCTTCATAATCAACTTCAATCAAACTCTCATAAACTTCACGACCATAAATTGTGTATATTATGTCTTGCATACTACAAGGTGTCGTGTTGTATATCAATTTTCCATCAACATAATAGGTGAAAGCAATATCGCTGTGAGAGAGCATAAATTTTTCAATAAGGTGCGTCACTTCCGCTTCCTCACTCTTTGGTTTACGCAAAAATTTTGCACGTGCTGGCGTGTTATAGAAAATGTCTTCACAGCTGAAAGTCGTCCCCTCATTTCTTGCCAGCGAATAGACTTGTCCAAACTCACCGCCATCTATTTTGATGCCATAGCCTTCTTCACAACCTTGTGCACGAGAAGACATATTCAAATGACACACAGATGCAATGCTTGCAAGTGCCTCCCCACGAAAACCAAGAGAAGCGATATTGTCAAGGTCTTCAATTGACTTTATCTTGCTTGTCGCATGAGGAAGAAAGGCGGTATAAATGTCATCTTTCTCAATTCCACAGCCATTATCTGAAACTGTGATTGATTTTATTCCACCCTCTTCAATCTCAACTGAAATTTTGTTAGCCCCAGCATCAATGCTGTTTTCAACAAGTTCTTTGACGATAGAAGCCGGTCTTTCAACAACCTCTCCTGCTGAAATTCGATTGAAAACTTTTGGCTCCAAAATATTTATTTTCATTTAGTTCTCCTTTTTCTCATTTGTGCGTGACACAAGGTCATTCAAAATATCAAAAGCACTCATTGGTGACACTCTGTTCATATCTATATCCTTTAACGTTGCAAGCAAAGACAGTGCGAGTTTTGTTTGATCCTCCGCCTTCTCTTTTCTTTCTTTGAAGATGTTGAGATCAAGTTTTGTGTTGACTTTTTCAAGATTTTCACTTATCTCTTTTGCCCTGTCAAGCACCTTTTGTGGCACGCCTGCAAGACGAGCAACTTCAATACCAAAACTCTTGTTTGCCCCACCACGAACAATCTTACGCAAGAAGACAACATTTCCGCCTATCTCTTTTACTGCTATTTTATAGTTTTTCACTCCGTCAAGCACGCCTTCAAGATCAGTTAGTTCGTGATAATGCGTTGCAAACAAAGTCTTTGCTGTAAAGTTTTGTGAAATGTATTCCACAACAGCCCAAGCGATGCTGAGTCCGTCAAATGTGGATGTCCCCCTTCCTATTTCGTCAAGAAGGATAAGACTCTTGTTTGTTGCATTTGCAAGAATAAGCGCAACTTCGCTCATTTCCACCATGAACGTGCTTTGTCCAAAAACAAGATCATCACTTGCACCAACTCTTGTGAATATTCGGTCAGTTATGGCAATCTCTGCACTCTTTGCTGGAACAAAACTTCCAATATGTGCCATAAAAGTTATGAGTGCAACCTGCCTCATATATGTGCTTTTGCCTGCCATATTTGGCCCAGTTATAATCATGATGCGGTCAGTTGAAGAGTTAAGCATGGTGTCGTTGGCAATAAAGTTTCCTTCTCTTTGGAAAGCCTCAACCACTGGATGTCTGCCATCTATGATCTTGATATGTTTTGTTTGATTTGAAATGGTTGGTCTTGTGTAACCATACTTGACTGCATCTTCACCGAGTGCACGCAAAGCATCTATCACTGCGATAGCCGATGCCGTCTTTTGAATTTGCTTTACAAATGAAGAAAGATATTCTTTTATCTTTGCAAACAAAAGGCTTTCAAGTTTCAATGCTTTTTCTTCTGAACCCAAAATCTTTTCTTCAATTGCTTTAAGATCCTCTGTGATATATCTTTCATTGTTTGCCACCGTCTGTTTTCTGATATATCTTAAAGGCACTTTATCAATTTGGCTTCTGTTGACTTCAATGAAATAGCCAAACACTTTGTTGTTCATGATTTTGAGGTTTTTTATTCCTGTTGCCTCAATCTCTTTGTCTTGCAATTCTTTCAGCCATTGTCCACCCAAAGTCTTTGCATTGCGATAATCATCAAGTTCGCTATTAAACCCTTTCTTGATATATCCTCCCTCTTTCATAAGAGCGGAAGCCTCTGGATCAATCGCCCTATCAAGAAGATCAACAAGATCAGAAAAATCATCAATCTTGTCTCTTTCGCTTTTCAAGATATCTGCTTTGACATCGGCAAGAAGTTTCTTGATCTCTGGTATGTTTGAAAGCGAACTTTTGAGCGAAATCATATCTTTTGGATTGATATTGCCATAGGCTATCTTTCCAGAAAGTCTTTCTATATCATAAACAAAACCAAGCACTTGTCCAAGTCTGTCACGCAAAATTATCTTTTTGACAAACTCGTCAACACCATCAAGACGAAGATTTATTTCTTTGCTATCTTGCAAAGGCTCATCAAACCATTTGCGAAGTTTCCTTGCTCCCATATTTGTTTTTGTTTTGTCAAGAAGCCAAAGGAGTGAGCCATAGCGTTTACGCTCTCTTGTTGATTCAGTCAGTTCAAGATTACGCCTTGAATTCATATCAATGATCATATAGTTTTTGTTTTTTATAAGGATAATCTTGTTTATATTTCCAAGAAGTTTCTTTTGAGTTTCTTTGAGATATTCAATTATCGCTCCTGCCGGAGAAATAAGATGCTTCTTGCCTGTCAGTTCATACACAACGGCATAGTTTTCACCAAACTGCCTCATGAGATTTTCATTGGCTCTGTTATAGCCAAAAGCCCACTCATAGTATGCCATGCACTTTGGCAATGAGCCTAGTTTAAGCACTTGAAGATTGTCATAAAAAGCCTTGCCCTCTTCATTTGCAATAACCTCAGAAGGCATAATTCTTGACAAGAGGTCTGTCATTTCATTTTCAATATTTTCGCTAAAAGGAACAATGTTAAACTCGCCAGTTGTTATGTCCACATAACTGACGCCAAGTTTGCCCTCTTCCTTGTAGATTGAAAGAAGATAATTGTTTCTCTTCTCATCCAGCATTTCATCTTCAATGACAGTTCCTGGTGTAACAACTCGCAAAACATCACGGTCAACAATTTTTACACCCTTTTCAGGCTCTGATGTCTGCTCACAAATGGCAACTTTATATCCAAGTGAGATGAGTTTTGCAATATAGGTGGAAGCCGAATGATGTGGCACTCCACACATTGGTGCTTTTTGTGGAAGTCCACAAGAACGAGCTGTTAAAGTAAGGTCAAGTTCTTTTGAAACAGTTATTGCATCATCATAAAACATCTCATAAAAGTCGCCAAGTCTGTAAAACAAAATGCAATCTTGATATTTTTCTTTTGTCATCAAGTAGTGTTGCATCATTGGAGATACTTTATCAGCCATTATTTTACCTCCTTTTGCAATTCTTTTTCAAGAGCAAGCAGTTTGTTGACACGTTCATGCTTTACTTTGTCATCAACTTGCCCGTCCATTTTTGAGGCCACCGTGCCTTCACGAGGAGAATACATAAAAGCAAAGATATTGTCATAATGCACATATCTGACAAGAGACATGGTATCTTCAAATTCCTCCTCTGTTTCAGTTGGAAACCCTACAATAAAATCTGACGTCAATCTGCAATTTGGTATTTTCGCCTTAATTTTATCAATTATTTTTATGTAATCTTCACGAGTATATTTTCTGTTCATAAGCCTTAAAATGCGATTATTTCCGCTTTGTGCAGGCAGATGAATATATTTTTCTATCTTTTCTTCATTTGCCACAGCATCAATCACATCGTCAGTCAAATCTTTTGGATGTGAAGTCATAAATGAAACCACAAAGTCGCCTTCAATCTTGCAAATATCATGCAAAAGTTTGGCAAATGACACTTGTGGAACAAGATCTTTTCCGTATGAGTTTACATTTTGACCAAGAAGTGTAATCTTCTTATATTTGCCTTCACTCAAAATTGCCCTAACCTCTGCCAAGATGTTCTCTTCCTGTCTGCTCTTTTCTCTGCCTTTAACATATGGCACAATACAATATGTGCAGAAGTTGTTGCAACCCTGCATAATGTTGACCCAAGCATTTTCACCGCTTGTGCGTTTGTAAGGCAAAACCTCATCAATGTCGCCCTCTTCCCAGAGTTCAAGTTGTCTTCCTTTTTTGACGGCTTCAATATAGTCACCAAGTTTTGGTATATTGAAAGTGCCGATAACAATGTCAATGAATGGAAAAGTTGACAAAAGATACTCTGCCGTCTTTGACTTTTGAGTCATACAACCGCAAACTGCAATGATCAAGTTTTTGTTTTTCTTTTTAAGTCTTTTAAGTGCCCCAACATTTCCAAGAACGCGATCTTCTGCTCCTTCTCTTATGGCACAAGTATTAAAAACAATAATGTCGGCTTCTTCTCTTGACTGCCCACATTCATAACCCAATTTTTCAAGTATTCCTGCTATTTTTTCAGACTCATGGACATTCATTTGACAACCATAAGTCACAATAAAGTATTTCATGCTTTCCTCGTTTAGTAGATATTCAATCAAATTATACAACAAAGCGGTCAAATAAGCAAATGAAATTATAAATCACATAAATAATTCGACACACTTGAAACATAATAATATCGATGAAAAAGATTGTCAAGATCATTTTTATAACTTCTTTGCTGATTTTTATCGCAGGTGTCGCCTGTATAGGCTTTTATGTTGCATCCATTTACTCAAAGGCAACAAAGATTGAGTTGAACGAAGAAAAACTGACTTCTCCAAGCCTTGCAATAGCCATATATGACAGCGACAACAAGCAGATAAAAGAAGAAAATATGTTCAATGGAAAATATATCAAATACCAACAAATCCCCTCTCAAACAATTGACGCTTTCACATCAATAGAAGATAAAGAATTTTTCAACCATCATGGCGTAAATTACAAACGTATTGCATCTGCCATGCTCAGCAATATCAAGAGCGGAAAACTAAAAGAAGGTGCATCAACTATAACTCAACAACTTGTCAAAAACACGCAACTGACAAGCGAAAAGACATTTGAGAGGAAAATAAAAGAGATTGCTCTTGCCAAGAAGCTTGAGTCACGCTTTTCAAAAGAAGATATTATGGAGCAGTATCTCAACATCATATATTTTGGCAATAATTGTTATGGCATTGAAAGTGCTGCCAATTATTATTTTTCCAAGGAAGCAAAAGACCTAAATTTGTCAGAAAGTGCCATGCTTGCAGGCATGATCAAGTCACCAAACAGATACAGTCCAATTGCTCATATTGATAACGCTTTAGCAAGAAGGAATGTTGTGCTTGGTGAAATGGAAAAAGATGGCAAAATCACGCAGTCACAAGCATTAGAGGCAAAAAATAGTGAAATAAAACTCACCTTAAACACAGAAAAAGAAAACAAACTCAATTCTTTTTCTCAAGCCTGCATTGAAGAGGCCTGCTCAATTCTTGGCATTCCTGCAAGACAAATCGCTCTTGGAGAATATAAAATCTTTACCTACCAAGACAGCAAAGCGCAATCTGCCCTTGAAGAGAGTTTTTCATCTGTCTCACCTGATTGCGATTATGCCGGAATAATTTTGGACAATTCACGTCACGGCGTCAAGGCTTACGTAGGAAGCAGTGCATATAACATCTTATCTGCAAAAAGACAGCCGGGCTCTCTCATAAAACCTATTCTTGTTTACGCCCCTGCAATCAATGAGGATATAATCTATCCAAGCACGCAACTGCTTGATGAAAAAACAACTATCGCAGGCTATAACCCAAAGAATATAGGCGAAGTTTACAGAGGCTATGTCAGTGCTCGTGAAGCCTTATCAAAATCTATAAATATCCCCGCTGTAAAAGTGCTCAGTTATGTCGGCATTGACAAGGCAAAGACTTATCTTGAAAAGATGGATATTGAGTTTGATGAGAAAGATGATAGTTATGCTTTGGCTCTTGGTGGCATGACTTATGGCACAGATATCAAAACTCTTTCAGGCGCATACTCTACCCTAGCAAACGAAGGCAAGTTTGCCTCTCCAAAATTTATAAGTCATATCACAAACAAAAATGGCAAACTTGTCTATATTCACAAACCACAAGAGAGAGAAGTGCTTCGTGAAGATAGTGCCTATCTTGTCACAGATATGCTTCGCACATGTGCAAAAGAAGGCACTGCAAAAAGACTGGCATCACTTGGACTTGACATTGCTTCAAAGACAGGAACAGTCGGCAAACCAAACTCAAAACAAAACTTGGATGCGTGGAATATTTCTTACACAAAAGACACAACCTGCGGTGTTTGGCTTGGAAATCTTGACAATGAAGCCATTTCTTATGCAGGCGGAAATCAGCCAACTGAAATCGTCAAAGGCGTTTTTTCTCGACTTGATGACAATTCTCATTTTTCTCAACCTGACAGCATCGTTGAGCGTGACATTGACCTGACAGAACTTGATGAAAATCACCGCGTTGTGCTTGCAAATATTTACACTCCTGAAAGATACACTCAAAAAGAAATTTTTTCACTTCTCAATCTTCCTCATGACATTTCAACTAAGTGGACAAAACTTGAAGATGTGGAATGTCAAAAAGTAATGCAAAATGGCAAACTGATCTTGACAATAAATGCAAAGCCATATATCACTTACAACATATATTTAGGCTCTATCAAAGAGAAGAACAAAGCATATTCATTTTCAGATTCAAAGGGCAAAAAAGTGATTGAAATTGTTATTCCAAATGATAAAGAAAAAGTATATATAGAAAGTTTCTACACCTGTGGTGACCAATCAAACAAAAAGATAAATGAGTTTGAAGTTGTCAAAACAATAAATAAATCCAAAAAATCAAAATGGTATATTTGATGCTTTTTGATAATTAAAACTTTTCGACAGTATTCTGCTCCAAAAATCTATATTTAGGTGCAAGTATGTAAAAACAACATACAATATCTGCCAAATTTTGCAAATTTTTGATATTGACTGGAAAATAGCAAAACAGCAAAATTCAAGTCAAATTTTCTTATAACTTTGCACTTTGTATAAAAACAAAATATAAAAAAATGTATGCCTTGTCGCATACATTTTTTGTTTTATTCTTCCTCTCCTGCCTCTGATTTAACGAGCCCAGATGCAGATTTAACTTTGTCCATAATCTCATTGTAAAGTTCAGGATTTTGTTCAAGATAAGCCTTGACATTTTCCTTTCCTTGTCCAATTTTCTCATCGTTGTATGAGAACCAAGACCCAGACTTTTTGATGATATCTGCTTGCAATGCCAAATCTACAAGACAACCAACTTGTGAAATACCCTTTCCATAGATAATGTCAAACTCTGCTGTTCTGAATGGAGGTGCAAGTTTGTTTTTGACAACCTTGACTCTTGTTCTGTTTCCGATTATGTTTGCCCCATCTTTTATGGTGTCCACTTTGCGAACATCAAGTCTGATTGAAGAATAGAATTTGAGAGCCTTTCCGCCAGTTGTCGTTTCAGGAGAACCAAACATAACTCCAACCTTTTCACGAAGTTGGTTTATGAAAATCACGGTTGTGTTGGACTTGTTGATCACGCCAGTAAGTTTTCTAAGTGCCTGACTCATCATCCTTGCTTGAAGTCCAACATGGTTATCCCCCATTTCTCCGTCTATTTCTGCCTTTGGAGTAAGTGCTGCAACAGAGTCAACAACGACTATGTCAACTGAACCAGATTTAACAAGCATTTCACAAATATTGAGTGCTTGTTCTCCATTGTCTGGTTGTGAAACCAAAAGATCATTGAGCACTACGCCAAGTTTTTCAGCGTAGATTGGGTCAAGTGCGTGCTCAGCATCAATAAAAGCAGCCGTTCCGCCAAGTTTTTGTGCTTCTGCAATAATGTGAAGAGAAACTGTGGTTTTACCAGAAGATTCTGGCCCGTAAATCTCAATAACTCTTCCTCTTGGGATACCGCCAATGCCAAGTGCAAGGTCAAGTGTCAAACAGCCTGTTGGAATTACGTCAATAGGCTCATTTGTTCTGTCTCCCATTTTCATAATAGCACCTTTTCCAAATTGTTTTTCAATTTGCAAGAGTGCTTGATCAAGTGCTTCTTTCTTTGCGTCTTTCTTATCCATAATCTTTCTTCCTTTTAATATTCTCTCTTATATTTTATCAAAAATTATCTAAAAAGCAAAATCATTTTGCTTCAATTTGCGAAACAAATGATAAAGTGCAGAGTTGGCACTCATCGCCCGTGCCTTTTGCCCCTTGATTGAGAATGTGTTCTTAAAAATACTCACGTCATTTTTGCTTGCTATTGAGAAGATAACCTCGCTTCCCTTCTCACTTTCTCGCCCATCAATACATAGACATATGTCGCTTCCAAGTTTTCGCTCTTCCACCGCCATTTGATAAACCATCTCACTTGTCAAGGCAGAAGTTGTCTTATCAATACGATACGATTTGACAGCATCATCAAAATTGTCACAATCGTTATAAAAATTCTCTATAATCTGCCCACCTGTGAAACAATCGACAATGGAAAGAGTTATATTTTTCAATCTCAAAAGTTTGAGAACGCAGTTTGTCAGCGTTAGTTCAGACTCAGAAAATAAACAATCTTGAAAAGGCAAACTGAGAGCCACTTGTTTTGAGTCTATGCCTTCCTGCACACTTTTGTATGAAAGATAAAGTTTGCTTACAAGGTTGCTTGAAAAATATGTATATCTTAGGTCTTCAAACTCCTGCCCAAGAAGAGAAAGTTTTTTCTCAATCTCTTCATCTCTTTTGCCAAAAATTTGAAGAGTTATCACCTTTCGTCCAACAGGTTTTTCCAGTATTTTTTCGAGCATTGACAAATAGTCAACATCATATGGCATAATGATTGTCTTCTTGTCATCTTTGCCGAACACAAGTGCCTGCTCATCAACAGTTTTTTCAAATTGACCCAGTTTTGCAAAGTTTTGATAGATTATGCCATCTATTTTTGCATTGCTTAAAAAGACAAGCAAGTTCTCCTTGCCTATTTCACTCTCTATCTTTTGCCAAAACAAATCGGTCGCACAAGAAAAAAACAAAAGTTCTTTGCAAAGAATATCTCTCTGTGCAAACAACTTTTGAAGTTTTTCCATTTCAAATTGATACTTGCCAGCAACTATTTCATCTGAAAAGACAAAGACCTTAAAACTCATAAATCCTCGACATTATCATATTTTTTCTTTTCAACAAACACTCCTTTGTTGCGCACAAGGTAACCTATTCCAGAAGTGATTGTCAGAAGTGTTGATGTGACCAAAAGCACAAGAAGAATGATGTTGATGACAGCATTTGCTGTGTTTGATGCACCTATCAAGAGTTCAGTGTCAGCAACAAATGCAGCGTAAAGCATATAGAGTGAAATTGTCACGTCTTGCACGGCAGCCTTGATTTTTCCGCTCTTTTCAGCGGCAAGAACTTTGCCTTTTGCAGCAGCGATTTGTCTGAGTGCACTTATTATAAATTCTCTTGCAAGCATAATGATCATGCAGATGCTTGTAAGTATTATAGGTTGAGCAGCAGCCACTGCACCTCGCAAAGGAACACTGATAATAAGCACCATTCCCGTCATGATAAGCACTTTGTCTGCAATAGAATCAAAGAACTTTCCAAGGTCAGTCACAAGTCCCCTTTTTCTTGCAATGTGTCCATCAAGAAAATCAGTATAGCAGGCAATCATGAAAAGTCCTGCCGAAACAAATCTTCCGTAAGGAATGAAAGAAGCCACATAAAAGAAGATAACAAATGGTATCAAAAGAATTCTTGTGAGTGTAATTTTGTTTGGCAAATTCATAAACATTCTCCTTTATAATCATAGCCATCAAAATCAAAAATCTTGACTTTGACTTTGTCGCCAATTTTTATATTTCCATTATCCACAAAACGCACACCAAAGTCAACTGTTGGAGAGAGAAACTCGCTATGTCCAACAAATTCTCCATTTTCTTCATCAAAGAAGTCAACATAAACTTCCATATCTTTTTCCAGCAATTGCCTTGCTTTTTGAGTTACAATCTGGTTTTGAATATCAGAAATTTTTTTAAGACGCATTTTTTTGATAAAATTTGGGACTTGCTTTTTCATATAATAGGCGCTTGTGTTTGGCTCTTTGCTGAATGCAAAGAAGCCAACATAATCAAGTTGTGATTGTTTGATAAAGTCACACAATTTCTTAAATTTCTGACTTGTCTCACCTGGATAGCCCACAATAAATGTTGATCTAACCTTTATCTCTGGATAATCGCATTTTATTTTTTCGATAAGATCTCTCGTTTGGTCTTCTCCAAGTCTTCTTCTCATACTTTCAAGGATTTGTCCATCAATGTGTTGAAGTGGGATATCTATGTATTTGCACATTTTTTCGTTTGTGCAAATGAATTTCAAAAGTTCTTCGGTAACCTTTTCAGGATAAGCATAATGAAGCCTAATACGTTCAATTCCCTTTATTTTTGACAGTTTTTCACAAAGAGGAATAAGCATATTTTCACCATAGAGATCCTCTCCATATCGCGTTGTGTCTTGTGCGACCAAAATGAGTTCTTTTATTCCTCGTTCTGCCAAATTCTTTGCCTCGTCCACAAGATCACCGATTGGAGCAGAAACATACCTTCCTCTTATTCTTGGTATGGTGCAATAAGCACAAGCATTATTGCACCCATCTGCGATTTTGAGATAGGCATAAGCGCCTTGCGTTGTCAAAACACGCTCGCCCTCGCGATATTTTTTCTCTGGTTTCACTCCATAAAGATCTTCAATAACTGAACATATCTTTGTGTTTTGATTTATTTTCAAATAAGCGTCAATATCAGGAAAGTTTTCCTTCATGCTTTGATAATTTCTCTCTGGGAAGCATCCTGTGACAATCACTTTTTCAATGCGCCCCATTTTTTTGAGATGTTCCATTTCAATTATGTTTGCAATGGCCTCTTCCTGTGCAATTTGAATAAAAGAACAAGTGTTGACAATCACAATATCTGCGTCATCAATTTGTGAACATATTTCAAACCCATAACTTTTCAGTCTGCCAAGCATTTTTTCAAGGTCAACTTTGTTTTTGTCGCATCCGAGTGAAATGGCAGATATTTTTTTGCCAATAAGTTCTTCCTTAGTCATAATTATCTCCAAAAATTTGATAGAATTCTTCTATTGTGATATAAACAGTCCTTTGTTTTGAGCCTTCCGCCGTTGAAATATAACCTCTCTCTTCCATTTGATCAACAATACGTGCAGCACGAGGATAGCCAATAGAAAGTTTTCTTTGCACCATTGTTGTTGAGGCAACGCCATTATCAATACAAATTTTGAGTGCTTGTGGCAAGAGCGGATCAACACCATTCTCACCCTCTCCTGCATTTGAAGGCTTGTTGATGCCATTGATTGCATTTTGAGCATCAGTGTCAATTATTTCTTCATTGTTTTGAATGATATATGAAACAATATCTTTTGTCTCAGGCGTGTCAATAAAGCAACCTTGCAGACGTTGAGGTGAAGTGTCAGCAGGTTTGTAAAGCATATCACCATAGCCCAAAAGTTTTTCAGCACCGATTGAACCCATGATAACTTCGCTATCCACCCTGCTTGCCACTTTGAAGGCAATTCTTGCAGGGAAGTTGGCTTTGATAGTTCCTGTTACCACATCAGTTGAAGGTCTTTGAGTTGCGAGGATAAGGTGAATACCAGCAGCACGAGCCTTTTGAGCAAGACGTTGAATTTTGCTTTCAATTTCATTTTTATGCTCAACCATAAAGTCAGCAAACTCGTCAAAGATGATGACAAGATAAGGCATTTTCTTCTTTTTGCCATTTCTCACATCTTCTGTTTGGTTATATTCACCAATATTTCTCACTCTTGCATCACTGATAAGATTGAAACGACGTTCCATTTCATCCACTGCCCAACCAAGAGCATTTACTGCCTTGTTTGCGTCAGTGATAACTTTTGGTATAACCATATGTGGCAAGCCTTCATACATTGAAAGTTCCACTTGTTTTGGGTCGATCATGATGAATTTGACTTCATCTGGTGATGATTTATACAAAATTGAAACAATAATTGAGTTAAGGCACACACTCTTACCGGAACCAGTTGTTCCTGCAACCAATAGGTGTGGCATTTTTTGAAGGTTGCAAACACGCACACCACCAGCAATATCTTTTCCAAGAGCAAAGGTAAGTGGTGATGGGCTCATTTGAAATTCTTTTGATTGCAAAACATCTTTTATGCTGACCTTTGCAACTTTTGAGTTTGGCACTTCAATTCCGACAATGCTTCGTCCAGGAATTGGCGCTTCAATTCTTATTTGACCTTTTGCAGAAAGCGCATAGGCAATGTCAGCATCAAGAGAAAGTATCTTTTTGACTGAAATGCCTTCTGGCATCGCGATTTCATAGCGTGTTACAGTTGGGCCAATGACAACGCTTTGCACTTTTGCAGGCACTCCAAACTTTTCAAGTGCGTTTTCAAGTGCCACCCTTTTCATAGGTATTTCTTCATTAAACATTGAAAGGTCGTCTGATTGTGTCGTGATAAGGTCAAGTGATGGTCTATTGTATCTATAAGGCTTGAACCTCTCTTCACTCTTTTCCTTGTCATCACTTTCAAGTTCAACAAATCGTTTCTTGCGGTCAAGTGAATTTCTGTCAAAACTATTTCTGTCATTTGACATCACGCCTATTTTTTCTTCTCTTTCAAATGCTGGTTTTGTATCTCGCCTATCAAAAGCATTCTCACGATCATTTCTAAGCAGACTATCACGATCAGAAGAAAGCCCGTCTCTGTCACTTCTCAAAATATTATCTCTGCCTGAACGGTCAAAAGAATCTCTCCTGTCTTGGAGGTCGCGGCCAGCAAGAGCATCTGTGTCAAAATAGTCACTCGTGTCCTCATTTTCAAGAGAGTCAAATTTCATTTCTTCTTGAATTTGTTCTCTCTCCTCTTTGACAACATTTCTTATAATCTCTTCCGCTTCGTTTGTTATCTCCTCTGGCTTAACCTCTGGCAAAGTTCCTCTGCGGATTTGCTCATTTGATGAGAAATCATAACTCTCCTCATGCACAGTTTGGTTTGGCTTGATAGGATCATTTGACTTTATGTTGTCAAATGTCTTTTTGATCTCTTCATTTGTTGCGTTAGGATAAAACTGTTCTTGCTTTGGTTTTTGGCTGTTCGATCTTGCCAAAAACTTGTTCATATCAACAGTTGGGGGTGACAAAAGATATTCACGTATGCTCATGCCAGCAGGAATTTTTTCTTTCTTTGGCTCTTCTTGAACTTGTGGCCTAATAGAAGCATTGTTTCCAAGCAAGCCAAGTTTTTGTTTGGCAATTTGCTCACGTGAAAGTTCTTCCTCAATGTTTCCTCCAAGCACAATATTTGGCTCTTCTCTTTTTGGTTTTGGAGGAATAACCTTTTCCCTCTTAGGCTCCTTTTCTTTGATTTGAATTTTGACCTCGGTTTCAGGCTTTGCCACCCTCTTCATTGAAATCAAAGTTTCAGCAAAGAAAGCCCCGCTCACAATAAGTCCAAGTCCCAAAATTATTCCAGTAGCCCAAGTGCTTAATGGCATAACAAGACAAGTCACGAAAAAGCCGACAATAATGCCTCCTGCCGTGTATTGTTTTGTGTAAGACAAGGCAAGATACTGTCCAAAATTAAGCGCTTCACCCTCTGCACCTCTTGGTTCTCCCAAGATGATAAGTTGAATGATTGCAAGAAGGAAAAATATTGAAAGTGAAAGGAAGATGGCATATTTTTTGCTCATAACATACTTTTTGTTGTTGAGAAGAGCAAGTCCAATGATCATCATCAAAATCGACAAAGGATAAACAAAGAGACCAAAAGTGCCCAGCAAAAAGTATTGAAGTGCTGGAATAAGGCTCGTCACAGAAAAGAGGAACACAAGTGTGAACACAGCCAAAAGCGTAATTCCCCAAATTTTCTTGACATTTTTTGAATTTTTTGTTTGTCTTTTCTTGCTTGAAATATGGAAAGTTGCCATTAACCACCCTTTTATAAACAAAATTTTCGACAATGATAGACAAAAAAGATATTTGTCAGAAAATTTTTGCCAAACGACATAAAAATAATCAACTCTTTCTCGTCTTATGGAAATTTTCTTATAATAATAATATCATAAATAAAAAATATCTCAAACAAAGTTGAGACATTTTTTGAAGGTTTATGCCCTTTTTTGTCCTAAAAATTTTTCTTTTATGCCACGACATTGCCAAGAGTCTGCGTTACTGTGGTCAAATTGAAGCCATTTGATTGGAAATAATCAATTATTTTTGGCAACGCCTCCAAAGTCTTTTCAGTTGGATGCATAAGAATCAAATCTCCACCTTTGGCATTTTTTATTGCTCTTTGATAGATAAGATCGGCATCTTTGTCACGCCAATCAATAGTGTCTCTCGTCCACATGATTGTCTTATAACCAAGATTTGAAGCAGAAGAAACCGTGATCTTGTTGTAAGCACCACTTGGTGGAGCAAAAAGATTCATTTCAACGCCCAAAAGTTCTTTGACGATAGTGTGAGTGTTGGATATTTCTGTCATATTATCTTCTTCTGAAAGTTTGTTGTGGTCTTTGTGGTTGTAGCCATGATTTGCTATTTCATGCCCAGCATCATAAATCTTTTGAAGCATATCCTCATTGAGCACCGCCCACGTTCCACCAACAAAGAAAGTGGTTTTGACATTCTTTTCTTCCATAATTTCAAGCATATCATCAAGATATTCTGTCCCCCAATAAACATTGATCATAAGGGAAAGATTGTTTGATGATGTGTCGCCGTTATAATAAACTCCTGCAACAGTGCTTGTGGTGATCGCCGTCACTCCTCCCCAAAGAGCAACCACTCCAAGCACGCAAATTATCCCTGCGATGCAGAGATTGACAATATGTTTTCGAAAATAAAAAACTTTTAATCTGATCTTTTTCATGCTACATAATATGTTGAAAAACAACTATATATTCCAACAACTGAAATATTTACAAAAAAACTTGCCAGTGTTTTGGCAAGTTTTTTTATATTCATACCCCTTCTTCTAAATCAACACTTTTTATTTCAAGGTTTTCATTGCAATTTTCAAAGGTATTACTCATATACAAAGTATTTTTTGAAATAGTAACTAATTTTAAGTTTGGACAATTTGCAAAAACCTTACTAGAAATAAATACATCTTTGCCTAATATTTTTACACTTTCAAGGTTTTGACAATCGGCAAATGCCTCATCCATAATTAGAAGACGCTCATTACCAAGTGATATATCAATAGTTTTCAAACTATCGCAAAATCTAAAAGAGCCCTCTGAAAGACTCCTTACACTTTTTGGCAATTTCAACATTTCTAGACTTTTACAGCCTAAAAAAGCTTGCAACCCAATACTAAGCAATCCTTCAGAGAAGCCTACTTGTCTTAGGTTTTTAGATCTATAAAATGCAAATTCCTCAATTTTTTCAATCCCTGATGGTATTGTGATCTTTTCAAAATTATCCACACATTCAAAAGCCGAAGATCCTATTTCAGTAACGTCTTTCCAAAATTCATCCGGATTGTTTTTTAATAATTCGATATCAGAAGGTCTAACTTGATGCAACTCAACTTTTCTTATTTTTTCCATAATACTCTCCTTGATGGAAACATTTTAGCACACACTAAGTTGGTTGTCAATAGTCAAATTTTTCCAACAAAAAAAAGAGAAGAGCGGATGCTCTTCTCTTTCTTGTATTCAACTAAATAGTCT
>CAMMTJ010000002.1 GCA_946499835.1 uncultured Bacillota bacterium | reverse complement strand
TGGCACTTCAAGATTGACAAGGTCACGATATTTTGCACTTATGCTTGAATTTGAAGTTGAACCATTGTAAGATCCACCATCTGGATTGATAGTTACTGTCACACTTGACCTATTCCACAATGCAACAATTGAGCTGTTTGAGGCTGGGTATGTGAAAGTCGGTGTGGTTGAACTGCTCCCACTCGCCGATAAACCTGTTGCGTCATATGTCCCAAAGTATGCCACATCCCACACAACTGGGTTTGAGGTTGTGCCGTTTGCTCCACCATTTATGTAATAGAAATTGGTTGTACTTCCCTTATCAGTCCCACATTGGATTTTGTTAATATATACCTGCCAGTCACCTGTTCCGGCTTTATCTGTCAGCCATGTTGAACTTCCATTTGTTCCAAGTGAATTTGTACCAAATTGAATTGAATACCCCTTTGGTATCTTCGCATATATAATTGTATAGAAAATATGATTTGCTTCAGTAGGCAACCAGTTTGTAAACCCTCCAAGTCCTGGACTTGAAGTGCCTGCATTTTTTATCCTCAATATCCTTGCACCTGTTGGCAACTCTATCTCAGCGTTTGATGAAGCAAGATATTGATGTGTAACAGTGCCGTTTCCTGAGTTGTTGTATTCTCTTGTCCCATTTGTCCCATCCATAAAGAAAGGATCGGTGTATGAATCATGCAGTTTGCCAAAGGTTGAGATTGTGCCTCCGCCATCAAGCACCCACGCACCAAGTGAATAGCCTGTTCTTGATGGAGAAGAGATTGATCTTGTTGTTCCTATATTTTGTGTGTATGTTGAAATAGAACTAGTTCCGTTATATGTTCCGCCATTGGCATCAACACTCAAAGTGCTTTGATCGTTTTTATCTATTGTTAGATAAAGATAGCCGTCATTGTAATCACTTGACATTTCCCAATTATTATTATATGTCCATCTTTCTTCTGCCACTAGACCCCAGCCATATTGCGTTCCGTTTATTGTAAAATATCTACCAGATAAAAATGTGGAAGATAATTTTGCTGCAGCATCAAACCCTGAAATCTGTCTACAATCTTCATCCTGTGCTTGCATTGTGCTTGTTGTTTGATTTCTTGCAACATACGTCAAGTTACAATTCACGCCCCAATAAGTTGTTCCAATTGATGCAATAGCACCGAGTGGAGTCTCACTTGGAGCCGTTTGCCCAACAACGGCATTTATATCACTTTGATCGGTCACTGTGCTTGAACATGTGACGGCTCCCAAATTGAAACAACAATACAATCCCATTGCACCCATGCTATGGTATCCTAAAATTCCACCCATAATGACATAATTGGTTGCAGTCCCAGTATAACTGATATTTCCAGTGTTATAGCAACGACGAATACCTACCGATCCAATTTGGTTTGTTTCTGAATTGTAGAACTTTCTTACATTTCCAGCAATTCCACCTATATGAACATAACTGGCCCAACTGGTGCTAGATGATGAAGTCAAGTTACCTCGGTTGTAACAATCATAGATAGAACTAGAGTCATAATCACTTTCATTAAGGCCAAAGACCATTTGCATACTACCTAAAATGCCACCTACATGTTTACCATTGATATTCGCATAGTTTGCACAATTTGATATTGTAAAACCACCATCTCCATTTGCACATATTCCTCCGGCAGTGCCTGAAGATACATTTATTTCTCCACTTCTAACAATAATCCCATTCAGAGTTGCTCCGTTTATATATCCAAAAAATCCACCAATTGACAAATCTGTTCGGCTATAAAGTCCATCAATTGCATATCCTTGACCATCATATGATCCAGTAAAACGATAATCATAATCATATCCAATTGGAGTCCAGTAATGGGCTGAAAGATCAATATTGTTTTGTTGAATAACCGTGTAATTTGCATATGTTGCTATATTTTTTGAAAAATAAGCAAGTCCCTCTGCTGTGGAAATTCTTATCGTTGTTCCAGACACCGAAAAACCGGCAGTCGAGGCATAATCATCCCAGTTTCCGCTTACAGCCTGAGTTTCCTCCTGACCGACTTCAATTGTTTGTTGATTTTTCTGCGTATTGAGTGGCAAAAATATCAAACCGCATGAAAAAAGGGCTATCATCACAAAAGACAAAAATGAAAGCAATATCTTTCTTTTCACTCTTTTACCCCCTTTTCTTTATTTTTTCAAATCAATAGATCGCCTTGCCTAACAAATTTTCTTGCAGTTCAAGTTTATCACCCGTCACTGCAAAAAATCAAGCAAAATTGAGCATTATTCCACCTTTTCTGATTTAATTTTTCGCCCTATTTTTCATGAGATAGACGTGCTTTTGTCGATAAAAGACGATTGCGACACTTTTCGACAATTTTATTTTAACATAAATGCTATTTTTTATCAAAACAAATTGTTTTCAAATCAAAAAAAATGGTCAGAGTCCATGTTTTGTCAAAAATTTGTCCACTTTCATTTCATATCTTGCCTCGTCAGTTTGAAAACTCTTGGCGTGCGTCGCTCCCTCGCAAATATACAGCCTTTTGTCAGTGATTCCCAGGGCTTCATAGAGATTGTAAACCATCTGTGTTGGCACAAAGGTGTCATCTCCGCCATGGATAAAAAGCACTGGCGTTTTTGCCTTTTTAAGTGCTTTGACTGCATCTCCTTTTTTGAGGTCAAATCCTCTTGCCCTTTTCGTCCATTTATAGAAGATTTTGAAAAGAAGAGTGCTTGTGAATTTGAGTTTTTTGCGATAAACATAGCAAATCTCTTTGAAAACATTGTCAAAACCGCAATCTTCAATTGCACACACAACATTGCCCTGCATTTTTTCGCCAAGTGACATACAAACAGCACTTGCTCCCATTGAAACACCAAAAAGCACTATTCGTGCATTTGGCACCTTTTCATTTGCAAATTCAATCCACCTCAAAAGGTCAAGTCTGTCAAGCCAGCCCATGCCGACCATATCACCTTCGCTCTCACCATGAGCACGTGCAGAAACAGCCAAAACATTGAAGTTGCGTTTGTAAAACATTTTGGCATAGCCATCCATTTCAATCCAATCGGAACCAAAGCCGTGCATTATGATCACCACTTTGTCACTTTGATTTTTCAAAAAATGTCCAACAAGAGTCAATTTTTCTTCACTTTTTATTGTCACCTTCTCGGTTGGATGACTGTCCCACCACGAAGGTTTTTTATCGTCATTTTTCAGTTTTCTGCCTGCTTTTGAGATTCTTTTTGCAGTGCTACGTCTGGCAAGGGAAAGTTTGTAGCAAACAAAACCAATAATTGTGTAAAGAGCAATGACAAGCACGATAAGTGAAAGCAAAATGAGCATAATAAGGGAAAAAACTTTCATTAAAATCACCTTTTTTACACTCTATTCAAAAAAAGAGCGATTTATTCAACAATCGCTCTCACACTTTCACCACTTTTTGCATCTTGATAAGTTAGCCAATAACCAAACCCATCTTTTTTGTCTTCATCAAGAGGAAACCACACAGGATAGCCAGAAAGTTCTCTTGGCGGAACTTCTTGATACACCCCTGGCACGCCATAGCAGACATATTTGAGTTGTTCGTCTTCATAGATAAGCCCAAAGACATAATAATCTCCGCTTTCTTCAAACTTAACCTTTGCCCACTTTGAGTCGGGAATAAGATTTTGCAGATATTCCTCTGGCGGATTTTTTTCAAATATGCTCTCAACTTGGGCTCTTATTTCATCAAAAAAAGTTTGCTCTTCTGGCAATTGTTCTCTTTTCTCTTCCTCTTCACTTAACGTTGAAAAGTGTGAAAGATAATATTTTTTATATTTGCAACCATCACATTTTGAGCAGTCATCAAACTCTTTGTCAAGCGCTTTTGCAATGACCTCTTTCTCTTCATCATCATAATCAATCTGATAATCATCAAGCACTTTTTCAGTTTCCTCTGCCGACCTTACTCCTTGGAGAGCAGAGATGACAGTGTCAAAAATTTCTTCTTTTTCTCCACTGCCGTCACTGACGCCATAAAGAATTGGACTTGCCTTTCCGCCCACAAAATTTACCACTGCACATGAAAAATTTTGAGGCATTGAGGCGCTCTCTGTTTGAAAAGAAAAAAGCATAGAGGAAACTTTGGTAAGTCCTGCCTTCACCACCTTGTTCTGGTCAAAAATGCCAAGACTGATTATGCCTTTTGGCTCAGCGCCAAAATTGTATAGCCTGACTCTGCCGGTAAGCATATTTTTGTCACATTCCATTGAAAGAACGGCCTTTTCCTGTCCCCCGCTGGCAGAAGTAAGAACCATGCTTTTCTTTTCCAACATAAAAAACACCCCTCCTATCAATACCTAAAAAAGCGAAATTGCTTCATTAAATATTATAGTAGAGGTGAAAATTTATTGTCCCATTTTTTTTGTTACAATCTGGGAGTTTTTGTCATTTGTTTTTGCCTTTTGGCATCTTACGCACAATCTTTTTGGCAATTTCTTTTGCGTTAAAGCCTGCTTTTTTGTAAACCTCTTCGCCTTTGCCGCTGCCCATGTAGTCTTCCACACCAATCACAAGTCCATCATCGCCGACATATTTCCACCAAATATTGTCATTGCTTGCCTCAATTGCTACTCGCAAAGTTGCCTCTTTTTGAAGCACTCTTGCCTTGTATTGTTCTGACTGCTCGTCAAAGATTTCAGTGCAAGGCATACTTACAACACTGACTTCATATTTTTTGCCAAGTTCCTCCGCCACATCAAGTGCCAAAGCGACTTCACTTCCGCTTGCATAAAGCACAACATCTGGCGTCTTTTTTGCTCTTTTGATGACATATCCGCCCATAAGACTGTCTTTGAAAGAAGCCTCTTCCAAAACTTTCAAGTTTTGACGTGAAAGGATGATTGCCATTGGGCCAATGCCTTGCAAAATGAGTTTATATGCACCATAAAGTTCGCTTGGTGATGCTGGACGGAAAACGTGCAAACCTTTTATAAGACGAAGTTGACCAATTTGTTCGATTGGCTGATGTGAAGCACCATCTTGCCCAACATAGATGCTGTCGTGCGTAAAGAAATATATCACATTGAGTTTCATCATTGATGCCATGCGAATTGCAGGAAGCATATAGTTTGAAAATGACAAGAAAGTCGCACAGAATGGCAAGAAATCTTCATAAAGAGCAATGCCGTTGCAAATTGCGCCCATTGCGTGCTCTCTGACGCCAAAGTGAATATTTCTGCCACGTTTGTTGCCAGAGAGATAATTGCCAGAACTTTCAATATTTGTCATTACAGAAGGTGTGACATCTGCACTTCCACCAACCACTTGAAGAAGTTTTTCTGCAATTTCGTTTAAGATATCTTTGTTGAAAGCACGACCTGACATACCTTCAAGTTTGTAAGAATTTTTTGCAAGTTTTTCTATATCAACCTTGCGTCTATCAAAAAATTGAGTGAACTGCTTGTAAAGATCTGGATTTGAGTTGCTGTAAACGGCAAGTTCTTGACTCCACTCTTCATGCAACAATTTACCTCGTCTTGCTGATGCCATGCACCAATCACGAACATCGTTTGGAATATAGAACTTTTCATTTACTCCCAGTTTTTCATTGAAAGATTTGAGTTCTTCACTGCTGAGTGCAACGCCGTGAATAGAACTTGTCCCCTCTTTTTCAGTCCCAATTCCAATCATGGTTTTGAAAATGATAATGGTTGGCTTGTCAGACTTCTTGGCTCTTGCAATGGCATTTGAACATGCCTTGAAGTTGTTGCCATTTCGCACTTTGATGACATTCCAGCCCATAGCCTTAAATTTTTTCGCGATATTTTCATTGTTTGCAAGATTTATATTTCCATCTATTGTCACATCGTTGTTGTCATAGAGAAGAATAAGGCGTTTTAGGTTAAGCGTGCCTGCAAGTGAGCAAGCCTCCATTGCAACGCCTTCCATAAGGTCTCCATCACTGCAAATACAATAGGTATAATTGTCAATTATAGGAAAGCCCACAGAGTTGAAACGCTCTTCAAGTATGCTCTCACCAATGGCCATTCCAACGGCATTTGCCACCCCTTGTCCAAGAGGTCCAGTGCTGACTTCAACGCCATCAGTTTTTTGATATTCTGGATGTCCTGGTGTCTTTGAACCAAGAGTGCGATATTCCTTCAAATCTTGGATAGAAAGGTCAAATCCAAACATGGAAAGCAAAGAATAATACACAGGGCAAGCATGTCCTGCTGACAAAACAAGCCTGTCACGATTAAGAAAATCTGTGTCTGATATATCAAAAACATAATGATCTTTGAAAAGTGCCAGCATGATCGCAGACATACCAAGTGAAGAGCCTGTGTGCCCAGATCCTGCATTGGAAATAGTTTGTGCGGTGATTGATTTGAGATAATTTAATGCCTTATCAGCAATTTTCATAATTCCTCCCTTAAAGCCTCAATTATTCTTTTTGTTGCCATGTTTTCACTCTTGCTTTTGAGATCAACTGTCACGTCTGCATTTTCAAGCAGATATTTCTCATGTGAAGAAAAAGCAATATCGTTTATCGTCTCCTTCTTGTCCAGACATTTTTGTGGCAGTCTCAAAAAAACTAGGAGTGATTTTTTTGTAAAGCATCTTCTGTTATGCTTGAAAATGTCAAAATCACAACTTAGCACTGAACTAGAAAAGTTCAGCATATTTTTTATTGCACTCCTTTCCCTTTCCTTCAAATAAACTATTCCACAATTTGCAAGGACGGCTTGACTGTCCACAAGGTCGTATTCAATAAGGTCTTTACAATCAGAAAAAAACATACCAAGCCTTGATGACAACTCACCTGCCACACTCTTGCAAAAAGTGTGGTCAAGGCAAAGCAAAACAATATTAAGTGGCGATGTTTCCCTTTTCATGAATATAATATATCACAAAAAAATAAATTGTCCAAATTATTTACCTAAAATTTGATTGCCTTGTCAGAAATTGAATTTTCAACTTTTCTTTTTCACTCTTATTCCCCAAACAAGCATCAAAAGCACCAACCCAGCACACACAATGATGATAATATTTGTGTTTGGCACGTGATGAGAGATGAAAATTATTTCACCATCTTGGGCTGTCAACACTATGGTGCCATTTTCGGCAGTGGACAACACCTGTGAACCTGAACTTTTCAGCCTTTCAACCACAGCATTGCTTGGGAGATTGTATTGATTGTCTTGTCCAACTGAGATGATTGAATAACTTGGCATAACTGCGTCAAGAAAAGTTTGACAAGAGGAGGTATTTGAGCCGTGGTGACCAACTTTTAACACATCTGCTTTTAAGTCATTTCCATAACGCTCAACTGCCTCCCTTTCAACTTCGCTTTCAGCATCACCAGTAAACAAAATTTTTGCGCCGTTATATTCAAGCATGATAATTGGACTGAAATTGTTGTTGTCAGTGGAAGAGGAAACACTGAAAGGTGTCAAAAAGTTGAATGAATAATTCTCTCCAACGATGCTTTCCCCTTCCCTAGAAAATTTAATATCACAGTTGGGCTCATTGTAAACCGCTTCAATAACTGCCGAATATGCCTTTGTGGTTGAAATAGGATAGTTTGACAAATATTCTTCCCCAAAATTTTCAACCTCATAGTTTGCTCTTTGCATAGGACGGTAAACGCAGTTCACTTGAAAACGATTCAAAATCTCAACGCCACTTCCTATATGATCGTCATCTTGATGTGTCAAAATGAGATAATCAATGACAGAAAGTTTGTGATAATCAAAAACATCACTTACATAAGACACAAGGCTTTCACCTGCTTCGCTCTCACCTGTGTCAATCAAAACAGTTTTGTCATCTGGCAAACGAATAAGAGTTGCATCACCTTGCCCCACATCGATAAAATGGACTTCAAAATCAAATCTGCCCATCTCCTCTGAAGGCGCATACTCTTTGAAAAGGTCAAGTCCTCCACCAAAATAAAATACACAAGCCGTTGCCACTATGATAATAATAGACAAACAAAACCTCACCCAAAAAGATTTGGATGAGGTTGATTTTTGAATTTTTCTTTTTCTTTTTGCCATACAAACAATATATAATTTTTTGTCAAAAAAGACAAATTTTTTGCTGAATTTTGCATTATTTTAAGAAAATTATATCTTTTGGCACCGTTTTGCATCTATTTTTTCGCTTTCTTCTAAAAAGTTCCATGATGGCAGGCATAGCATCAATTGTCGCCTTGTAGCCCTCTTCTATCATTTCATCAAGCCCGTCAGTTTTTGTCGCCTTAAACCTTTTTGTCTCTGGTGCAATAACCACATCTGAATTGACATAGCCTCGCACAGCATTGCTTTTCATAAGTATTCTGATTGAGCACATAATCACATCGATAAACTTGTTGCTGTCAGTGCCATAACTGCGTGATTTGTTGACATCAACGCTGACAACATAATCACAACCAAAATATCTTGGAATATCAGCAGGAATTGTGTTTTGCAAACCGCCATCAGCAAGAAGCATATTTTCAAACTCAACTGGCTGAAAAACACCAGGAACGGCACAACTCCCAGCAAGTGCTTTCGCAAGATTGCCTTTGCTTATGCAGACCTCCTTTGTCGATTTGAGATCAACTGCAACCGCAGAAAAGGGTTTTGGCAAATCTTGGACGTTTATATCCCCAAGCCTACCTTTGACGATATTGATCAGTCCATCGAGTTTTGATGGAGTGAATGGAAGCACATTTTTTCGAATATCCTTCACCCTCATTGTTTTGACAACGTCATACATCTCTTGGAAAGAATAACCCGCTGCATAAAACGCCCCTACCAAACTGCCAGCGCTTGTCCCTGCAACATAGTCAAACTTTATGCCAAACTCTTCAAACGCTTTGATTGCACCCAGATGAGAAAAACCTCTTGCACCACCGCCACCAAAAGCGATACCAATTTTCACTTTGTCTCGTCTAAACATAACTTCTCCCTTGGTTTATAGTATATCATTTTTTTTGCAAATAACAAAATATGTTTTGGCAGTTGATAAAATTATGATAAAATATTGATGGGAGCAAATTATGAAAAGTTCGATTATACCACTACAACACAATGCAAAACTTTATGTCTGCACAAACAAACAGGTTAAAGGAATTTTTGTTGACATCAACTTCAATGCAGGCTCAATCAACGACCCAAAAGGAAAGCAAGGGCTTGCCCATTTTTGTGAACATGCAATTTTTTCATTTCCAACAAAAAGGTTTGCAACAAGGCTGGAAAAACGCAAATATAAAAGTTCACACTTTAATTCAAACGCTTACACATCTTGTTTTAATATGAACTTCAACTTGCAAGCAACTCGTGACAATTTTGAAGAATATTTTGAATATATTTGCCATAACTTTGACCAACTTATCGTGACAAAAGAAGAAGTTGAACAAGAAAAAAATATTGTTGGCACCGAAATAAAAAGACGAGTAAAAACAAACAAATTGCAATCATTTATCATTCGTGACAAAAAAGTGTATGACTGCAAACAACTCAAAAATTCTTTTGGATTACCAGACGGAATTTATGAGGATGTTTTGACAATAACTCCAAAAGATGTTGAAAACTTCATAAAAACTTACATTACAAAACAAAATCTAAATTGCGTTGCAATCACTGGCAATATCACAGCACGAGAGGCTAAAAAACTTGTTTACAAATACCTTTACCCTCACCTCAACGATGGGGAGAAAGTTGGATTTAGTGAAAATATCATTTCAAAGTTTTCAAAGTCACAAGTTATTTATGAAAAAAGCGTTGAAAAAGAGAATGCTATTATGGACATATATTTTCCAAAATCTTCTTCAAATCAAAAACCTTCCCTCAAATTTTTACATGAAAATTTGATTGCACATTCCTATATGTCAAGCAAAGTGCTAAGTATCATAAGAGAAGAATACGGACTATCTTATTTTAGTGGAATGGGATTTATGTTTAATCTTCAAGGTCTTTCATGTTACACCTTAAATATTGAATGTCTTGAAAAGAATCTTGAAAAAGTTATCTCCACTTTACCAGATTGCATACATAGAATCAAGTCTGAATTTTCAAAAGAAGAATTTGAATTGTATAAAAACAGACGTTTGTTGATGCTTAATAATGATGTGGTCCCAATGCGAAATCTAAAACGAACCCTACCTGAAACAGATGAACTTTTTGGTATGACTTACAATCAAAAATATTTGCAAAATGTTTGGAATGCAACAAAAAATGCAAAATATGAAGATGTCAAAAAGATAGTTGATCATTTTTCTGATGAAAAACCAATAGTTGTCATCATAAGCGATCAAAAACCTCAATTTGACTTAAAGAATTTTATTAAACAGATAAAATAAGGCGACAAAGATGTCGTCTTTTTTTTGAAATTTGATCAAAAACCCTTGATTTTGGTAAAAGAAATATGCTAATATAATCTTGCCTAAAAATTAGGCCTCATGGTCAAGCGGTTAAGACGCAGCCCTCTCACGGCTGAATCAGGGGTTCGATTCCCCTTGAGGCTACCAAAGCAATTTTGCGGAGTCAGCATGCTCCGTTTTTTTATTACATATTCAACCGAGAAGAATCGAACCCCTCAAAATAGGGCTCCCGAAAATCATAAGATTTTTGGGAAGAGGAGCAAACAAGCGAATGGGCACAAGTTTGTCAAAACTTTGCATGAGCGATGTTTGTGACGACGATTCCCCTTGAGGCTACCAAGAGAAAAAACTGCGCTTCTGCCTAGGCTCTTTTCGAGCCGTTACGGCGGTGGCGCTCAGTTTTCTCTATTCACAAAAATGCTTACGCATTTATTGTGAGTTTGCAATGAAGCAAATGCAAAGAAGTCTTTTTTAATTGCGCCTCTGCAATAGTTTCGCTTGTCAGCGAAATAAAAACACTGTCCAGTGGTTTTCTAAAACAAAAAACTAGGAAGACTCCTAGTTTTTTTTATGCAAACAATCTCATGCATTCTTCTTGTGATGGCTCGTTGCCTGCACCATACATTTCTGTGAGGTCAATAAGCAATACATCATCAACCCAAAGTTCTCCTACTTGATTGTGGTTGTCAAAATCAATTCGAAATGGATGTGATCCACTAAATCCAACTCTATCAAATCTCCATCCATACATATTCCATTGCCCTGCCGTTCCAAGTGTTGCATTCCCTACCGCTGGATCACTATCTTTCCAATAGGCTTGTATCTCTCCCACATGAACTTCTTGATATGCATACATTCTTACAAAATATATATGTGTTGAGTCGATTTCATAAGTCGTGACTGTGCGGTTAAATGTCTCCCCCCTTGATGATTCTCCTATAATCTTCCAAGAGTGTTGTCCGCTTCTTGCATGTTCAGTGCTCAATCCACTTGTGCCCATCTGTGCAGACCAATCGCCATACTCAAAACTTGAATCGGTCAAAATATTGTTTGTCTTCACCCATGCATCAAGCAATTCATCATCACCACCGATGCCTGCAAGGTGATAAAGTTCTTTTTGTATTGGATTGCCATCATTGAGATTTGGTATTATTGTCCAGTCTTCAAAGTTGTTTGTGTTTTGCATCACTTTTCTGCCGTTTGCAATGAAATATGAATCGGTTACCATATTTGTTGAGCCTGCACTAACAAAGCCTGACATCGTTTGTGCATTTCCGCTGTGATCAACAAACTCTCCGATAAAGTAACAATTTGTTATCTCAAGGTTGCTTCCTTGTCCAATGAGTCCATTTGAATTTGGCAAGTTTGACATTTCTACTCTTGCATTTACGCCAATATTTTCAAATGATGAAGCCGCTGCCACATAACCAGTAATTCCTCCTACATTGTTTGTCCCAGAAATCACCCCTTCAACTTGGTTTGAATTGAATGTGCCACTCTGCAAATATCCAACAAGTCCACCTACATATCTTGTCCCTGTCACATTGCCACGTGTTGTATTGCCTGTCATTGTGCCAGAGTTAAAGTATCCTGAAATACCCGCTGCTGAATCTGCACTATTCGATGTTGAAACATTTCCAAGGTTATGATTGTTTGATATTGTTGCATTTGCCCTTGATGATCCAACAATTCCACCTACATCATTCTTCCCCTGAACAGTGCCATAGTTTGCGTTCTTGTTGATAGTGTAATTGAAAGAACTTGCACTGCTATCATTAGAAAGACTTCCAACAATACCTCCAACATAGTATGCTCCTGTTGCAATGACATCGCCATAATTCGTATTGCCTTCTATGAGAGCATAAGATAGTCCCATACCAGCAATTCCACCAATTGATCCAAGCGTTCCAGTTACAGCACCGTTGTTGGTTGAGTTTCTGACGGTTGCACCGCTCCAAGCAACACTTCCAGCAATTCCACCGACAAACTCACGTCCACTGACTGAACCATTGTTTATGCAAGCATCAACTGTTGTCCCTGAGGATACTGATCCAACTACACCTCCAACATATGAAGAAGTTGTAGAAATTACTGATCCATTATTTACGCTATTTTCAATTCGAATAGAGCCTGTACTCAATACTTTTGCACTACCAACAAGCCCTCCAACACTATTGCCACTGGCACTAACAGAAGCGTTTGAAAGACAATCAGACATAATAATATTGCCTATTTCTCTTGAACTTGCTTCTCCAACAACCCCTCCAACACCTACATCGCCATATACATTTCCGTCAACTGAGCAATTGTCAAGTTGAATTGTTCCTGTGCTAGATATCCACAAGCCAACTATTCCACCTACATAGGCATTGCCTCTGATATCTACATTTTTCATTGTGATATTTTTTATCGTTGAAGAGGAGTCTGTGTATGTATATGTAAGTCCAAACAAACCTTGATAGCAATAAGCACCTGTCGTGCCATATGGTGTGTGAAGGTTTGAAATGGTATAACCATTTCCATCATATGATCCACCAAAATAGCAATACACATTAGAATTTGATCTGTTTATTTCCACCCCTATTGGTTGCCAGTTGTACTGCATTAAATCAATGTTTGCTGTTTGTTTGAAATATTTATTATAAAATTTTGAAAAGCCATCATAAACCTGTTCTGAAAGATATGCAAGATTTTCTGCACTTGCAATTATGTATGGATCTTCTTCTGTTCCTGAACCTGAGAAAGGAGTTGTGTGGTTGATCCATGTGTCTTCCCAAAGTGCCAAAAGAGTGACATTGCTTGAACCATATGTGTATGTCGTTGAATTGGTTGCAACCCCACTTACTGAAAGTCCTGTTGCATCAAATGAACATAGATATGCAATATCCAAATCTACTGGGTTTGAAGAGGATGCTGATGGCCCTGAAAGATACCAATATCCAACATCGCTGAACGTCCCTGACGATCCACAATTCCATCGCATAACATATGTTTGCCAGTTGCCTGTGCCTTGATTTGATGTCATCCATGTCCTTGTCGCACCGTCACCAGAAGCATTGTATGCCGGCTCTAATGTGTAGCCGACTGGCACTTTTGCATAAATCATTGTGTAGAAAACTTTGTTTGCACTTGTGCTTATCGATTGAACAAGCCCATTTCCCCATACGCAAGAGCCTGTATATCTGACTCGCAAAACTCTTCCACCGCTTATCCAGTCATCAAGTCCTGCACTTGTTGATGAAATGAGTGTGTGGGTTACTGAACCATCTTTTGCATTGTTGTAAACATCCACATTATTGTTGCTACTGATAAAGAATGGATCTGTGCTTCTTGAATATATATTTCCAAAGGTTGACAAACTTCCATCACCGCCAGAGATTGCCCAGCCTGCAAAGTTGTAGCCATACCTCGTTGGCACGGCAATGTCTTGCGAGGTTCCATCTTCTTGAATAAATGACTGTGAATTTGTTGATCCATTCCACGTTCCACCATTTGGATCAATTGTGAGAGCAAATGAGGTTTGTACCCATACAGCATAAAGATCGACTATACCTCCATTTGTGGTTGTGAGTGTGCTTACCGATTGACCATCCGTGAAAGTGGCAGAAGTTGCCGTTGGACTCGTTGACCAGCCCAAGAATGTGTAATATTCTCTTGTAAAGGTATTTGCACGAAGAGCGGTCGATTGTCCATAATTAAATCCTGTCTGAGTGACAGCACTTCCACTTCCCCCATTTGGGTTAAACCGGACTGAATAGGTATTGGGGACAAAATACAAAGATATGGTCACCGCCTGTGCCGGCGTGGTGATAATAATGTTGCTCGCCGAACTGCCCGACTGCTCAATACCACTCACTGAAATTGTATAGTGGTCAAGATGATAACCAGCATTGATCCTTATATCATACACCTCAAACTTTGTTTGGTATGGTTGTTGAGTGTAATAATCTTGAATATCACCGCCAGTTGCCACATTGTTTATTCTGACATTAAATGAAAAGCCAAGATTTACGGCACCATCGTTGCTTCCGTTAAAATAGTTGTTTACATCAACATAATAACTGTTTCTTGTGTAAATCACATAATATGTTCCGCCATCGCTAACAACACGCTCAGTTGTGTTGTAAACTTTGGATGAGGATGTCGTTGTTCCATTATATACACCTTGAAGTGTATAACCTGTGTATGTTGGATAACTAGGATGATCGGTCAATTCTCGATAATAATCAGTTCTTGTTAATGTATCGACTTGCTGTCCATCTCTTATTATAACAAACCTCGTAATGACCGACTGAGCCGGAGCAAACCAACTTACAGAACAAGATGAGTCTCCATTATCTCCTGTATTATATGTCACCCAATGATCCAATGGTAAAGAGCATGAATAGTGGTCAGATGTTACAGATCCTTGTGGATCTATTGATATACTTGGCTCGTCGAATGCATAATTATAATAAGAGGAATTACCAGCAATTTCCCAACAAATTTGATATTTTGAATTGTTCAATATACCACTTTCAGAAAAATTGTCAGAATAACTTGACTGATAACTTGTTAATGTTATATTGCGGGCCGGCTTATTAATCGTCCTTCCCGCATGAATATGTAATTTAAGTCTTGGGCCTTGGACTGTGATCCTATATCCTGTCTCTGTGGTATATGTATAGTCTGCATTTGTATTGCCACCATATCCCAAAAAATCACTAGAGAGTGTCATAGTCCCCATACTTACAGTCACGCTAAAATCTCTTGCTTCCGTTGTTTCTTCTTGATTTTCATTTGATGGAGAAAAAGCGTCAAGTGGCAAAAAAGCAATGCCACATGAAAATAGGGCAACTGCAATAAAAGACAATGCACACAATAATATTTTTCTTTTTTGCTTCAAATATTTTCCCCTTGCGTATTTCTGTCAAATTTTTGTCACTTTCTTGTCGCAGTTCAAGTTTATCACCCGTCACTGCAAAAAATCAAGCAAAATTGAGCATTATTCCACCTTTTCTGATTTTATTTTTCGCCCTATTTTTCATGGGATAGACGTGCTTTTGTCGATAAAAGACGATTGCGACACTTTTCGACAAAATTATTGTATCACAAAAGCCTTATTTCTATCAAACAAATTGGTGCAAAAAAGCAAAAAAAAGACTGACAGCGATATGTCAGTCTATTTCTTTTTGAGTTCAAATCCGTCTTTGGTGTCTATGATGATAAAACCTTTTTGTGTGATTTCAGACCTCAGACTATCTGCAAGTGCATAATCTTTGTTTTTCTTTGCCTGCATACGCTTTTCGGCAAGGTCTTTCACCTCTTGTGAAATTTCCTCTTCCTTTTTCATTTCTTCCTTAAACACAAGCCCAAGCACATCTTCCAAAATGTTTTTTATGATGAAATTTGCCTCCTTTGCTTTTTCCTTATCCCCTTTTGAAACAAGAGGTGCGGATATTTTTGCAAACTTCAACATTTGCGCGATAACAACTGGTGTGTTGAAATCATCTTGCAATGCGTCAAGCGAAGATGAGTAAATCTCTTCAAGTTCACCTGTCGGCATTTTTTGATCCTTTGTCAAATTTCTCACATTGCTGGCAAGTTCTTCAAACTTTTCAAATTGTTTTTTTGCAAGCACAAGTCCATCTTCATTAAAATCAACTGCACTTCTATAATGGAATTGCACGATGAAATATCTCACAACCATTGGATCATATTTTGCAAACAAATCTTTGAGAGTGATGAAATTTCCAAGGCTTTTGCCCATTTTTGTGCCATTGACTGTCACAAGATTGTTGTGCATGAAATAGTGCATTGGCACATTTCCAGTCAAAACTCTTCCTTGTGCACATTCACATTCATGATGAGGGAAAAGATTGTCAATTCCTCCGCCATGTATGTCAAACTGCTCACCCAAAAACTTTCTGCCAAGCACAGAACACTCAATATGCCAACCTGGGCAACCCACTCCCCAAGGGCTCTTCCATTTCATAAGGGTGTTTGGCTCAACCGCTTTCCAAAGAGCAAAATCTTCTGGATGTTTTTTATCATCAGCGACTTCAATTCTCTCTCCGCTCAGAGTTTTGTCAAGAGTGCGGTTTGAGAGCATGCCATAACTTGAAAGAGCATGCACGTCAAAATAAACATTGCCTTCCTTTGTCACATAGCCATAACCTTTGTCAATTATCTCTTGCACGGCATCGATAATCTCTGGAATAAAGCCTGTCGCACGGCAAGATATACTTGGACGAAGGACATTGAGTTTGTCCATTGCATCAAAATACTCAACCTCATACTTATATGCAATCTCGTATGGATCAAGCATTTCTATTCTTGCCTGTTTTGCAATTTTGTCTTCCCCCTCATCGCCGTCACCAACAAGATGCCCAACATCTGTTATATTTTGCACATACTTGACCTTAAAACCAAGTTTTTTGAAAGTGCGGTGAACGATGTCGAAATTGATATAACTTTTTGCATGACCAACATGAGGCATTCCGTAAACTGTCGGTCCGCAAACATACATTCCCACTTTGCCAGAAGAAATAGGCACAAACTCTTCTTTTCTTCTTGTGAGCGTGTTGTATATTTTCACAGTTTTAATCTCCCTATACTATTTTATTCAAAAAATTCATCAAAGTGTCCAGCGCCTTGTCAACTTCCACCGAAGTTGCCCCAAGTTGTTTTTCAAGTGCTTCTTCAAAACTTGCAAGTTCAGCCTTTCCTTTTTCCGTTAAACTGATAGTGCGACATCGCCTGTCAATCTCTGCCTGTTTGATCTGTATAAGACCTTCCTTTTCAAGTTCGGCAGTCAAAAGTGCAAAATTAGATTTTTTAAGTCCTAGTTTTTCAATAATCATGCTTACAGACAAGTTTTCATAAACTGATGCGAAATACAAAACTTTCAGTCGCAACATGGTGCTGTTTTTGCAACTTTTCAGCAAATTTTCTGTCAATGATTCAATTTCGATAACTTTTTTTGCCCGTTCCATATTTTTTCTCTTACAGGTGATAGTATATATGAAATTTTTGCAAGTTGCAAGCATTTTGCTTGATTTTTTACACTTTTAGGTATTAAAATATGACTATGCGAATTGAAGGAAGTGTTGAAGAAATCATTTTTAGAAATGAACAAAATGGCTATACTGTGGCAATAATTGACTTTCGAGGCACATTCGTCACCGCCGTTGGCAAAATGGTGGAAATAAATGTCGGCGAAAATGTGGCTCTTGAAGGCGAATATGTCAACAACTCAAAGTATGGCTATCAATTTTCCTTTTCATCATATGAAATCGTCCTTCCAACTTCTCTTGCAGGGATTGAAAAATATCTTTCTTCTGGGCTTATAAAAGGCATTGGGCCTGTCACCGCTCACAACATCGTTTCACATTTTGGCAAGGATACCTTTGATATTATTGAAATGGCACCGTCACGCCTTGCAGAAGTGCGCAACGTAAGTCCAAAAAAGGCACTCGAAATTGGAGAAAAATTCAAAGAACTCAAAAAAATGCAAAACTCAATCATGTTTTTGCAAAAGTATAACATCTCAACAAATATGGCCCTCAAAATATATGAGGCATATCAAGACAAAACTGTTGACATTGTCAAAAACAACCCTTACAAACTGCTTGAAGACATTGACGGCATAGGTTTTTTGACGGCAGACCGCATCGCTCAAAGCGTTGGAATACCGCACGACAGCGAGTTTAGAGTGAGAGCGGGCATAATTCATGCAATGAATATGGCAGTAGATCGCACTGGCAACACATATCTGCCAAAAGAAATGCTTTTCTCTTCTGCCTCACAGGTTTTGGAACTTGATCAAGAAAAGCACTCTCAAACTTTTGCCGAGGCACTTGACTCTCTCACTCTTGACAAAACATTTAAGACAATGTTTCATAACGGCAGTGAAATAGTCATGCCGAGCAAATACTATTTTTATGAAAGTTCGGTTGCACAAAAACTTTGCATGCTCAACCGTTCAGTTGTGACAAAACAGCAAAAACTGGATGATGAGATTGAAGCGTTTGAAGTGAAGAATAAAATCAAATTTCACCAAGAGCAGAAAAATGCGATTATTAGTTCAATAAATAGTGGCGTCTCTGTCATTACTGGTGGCCCCGGAACAGGAAAGACAACCATTATCAAATGTATCATTGAAATACTTAAACAAAACAAACAAGACTATATGCTTCTCGCCCCAACTGGCAGAGCCTCAAAACGCCTTGCAGACAGCACAGGTGAAGAGGCAAAAACGATACACCGTGCACTTGAAGTTGGACAAAACAATGGTGGCAGTCTGTCTAGGTTTGTCCACAATGAAAATAACCCACTCAAAACAAACGCCGTCATTGTTGACGAAGTCTCTATGGTCGATGTCGCTCTTATGAGCAGTCTATGCAAAGCACTTCCAAGAGATTGCAAACTCATCCTCGTGGGTGATAAAGACCAACTGCCAAGCGTGGGTGCAGGCAATGTCCTTGGTGACATACTCAAAAGTGGAAAAATTGTTGTGTCAATGCTGACAAAAATTTTCCGTCAAGCAGAAAACAGTTTGATAATCACCAACGCCCACCTTATCAATTCTGGCAAAATGCCAGTAATTGACAATTCTTCAAAAGACTTTTTCTTTGAAGAGCACAGCGAATTGTCACAGACCATGCAATCTATTGTCAATATGGTGACAAAAAGGCTCCCAAAATTTACAGGGCTTGAAAGTGCACAAATTCAAGTGCTCGCTCCCCTAAAAGCAGGACTGTGTGGTATTGACAACCTTAACAAAATCTTGCAAGAGAAAATCAACCCTCCATCAATCAAAAAAATGGAACTTGCAGTCGGCGAAACAATCTTCCGCGTTGGCGACAAGGTTATGCAAACTGCAAACAATTACAACCTCGTTTGGAAAAGAATGAATGGCTTTTTGGAGGAAGAAGGCGAAGGCGTTTTCAATGGTGATATAGGATATATTGAAGCGATTGACTATCAAACTGGTGAAACAACAGTCGTTTTTGAAGATGGAAGAGTTTGTGTTTATCCACGCACTGACATAAACCAACTTTCTCTCGCCTATGCTATCACAATTCACAAAAGCCAAGGCAGTGAGTTTGATGTTGTCATAATTCCTGCAATCGCTGGGCCAAGCATGATCTTGACACGAAATCTCATATACACCGCAGTAACTCGTGCCAAAAAAATGGTTGTTATTGTAGGCGAAAAGAAAAACTTGAAACGCATGGTCTCAAACTCATACACCGTTCAACGTTTCACACTTCTCAAAGACCTTATTCTTCAAACTGATCAAAAGATAAACGAACTTTTTAATTAAAATTATGTCAAAAATAATGAAAATCATCACAAAAACAAAAGATGTCATCTTAGAAGCACTTTTCCCTTCTTCTATCAAGTGCATACTTTGTGGACGTGATGTGCCAGATTTTGAAAACTCTCCGTTTTGTTCAAACTGTTTGAGCGAAGGCATTTTCAATGACGCAAATCGTTGCGTTTATTGTGACAATCCCATACTTGATGGCAACAAAGTCTGTGACTTTTGCAAAGAAAAACATAAGTCTTTTGACAAAGCATTTTGTCCTTTCATTTACACCGGAAAGGTAAGAAGTGCAATCTTGAAACTTAAAGATGACAATGGAAGGTATCTTGCTCCAACATTTGCAAAATATATGGCAAAGCGCATTCAAGATGAGAAAGTTGATTTTGACATAATTATTCCTGTGCCACTTTACAAAAAGAAACTGGCAAAGCGTGGGTATAACCAATCAGAACTTCTCTCAAACGAACTTGGAAAACTGCTGGATAAGCCAGTCTGCACTGACCTGCTTCTCAAAATCAAAGAAAGCAGTGCTCAAAAGAATTTAAACTTTGCACAAAGGCAACAAAATCTTGCTGGAACGCTTTCTTTAACTGACAAAAATTTTGTAAAAGATAAAAAGATTTTGGTAGTTGATGACGTCATGACCACAGGTGCAACTTTGAATGCTTGTGCTAGTTTATTGAAACATTATCACTGTTCTGCCGTTTATGTGAGTGCTATTGCAAGAAATCCGCTTGAAAAAGTGGATAAAAAATGACTTTTTTTCAAAAAATGCTTGACAGTATATTCCTTTTTTCGTATAATGAGCAAGTATCTCACAAATTGTGGCCTCATGGTCAATCGGTTAAGACATCGCCCTTTCACGGCGGAGTGAGGGGTTCGACTCCCCTTGAGGCTACCAAGAGAATGACGGAGTAAATGTGCTCCGTTTTTTTGTTACATATTCAACCGAGAAGAGTCGAACCCCTCAAAATAGGGCTCCCGAAAATCATAAGATTTTTGGGAAGAGGAGCAAACAAGCGAATGGGCACAAGTTTGCCAAAACTTTGTATGAGCGACGTTTGTGACGATGTACTTTCGAAAATTGCAAGAATTTGTCTTTTGATTGTTTGACATAAAAAAAGTAAAATGATATTATTTTTGCAAGAGGTAAAAAATGTATAACAAAGAAATAAAACTTATGACAAAACACATAAAAAAAGCAGCAAAAAAGTTTTTAGGTGACTATCATGTAAAGAAGAAGGCAAAAGGTTCGTTCGACTTTGTCACGGAAAGCGATCTTGCCTGTGAAAAATATTTGACAAAAGTCATCAAAAAGCATTTTCCAAAAGATAATTTTTTGACAGAAGAATTTTCTCATGATGCAACTTTGCAAGACAGAACTTGGATCATTGACCCTATTGATGGAACGATAAACTTTATGCAAGGGCTTCCTCTTTTTGGAATACAAATGGCATTTTATGATAGAGGAGAAACTCAGTTTGCATTTATTTTTCTCCCACGCACAAATGAATTTTACTTTGCACAAAACGGCTGTGGTGCTTATCTCAATGGCAAACAAATTGTTGTTGACAAAAATGTTGAAATGGCAAACACAATAGTTTGCACAAGCGATCCAAAACATAATGATGCCGATTATGATTTCTATTTTAGATTTGCAAAAGCAGTTGCCACAAAAACTCTTTGCATAAGGATGCTTGGTGCGGCTTGTTGCAGTTATTCAGCCGTTGCATCATCAAAAGTTGGTGCTTATGTGCTTGTCACAAACAATGAATGGGATTATATGCCTGGCATGTTTATCTGCAAAGAGGCAGGTGCCGTTTGCCTTAGTGGAACAATTCTTTCAAAAAAATATAATATTGCTTGTTGCAACGAAAATTTAGGCAAATTTTTGGTAAAAAACATCAAATAATCACCTATTCATGAAAATTGTGCCATCTTTGATGCTTATTTGATATTCTTGCCATGCCGTGCCCCCTGACCACTTGATTTTAAGTGTCAGGGATTTTTTTTGCTCACTTACAAGTGGATATATATTAAGTTGCCCTGTCGGCTGAGCGGAAGAAAGGGTCAAAAGGCTGTCCACATTTTGCGTCTGTCCGTCAAGCACAACCTCTATCTCCCCTTTATCTTCAATTTTTATTGGAGGATTTATCTTTAAGCCAACCCTATTTCCTGCTTCTTGCCAGCCTTTTGTTATATCAGCCTCATAAAACTGGACACACTCACCCTCACCACCAAAATATACTTTTCCGTTTTCTTGGTCATAAGCAAAAGAAATGCCTCCGCCAGTGAAAGCACCATCGCGCTCAATAAGAGCAAATGGCAAAACATCCTCACCACAACCGCTTAGGAAAAGTGATAAGGACAAAATCATACCCAAAACAACAAACATCTTTTTCATAGGCTTAGTGTTTGCAGTTTTATCAAAAATTATCTACTTTTTCTTCTCTTTTGAGTATCATTTGTGCTTTAAGCACGTCTGAGCGCTTGATTGAATATTTTGAAAACAAAAGAATTGCAAGTGCAAGAAAGATTGAGCACCCAAAGAAGATTATCATCCCAAGCCCATTTTGAACAGACTGTGCTTGAACTGGTTGAGATGAGTCGAATTTGATTATGTCAAGCAAGAACCCAATCATGAGAAGTGCAAGCGAATTTGCCACGTTGTAAGTGAAGGTATAAAACCCAGTATAAGACCCTGCATTATTTTTTCCAGTTTTGAACATTTCCATGGTGACCACATCGGCATACATTGAAAAAGGCAAACTATACATTGCGCCAGCACCTACCCCACAGAAAAAGATACACGGAAGTGCAATAAAAAACATCACTTGGGTTGGAATATATGACCTGAAAAGAAAGGTCAGCACTGTCAAAAATATGCCAAAAACAATGGTTGAGAGAGATATGATGAGTGAACGCTTTTTATCTAGTCTTTTTGCAAGATAAACCCAAAGTGGCTGACTGATGATTGCCCCGCCAAACAAAGAGATGAGCACAATGGAAATTTGAGCGGAAGAGAAGTGATAACAATAGGTAAACAGGTGCATACCAACAGAAGTTAAAAAGGCGGAGGCTATTGTCGCACATGAATAGCCAAGCACGACTGAGCGAAAGTCTTTTTTGCGCAATACTTCCATATATCCTGACATAAGTTTGCCAAAGTTTAGTTTTTCTCTTTCAAAACTTGCAATAAATGTTTTTCTGTTTGCCCTAATGTATCGAAGAGATCCAAAAATTGTGATCAGTCCAAATATCAACAGAAGAGAAGAGTTGATCAGCGCAATATTGATATACCCTTCTTGTGAAAAGTCAGTTTGGATGCCGATTGAAATAGATGGCATAAAAAAATACATAAGCACGCTTGGCAAAATCATTCCCATAATTGAAAAAACTGTCTTGAAGCCTTGAATTTTTGATTGTTCGTTATAATCAGGCGCAAGATCAATACCCAGTGCCGAATATGGCGTGCTGAAACAGGTGTTTGAGGACTCTATCGCAAGCATACAAAGAAGAAGATAGACAAACTTCCCCCCTTCACTCAAAGAACTTGGCATTGACCAGATGAGGATGTTTATCAGTGCAATAGCAAACACGCCAAAGAGCATAAACCCAAGTCTTTTGCCAAAATATTTGCTTTGACAGTTGTCAGAAAGATGCCCAATAAGCGGATCACTTATTCCATCCCAGAGTGAAGAAATTGCGACTGCTATTCCAACCAGCGAGCCAGAAACGCCCATAACACTTGTGCCAAAAAACATTATAAAATTGCCCAATGTTTGAGACATTGAGCCATATCCCAGCGCGCCTACGCTGTAACATAGTCTGGTTGAAAAATTCATCTTCTTCACAGGAAAAGTCTATGAGGACAAACTTTTATATATGAAAAAAGTGAGGTCACTCCTCACTCTCTTCTTTCTTTTCTTCAACATAAGGTTTTGGATACAAAAGTCTTTGTGCAATTTCAAAACGGCTGGATTCATATGAGACCATCTCTTTGCAATAATGCTCCACCGCCTGCAAAATCTCATTGTTCCATTTGTCCCATTTTTCATCTTTTGGGAGTTTGAAAGTCACGCCATAACGTTTGACTTTCTTCTTTGTTGCAATGTCCTTATAAATTGCTTTTTCATAAAGCATATATGCCTCAAAACCATCACCACTGATGATTTTGTATTTCTGTCCTGTCACTGTGATTTGAATTTTTGGCACCGTTTGTCTTACGACAGAGACAAGGTCAATGGTAAAGGCATTTGAGAAAGAGTTTGAAATAGCATTTGATATTTGAATTGGGAAATCTTTTGGCTCTTCCGTCCCCTCACATTCACCAAGGCTAAATTTTTGACTTGGTCTTTTGTATCCGCCCGGCAGAGTGCTGATTTTTCTGACTTTGAAATATGTTTTGTCCTCTTCGTTTTGTTTGCTCAGCACAAGTCCTGCATTTGATAACATATTGCTTGGCACATCATAAATTATTTCATCACCCTTAAATTTCCCCTCATTCAAAAAGCGATAAAAATGCAGACGTTTGTCAAGAGTTTTCAAAACTTTCTTGAAATCATTTCCAATCAAAATATAATGAACTTTTTTGACTTTTTCTGTTTCAAGTCTATCATTTGATTTCATTTCCCACTCCTTGATAGATTTAGTTTACACATTATCGAAAAAAAAAGCAAATGTTTATCTTTATTTTTTTTGGTTATAAATATTCCTAGGAGGCAAAATATGGATTTTAATTCAAGCAAAACCAAAGAATGTGTTGCAAGAGCATTTGCAGGAGAATGCCAAGATGGTGCAAGATATCAATTTATGGCAAAGTCAGCAGTAAGCGAAGGCTTTTCCTTCATCTCAGACCAACTCAAAATTCTTGCAAAAAATGAAATGGCTCATGCTTCAAGACTTTATTCATTGATGGTGAAATATATTGGAAATGGCAAGGACAATGTCCCAATCGAAGCAGGATATCCTTTTGAGAAGTCTGAACTTAAAACATCTCTAAAAATCGCAAGTGAAATTGAAGACAATGAAGCAACCAGTCTTTATCCAGCATTTGCAAAGATAGCAAAAGATGAGGGATTCCCAGAAATAGCGGAAGCACTTTCTCTTATTGCAAAAGTTGAGGAAACGCACAGAGACAAACTCAAAGCACTTGCAAACCTATATAGAGCAAACAAGTTATACAAAAACCCTGAAAAAATCATGTGGACTTGTTCAAACTGCGGACACTGTGAAACGAAAAAAGAGGCTTGGCAAAATTGCCCTCTTTGCGGTTATGGTCAAGGCTATGTGGAAGTGCCACAAGCAAAAATGCAAATATAAAAAACACGGCATAGTCGCCGTGTTTTTTGAAAGCCTATTAGTTAAAAAGGTCCTTAAAACTGTTTCCGAATTTGAATGCTGGTGCTTTGCACGCTTTGATTTTAACTTTTTGCTTTGTAAGAGGATTGATACCAGTTCTTGCTGCTCTTGTTTTGAGTTCAAAAGTGCCGAAACCAGCGATTTGAATTTTGTCTCCTCCTTTAAGTGTGTCAGCAATAGTTGCGACCATAGCGTCAAAAGCAATTCCTGCATCTTTTTGTGTGAAATTTGCTTTGTCTGCGAATGCTTTGATAAATTGTTGTTTGTTCATTTACCATATCTCCTTTTCTTTAATTAGGCTTTTGCCTTAGTTTCAATATAGCACAAAAAAGTTAAAAAACCAAACAAAAACGCCTAATTCCAAGAGAAAAATTCAACTATTTTATCGAAAATATAGCCAAAAATGGCTCTCATCTTGACAAACCAGAACTCTCCCGTGCTTTCCCATGCGCCATTTTCATTTTGGACAAAATATTGCTTGATGTCATTTATAACCACCACAACTTCGCCAACAACATCATCGACATCAGCACATCCATACACTCTGGCATCAGAACTTACCAATCTGTTGTCGCCAAGGAAAAAGACTTGATCCTCTCCTACTTTATAATAAAGCGCGCCATCTTCAAGCACATATTTGTTATCAAATTCTGTGTCCGCGCCTTGCAAAAAGGTTGCATAGAAGCGTGGTTCATAAAGCACCCCTGTCTCTATATCAAGACGTGGACTCAAATTTGTTGACCAGTCAAGTCCACCAGTGTAGATATATTCCTCTTCAAGCATTTCAATTTGGTCAGAGCCTGCACGCTGAACAAAAACCTTATATCTTTGTCCTTGGCTTGTGTCCACCATTTTTATTGTCACATAGTCGCCCTCAGTGGCGATAACCCGTTTGATAATCGTGTTTTGTCTATGCTCTGTGTCATCTGGTCTATACAAAACGATTATATCTCCATAGTCAAGGTCGAAATTTGTGCTTACATAAACGCCGTCTTGAAAGCCTGAGCCATTGACATCTGGGTTAAGCGTTGGCTTCATGCTTGTGCCAGAAACGGTGTAAAACCTGAATGTAACATTAAACCAAATTGAAAAACTCCCCACTATCACAAAGAGAATGATAAAGACTGTAAGACAAATGTTGAAAACTTTGCCTATCTTTTTGTTTTCTTTCTCTGTTTGATAATATTCATAATTTTTTTCCAACTTTTGTCTCCCTTTCTTTTTTAGAGAATGTGCATCCGCAGTAATTTTGTCTGTATAGATTGTATTTCTTTGAAAACTCTATACTTTTTTTATATCCATCTTGCTTTTTGAAGTTGCCATCATAAAATTCAATACCCTCCTCTGTTTCAATTTGCTTTCCGATGGAATTTATGATTGTGCTGTTTTTGTATGGACTGACTGTCAAAGTGGTTGCAAAGACATCAAAACCCAGACTTTTTGCTTTTTGTGCAGTTTTTCTCAGCCTTAAAGCAAAACAAACAGGACATCTTGCACCGCCTTCCTTTTCATTTTCAAGACCTTTGACGGCAGAGAGGAACTCCATTTCGTCATAACCATCTTGGGTGACAGGCACGCCTACAAGAGAACAAAACCTCTTTTGCTCTTCAAGGCGATGGGCAAACTCCTCCTGACAATCTATATTAGGATTATAATAATATACTGTCAAATCATATTTATCTTTTAAGACATCGATAACTTGTGTGGAGCATGGCCCGCAACAAGAATGAAGCAAAAGTTTTTTCATTCCACACTCCTTAAAAGTTTGACAAGTGCTGAAAGAAGTGGGCTTTCTTTCATTGTGGTTTTGAAATTTTTGTAATCATCAAGACTGATCATAAAACAGCCAAGGCAATCTCCACAATTCACAAACACTTGCACAGTGTAAATCACTTTGCCGGAAAAACCTCGAATAACATAGGTTGGAAAGACAAAATCACCTATTCTGAGTTTAAGTTGTTCTTTAAGTTCACTCTTGCCAGTCACTTTTGTCAAATCTTTGACAAGAGAGTCATAATATACAAAAAACTCATCTGGATCGCGATGCACCTCAAAAAGAGATATGACACCAGCAGATTCTGACAAATAATTTTCTGTGTTGATAAAGCCTTGCCCATTGTCAAGTGAGTATTTGTCACTCGTGAGGAAAAAACCATCTGGCAAATCAAAAGACATTTCATTCAGTGTTTCAATAACTCGTCGCATAACTTCCTTCTCCGCATTTAAGTATGCCACTTGAAAAGAAAAAAGTCAATCGTTAAAAAGCATTGATTGCATAAAGCATGATATCATTGACAGATTGATTGCAAAGAGAATAAACAAGAATTTTTCCATCTCTTTTATATGTAACAAGATTTTGGTCTTTAAGTTGTTTGAGTTGATGAGAAATGGTTGTCTGATTTATTCCCAAAATTGTTGACAAATCATTTACACACATATTCATCATAGACAAGCATGAAAGAATTTTTATTCTTGTGGAGTCTGAAAAGTTTTGAAAATAATCTGCAAGTTTTGCAATATCCCTCTCCTCTGGCATAGAACCAAGTATGTCTCTTTTGTTTCTTTCTGAAAGCAACAAAAATCTGTTTTGCATTCTTGAAAAACCTCCTTCACACAACTTGTGACAACAACATATATATTTATGTAATTTCACTTGCAAGAATATTTTGCCAAAGCAAAAGAAGAAATCAAAATAAAAAAATGGTTTATTTTGAAAAGATTTTTATAATTTTGTTGAAAAGGAGGAATTTATGAACACAAACAACCTTTTATTTGTTCTTTTGTTGTCAATTTTAAGTTCAGCAACAAATGCCGACCTTAACACAAACACAAATTTCTTGTTGCTTCTTTTGTTGGCTCTCAATGGACAGAACAATAATAGTTCATGTTGCCAAAACACCTGCCCTGGAATCAATTTCTAATGCCAAAAAAAATCATAAATTTTTGTTTATGATTTTTTATTTTTCCACAATTTTCTTTTTAAGAAAAAAGCACTATTTTCGACAAAAATAAAAAATTCAAAAAAATGCAAAAAATGTTTTGTATTTTTATTTTTTTGTGTTATATTAAATTCATCAAAAGAAAAGGAGATAAAGTTATGTTGACAAAAATTTCTACTTTACTTGCTGGATGGGGAGATCTGTTCCCTGAGAGTGATGAAACCTATGGTTGGATGGGACAAATTTTTGGAACAATTTCTATCGTCCTTTATATTATCATGGGTATTGTTGGTGCTGCTGGTGCAATTTACGCAATCTATCTCGGTATTCAACTTGCAAGAGCAGATGAACAATCAAAACGTGACGATGCAAAGAAACACCTTATCACCGTTCTTATCGCTGTTGCTGTCACAATCGTGCTTGTTCTCTTCTTCAACTTGTTGTTGCCATTGATCGTGAAAGCATTCATCGGACCTAGCATAAGTGATCCAGACGGATCTATGACTGGCGAAGAGGGGAAAACAATGATTTCAGCACTTCAAATGTTTATCAGATAATGAAACTGGCTTAATTGCCAGTTTTTTATTAAATAAAAAAATATCAAAAAAAATAAAAAATATAACAATTTTATTTTGAAAAAAATCTTTTATGTGTTATAGTTAAATCAACAAAGGAGGGAAATATGAACTTTTTGAATACTCTCGCTGCTGGTTGGTCAGAAGTTTTTAAAGGATCTGCATACACATGGATGGGCGACATTTTTAATACCATTTCTATTGTGCTCTACATAATCATGGGTATTATTGGTGCTGCTGGTGCAATTTATGCAATCTATCTTGGTGTTCAACTTGCAAGAGCAGATGAACAATCAAAACGTGACGATGCAAAGAAACACCTTATCACTGTTCTTATCGCTGTTGCTGTCACAATCGTGCTTGTCCTCTTCTTCAACTTGTTGTTGCCAGAAATTGTAAAGGCGTTTGTAACTATTCCACCAGCAATTTCAGGTGAGAAGCCAACTACTCCTAATTCATAAAAAATATCTGAAAAAATTCGTCCAACAAGTTTGGGCGTTTTTTTATTAAACAAATATATAAGAAAAAAATATATTTTTTCTATTCTTTTAATTGATAATTTTTGTCATTTGTGATAAAATGCAATTAAGAATAGGAGAGAATATGCCATTTTTGAATATGTTAGCAGTTTCTTATACCTTTTATGGAGATTATGCTTGGCTGAATGATGTCTATGAAACACTGCCAACAATTTTGTATTTGATTCTCGCTTGCGTAGGCGGGGCTGGAATGATTTATGCCATTATTCTTGGCGTCAACCTCGCAAAAGCAGAAAGTGAAGATGCAAGAAAGAAAGCATCTTCTCGTCTTATCAACACAATTGTGGGCGTTGCGATCTTGCTTTTCCTTGTGCTTTTCATAAATCTTCTCTTGCCAATGATTCTCCATGCCTTCTTGCCTGGACAAACACCAGAAGGAGATGGCATGATTTCGGCACTTAAATTTTTGATATAAAAAAGACTTGCTCCAAAGCAAGTTTTTTTATTGTCTTTCAATCCCCTTTTTAGTGCCACTTTCCATTGAGGCTTGCAAAATTGAAAATTCCACAATCAGCCCATCTCTATATTGTTTCGTCACATTTTTGAAATATTCAAGTCCAACACGGAATTGCAACTTTGTTTTCAAATCTTTTGCTGATAAAACACCCTTTTGATCTGCCATTGATAAAATTGCTCCAAAACTTTTAAGCGTCTTGGCTCTCTCTTCCTCATCTACAAAATATGCTTGTTTTTCCTTTTCTTTATCTTCATCAGAAATATCATCACTGCAAATTTTCTTAATTCTGTCAATCATATCTTCAACATGAACGACCCTACCCTTTATCTCGTCATCAAATGTGCAATCTTCATAGTCTTGACCTTTGTATTTTTCGTCCTTGTATTTTGTATAAGCCACCAAAAGATTATCTGCAAACCTTTTTTGGCCTTGCACATAATCAAACATTTCTTCCTTTATTGACCGTTTTGTTGTATTCATAAGTTTATTATATCATAAAATTTTCCGTTTGTGAATACAAAAAAGAGGCTTTTTTTTGCCTCTTTTTTTTTGTTAACCGATATAGACAATATCTATTTCTGCATCTGCAACTGTGGTATCATCATTCAAATTGACCATTTCAAAAGTTGAATTGAAACTTGGCACATTGACCATAACAATTCCACCGACCGTTTGACTGTCAGTTGAACCTGACAAAACAACAGTCCTTTGACTTGCTGGCAAAATTTTGCCGTTAAGCGATATGGCTATGCCTGCCTTTCCTTCGCCTGAAAGTGTTGAATTTGATAAGGTTGCTTGGTAGTAAATTTGATACATTCCCTCTTTTGCAACACTCACCTTTCCACCCTCTCTTGTCAAAGTGGACAGATTGCCAATGTTCGCAGTTTGGTTTTGAAGTGATAAAGCCGCATCAGCAGAAAGAGTTTGTGGTGCAGAACTTGTGAACGCGCTTAGGAAAGTCGTTCCTGCTGGGCCTGTCGGCCCGGTAGGACCGGTTGGGCCTGTCGCACCAGTAGGACCCGTTGGACCACCTGCTGGGCCAGTTGGACCAGTTGGTCCAGTTGCCCCCTCTAATCCAGTAGGACCTGTTGGGCCGGTTGCTCCTGTTGGGCCTGTTGCACCTTCTGTGCCGGTTGCACCAGTAGGACCTGTTGGGCCGGTCGGACCTGTAACAGAAAGTCCTTGAATGCCTTGCGGGCCTGTTGGACCGGTCGGACCTGTTGGGCCTGTCGCACCCTCTAATCCAGTAGGACCTGTTGGGCCGGTCGGACCTGTAACAGAAAGTCCTTGAATGCCTTGCGGGCCTGTTGGACCGGTCGGACCTGTTGGGCCTGTCGCACCCTCTAATCCAGTAGGACCTGTTGGGCCGGTTGCTCCTGTTGGTCCGGTTGCTCCTTCTGTGCCGGTTGCACCAGTAGGACCAGTTGGGCCAGTCGGACCTGTAACAGAAAGTCCTTGAATGCCTTGTGGACCGGTTGGACCGGTAGGTCCTGTTGCTCCCAATGTGCCAGTTGCTCCGGCAGGACCGGTTGGACCGGTAGGTCCTGTTGCACCAGTTGGCCCTGTCGCTCCTGTGGTTCCGGTTGGACCGGTTGGGCCGGTAACGCCAGTTGGACCTGTGGCTCCCGTTGGACCCGTTGGACCTGTCGCACCAGTAGTTCCAGTCGCTCCCGTTGGACCAGTAGGACCACCTGCTGGGCCGGTTGGACCAGTTGGGCCGGTGATAGAAAGGCCTTGGATACCTTGTGGACCGGTTGGGCCAGTTGCACCCGTTGGGCCGGTGGCTCCGGTTGCACCAGTAACGCCTGTTGGACCTGTCGGTCCAGTAGGTCCGGTTGGACCGGTGGCTCCCGTTGGGCCAGTTGCACCAGTAGGTCCGGTTGGACCACCAGAAGATCCAGTTGGACCAGTTGGGCCTGTCGGCCCTGTGGCACCATTAGATCCTGCTGGGCCTGTTGGACCAATTATAACAGAATTTCTTCTGCAAGGAGGCTGACAAACATTGCCGACACAACCGAGGTTTGACGGAAAAGTAGCCGAGCCAGTTGAACCAGAAATATTTAATGTCTCATTGTTATCTATAATAGCCATTATTCACCTCGTGGAACATTAGCATTATATTTTTCATCCTCCACAAGTGTGCGTAACCAACAAAAAAGGACGCTCTCACGCCCTCTCTATTTCATCAATCCTCCAAATCAAGCAAGTAGTCAGCACTTTCATTAAGAGCCCTGCATATAGAAACAAGAACATCAAGCGTTGGTTCTCTTTTTCCAGTGCAATAATTGTTTACAACTCCTTGTGACATGCCAATCTTCTTCGCTAAGGCAACTTGTGACATATCTCTTTCTCTTAAAACTTCTTTTAATCTTTCACTAAATTTGTTCATGTTGTTATTATACTGCGCATGGAAAATATAATAAAAACGGAAGTTATTCTTGAATTTATGGAGAAAAACAACTTATCTCCCAGCGCTTTTTGTAAGTTTTGCAAAATTTCAAAAAGCAGTTATGACAAAATCATGCACAACAATTTGCATTTTAGGATAAAAACAATCTTAAAAATTGCAATCGCCATGAAAGTAAGGTTAAATCAACTTGTAAGTCAATAAAAAAAGCCACATATTTGTGACCTATTTTGGCGGAGAGGAAGGGATTTGAACCCCTGATACAACAAGTTGTATAACGGATTTCGAGTCCGCCTCATTCGACCACTCTGACACCTCTCCTTGCATGCAAGATTATAACACATTTCAAAATTTTTTCATATATTTTTTTGTATAATACGCTCATTTTTGAAAAGTTTTTGATTTCGTTTGGAATAAACTCAATTTTTGTTTATAATAAGTTTTAGATTACTTACGGAGAAAGCATGCAAAAAATCAAAAAACCATACAAAGTTATCATTGATACCGATCCTGGCGTAGATGACACCTACGCTCTCATTTTTGCTATGTTTGATCAAGATCTTGATATAAAACTTTTTACCACCGTTTCTGGAAATGTGGCTATTGAAGACAGCACTCGCAACCTGCTTCATCTTTTGGACAGATTTGATAAAGACTTTCCTGTGGCAAAGGGAGCAAGCAAACCACTCCAAAGACAACCTCGTTATGCCTACTTCATTCATGGAAAATATGGCATGGGAAATTATGTTCCACCAAAAAAGACGAAGCATCAAATTATCAAAGAAAGTGCGGTTGAGGCAATGTATAGAGTCATAAAAGAAAATCCTGGTCAAGTGACTATTTATGTTTGGGGACCTCACACCAATGTTGCTCAACTTTTGATTGACCACCCTGATGCAAAAGACCTCATTCCTCAAATTATTTTTATGGGCGGATCACCTTATGGTGTGCCTGGCTTCCCAGATCATATTTCTTTCAATATTTCAAATGATCCGGAAGCATTCAAAATTGTGCTTGACTCAAAAATTCCTCTTGTCATGGCTCCAAGCGACATAGGAAGAAGAAAAGCATATTTGACAGAAGATTATGTTTACAAGATTCGTGATAGAAATGAAGTCGGTGCATTTCTCTTTGAATTGTTTGATGCTTATTGGGAGCCTGGCTTTGACGATAAACGCATTGCAACAAATGACACTTGCGCATATCTCTATCTCACTCACCCACATTTGTTCAAAGTTATGACTGCTGATTTGACGGTTGACACTGATGAAGAACCTGGAAAAACATTTGCTTATTTCCACAAAAAAGGCAACGTGAAACTCATGTGTGGAGTGAACAGAAAAAATTTCTTAAAATTGCTTGATAATAAACTTTTTGAATTTGACAATTTCAAATTAAAATAAAAAAGAGAAAATTTTCTCTTTTTTTTATTTTTTTAGCATTTTTTTTGCAATTTTTATTGATTTTTTTGATATTTTTTTAATTTTTATAAAATTTGTCTTAAAAATATTGTTAAAAAATATTTTTTTGCCTTTGTTTCAAAGGGAATGAGTATTTTCGCGATTATAGTATATATTAAATATATATATTTATTATTTCGTCAAATTATTTTGTTTTTTTTGTTTGTTGTGATAAAATCAAATTAAGTCAGATGACTTGACGAAAGAGAGGTATTTATGAGTAAAATAAAATCTATCTTAAATTCAATTATTTTATCTTTCATGTTTATGGGAGTTGTGGGCACAGGTCTGCTTTCTTTTGCACTATCTCAAAATACTGTCACTCATCAATCAGACGCAGAAGTTTTGCAAACTGAAACAATCTCAAACACGTTGCCATATTTCTGGGATTACGGAAGTGGCTCGGAGGGCTCACTCAATTTAAGTGAAGGTGCATGGTCAACTTCTGACAACGCGACTTTCTTGCTCGACAACACAGATGCAGGCGTCACATTGCAATTCGGTTTGGATGAAGTTGAAGCAACTTACACCCCTGCTGGTGGTGCCACTCAAAATGGAACAAACTGGGCATACCTGCCAGACGCAAGCAACACACAATCATTCTCATACCTCGACTTTCAACCATCAATATCTCTTTATTACAACAAAACCAACACAGAAGTTCAAACATATTACACAAACAGCCAAAACGATGAAAACCTTTTGAGAGGAGCAGATATTGAGTCTTTTGCCAAGCCTTACCATGATGATACTGACAATGATGGTCAAATTGATGAAAATGAACAAAATGGCGTGCCAGTCCCAAGCAACCCATCTGTTATACCTCAACAATTTTTAATGACTTTGAAAATCAATTCAACACAATTAGAAAACATTTTAATATCTGATGGAACAGTAACACTCAAAAATGGAGGACTTTACACCCTTGCAATTCCAGTGGTAAGTTATGTGACAGAAAATGGTGGACAAAATTTCTCAACAAGGACTGAGACTTTCTATTACACATTTGCAATCTTTGAATCATCTCAATATTTTTCTTCCACCTCTTTCATCCCTAATGCTCAAACACAGGCAATGCAAGTTTCAGCAACAAACTCAACATCATCTTATTCAAGAGTTTATTTCTCAAACTACTCTTACCAACAAGCAGATTCCATTGATATGCCTTCTTTCTCATACAACCCAAGACAATATCAATTGACTGTAACTTACACAAATTATCAAGACGTTCAAACAAGAGCGACCATTTTGTTTGATTATGACACAAATGAGATTTCTTTCGTGGACGCAACTGGATCGGCAATCTCAAATGAAGACATCTTCCTTTTCGCTTCATACAACGAAAGTGGAAATATTGATCTATATTTCAATGACATCGGTTTTTATGACATAACTTTTGACTTTGTTTACAACTTCACAAGTTCTCTTGCAGATGGTCAAAATCAAGTAAGTCACCTCATCAGTCTTGACTTGCCAAATATTGGCAGCCAAAGCCCATACAACACAAAACCTCAACGCGTTGCACTTTATGGCTATCAAATTTTCTACACTGACCTTTCAGACATCGATGAAACAACTGGAAGCACAACTCAAAAAGAACTCAAAACAATTCAAGGCAATTCAATCCTTGAATCGGCAGATATCACAAGCAGAGTAAATAGAAATCAAGGTTCTGATGACACCAACCCATCGCAACAAACTGCTTATTCAATGCAAGAGTTGTTTAATATGGCTACAACAGCAATATCTAACCATGGCATTGAGCCTCTCAGAACAAATCAAACACCTGTAAGTTTCAGATCAAATGTCAATCTGCAAAACATACGTGAAAATGATAGCAACCATTATCAAAGCATGATTTTTAGACAAGGTTCAAATGGTGACTTTACACCTGTTGATGGTGGTGGACAATTCCAAGGCTTCAATCAAAGTGAAAACGGAACATACCTCTACATAATTCAATATAAATTTGATAATTTCCTTAGCCCAACAGGTGCAGGACAATCATCATATTATCACTATCAAATGTTCTATTTCACTGTTGCAAGTGAAACACCTACTGTCAGTGTGCTGAGAGACAGTGATTGTCAAGAAGTTTACACTCAAAATTACACAAACCAAGGTGTTTATCTTATTGACAACTCATCACTTAACCCATATGATGCAGACGTCACAATTTCACTGACTGCAACCAACTTCTCAGGACAGCAAGTTTTGAACATTGAAAATATTTCTCTTCTTGCTTCAAACAATCCATATTCTTCACAAGGCATAACCTACTATGACGGAACACTTACCCTTCCACCTTCCATCCAAGATGGAGAAGAATACATTGTTGAAAATGCGGTTGGACTCCACATCGCTCGTGACAGCGCATTTGCAAACTGCAAGTTTGTGATTTCAATACGAAACAGACCTAACTCACAAAATGCCAGCACAAGATCATTCACCATTGACACCACAGAGATTGGCACAATCACTGCAAGAAATGTGACTGCAACTTCTGGAACAAACTATTTGATTGACTCCACAGTTTCTATCACTGGACGCAAAACAAATCAACCTATCGTCCTTTCTTGGCAAAGAAAAGCAAGTGGGGCTCCTACTTATGGATATTATCAATATATTCCTCTCACACAAACAAACTTTTACCCATCAACTGGACTTTCTTCATTGCTCCGTGAGTTTGTTCAAGATTTGGCAACCTTGCCAACAAATGCTGTGGTAAATCTTTCTAGTTATGAAGACACATCCAACTGGGAACAATACACAAACTCACTTGATTTCAACAATTCTGTTGATGCAAGTTATGTTCTCTCATCACCAGGCTTCTATTTTGTGGAAGTTTATGATGAGGCTGGAAACGCATCCTTTGAAATATATTTCATCGACAACACTTCACCTATCTTTGTTTTGAACACACAGGAAAGTGGACTTTCTTCTCGAACATTGCTTTCATCATCAACAACAATTGCTGTGTCAGAAAGTTATACAATCACTTTGGAATGGGGAGAAAACAAAGCAATTTACTTAAATGGACTTCAATCTATATTAAACTCTATTGGCACTGGCTCTCTTTCTGGCATTTTGGGCACCTATTCACAAGATAGGCTTTCAGATGAAGAAAAAGCAAAATGGCCAGAAAAATTCCAAGAATTTTTCGCTGATAGCGGTCAAGTGCAGAGATTGCAAGTGACTTCAAGTGCAACTCCTCCATCTGCTTCTGGCATAGAATCTTACACTGGCGATTATCTTATCATTCCTCTTGAAGATGACATCTATGTCAAAGATGATGATTCTTCTTCATACTCAAATGAAATTGTAGCCTCTGGCTCTACATCCCACCTCATACCTTTCTTTAAGGAAGAGAATGGACAAACTGTGGCAAGAGAAGGCACATGGAAATTCCTTCTTCGTGACCAATCAAACACAAGAGGTGTGGCAAATGAATATGGCTATACAACCTATCCAAGTGCTATCGCAACAATCAATATCACCTCAGACTCATCAAGGCTTGGTGTTATCACAGATCAATCTGAACCAAATTCTCTTATTGACAGCGCAGGATTTTCTTTCATAGGCTCATTCTATGAAGACAGCAACGGAAATCTTTCAAAAGTTCAAAACGATGAATACACTTCTGTTTCTAACAAGACATTCAGATATGCATATTATTCACCAACTTCACTGTCACCACTTTACCTTTATTACATACCTTTGGCAGAAGACGGAAGCACTGTTCAAAGCGTGACAATGTATTACTACCCTTATGTCAAAGAATCAAGACAAATCATAATGTATGACGGAAATGGAAACCCTTATGGAGCGACTGCATACTATTACACCATTTCTGACACACCAAACATAACACCTATCTTTACTTACAATGATTCAACTGAATATACACCAAATGAAGGACAAACATATGACCTTGCATCAGTTGCAAACGGCACAATCAATCCTGGCAAATATGTGTTTATAAGGCAATATCGCACAGATTCAACAGTTGCAACTTATGACTATTTCGAGAGAGATTTGACTCTCTATGTGGATAGATACAACGTCATTTCAGATCAGGAATCTGTGACAGGTGGACAGTTCTACACCCACACAAATTCAGACGGCAGTGCCACTGTATATGAAGTTTACAATCTTACAACAGATGGCCAGACAATAACACTTTACAAAAAAATCAACTCAACAGATGATGTTTATTATATTTTGCAAAATGGTCAAATGGCCCTTTATGGACTTAACGAAGGTGATCAACCAGAAAGAGAAAGTGCTGGCGTTGGACTTGAAAGCATTATCGGTGGAGATATGCTGTTGCAAATGTATCAAGGTGATGGCAACTCATCAATTTCAGTTTCATTCCCAAATTATTCTATTGACAATGGTCTTAACAGCGGTTCATTTGCATCATCAACGTCTGGCGGAATAGTTTACAGCGTGACAACAAACAAACTGCCAGTCAGCCTAAATATCCCTGAGTATAAATACACATACAATTTCACATATTTACCAAAAGACAACTCATACAGCGTTGATATAAACAATTCTCTATCAAGTTATGGTGACTTGTCTATAACTAATAATGGTGGCAGATACCAAGTTAAGACAGCAGAAGGCATTGTGGTAGGAAGTTATGATACCGAACAACAAGCACTACAAGTCTTGAATAACTCTGCAATTGAAGAATACAAACTTTATGCAGAAGTTTGTTTCACAAGTGGAAGCAGAGAACAATGGTATAAGACTGGTGACTTAACATCTGACGGAAGATACCTCCTCTTCTTCGCAGTTGACAGCCAAACAGATGACCTTCCAGAAGATATAAGTGCAAGCAATGCTGTTTCCTTCTGGCAAAGCGGTGTTTATGAAGTGACGATATATCAAGGATCTCAAAATGAATCTTTCAGAAGATCATACACCTTCTCTTTCAGAATTGAATCAAGTGCTCCTGCCTTTGATATTATCACTGAGCAAGGTGTCGTCCTTGACACAACCGAGGAAGGTTCAATTCAAACCGCTTACACAAACTCACCTTCTGTAACTTTCAGATGGTATGATTCAGAAAGTGATTATATTGCAAACATTGACAAAGCAAACATTCAAATAACCACATTCAATGGCACTCAAACAAACACTTTCACTTATAGTGGCACAATTGATACCAGCGGACTTGAAAACTCATTCTCATACGCTCTTGAAGGAACTGACCTTTGGAGAAATGGTGCTTATATTCAAGTGAGAATGCAGTATGAAGGCTACAATGAAAATTATTATGAAACAACAACAAAAAGAGTATATGTTGATTATAGTGCACCGCTTGATAACCTTGGCTCTCTTATGAACAATGTCACCACATCAACAAACTTCTTCAACAGACTTTATCAAGAAGCCAATATGAGAAATCTTTATGATTATAACAATGAAATAATCGACACCTCTTCTTGGACTTCTGACAACATTCTCACGATGCTTGCAAATGTAAGTTATTCTTACTCAAAAGCAGAAGGCATCTTTGACAAATACGCATACAATGTTGGCACAGACTATATTGCAACTCTTCGAACCCTTTCAGCACAAGCACAGAACACTGGATCAAAATATATCTATATCAACAATGAAGCAATAAGTTATGATGATCTTGAAGGCTATGTTCAAGTGACAAGAAACAGTTTTGCTCCTGCGGCTTACACACTGGTTGAAAACTTTGATGAAACTGAAATTATAGCAAATGAATATCGTGAAATTGTTGAAATGGATATGGCTGGAAATATGACTGTTTATCTTGTTCATTTCACAGTCAACAATGAAAATGAAACTGCAATTTCATACACCAATTCACAACTTGACAACGCAGAAGTTATCACAAACGCTGAAATTCAAGACGGTTTCAATATCTATTCAAACAGCAGAATGGAACTTCAAACCTTGAATTTCCAAAGCGATCCTTGGGGCTTCTACACAATGACAATAAGTGACACAAGATATTACTACATGACAAGCCCTCTGCTTGAAGATAACCAAATCTATCTGTTGTCAAATAACTCTGGCGTGCTCAACGCACAAGTGGTAGAACTATCACAAATCTTTGCAGATGTCCCTTCTTCAACCACAAAGCACACAATGCTTCTTGCAAACAGAGAAAGTGGACAAAGCACAAGAATTTACCTTTCAATAATGGATGCCACACTTCCAACATACAAAATTCAAGATTCTGCCACACCAAACACGGCAATCTTTGAAATTGGAGTGCCATCTGCAAGCGAAATCGCAAGCACAACAACGGCTACAATATTCCCTGTTGATATAACGATTGCACAATTTAGTGACACTGGCAACATTTACAATCAAATCTTCCATCAATCAAATCCTTCTGGAAATCCAAGCCTTTGGACTTCATCAGTGCCTGGTGTAACCATTAGTTACAACGCAAGCACAGGAAGACTGAGATTTGCAGTAAACTTTGGCGCCCTTGCATCTGGAAAACTTCGTTACACAATCGTTGACAATTTTGGACACAGCACAATCGTTGTTCAAATCCAAAATGAGGAAAGTTGTGAAGAAGTTGTCAGCCCAAGTGGAACGGCTATCTATCAGACAACTGAATCTGATGATATGCTCTCAACCACCTACCTTTCAGCAGACACATTGCGCTTCCAATACAACGAACTTCTTTACAATGTTGTTGTTGAAGAATTTAAGAGCGATACTCTTAAGTTTGAAAAAGTTGAAAACCCTTCTTGGTCACGACTTTCTGGCACAACAACAATCCAATATTTGGACGTGGCTAGTGATGAAAGCAACTATGACATAGTTTATAGATTCACCGTTTACGAACTTGAAGAGAATCTTATGGCAACAAACAGCGAGCCTGTTAGAACTGTCATCGTCCGTGTTTATGATCGTTTGCCAAACGTTATTGGCTCTTCTGCCGAAGCAAGCGATGCAAACGATATCTGGTTCCTAGATAGATACAACGAATATATCGATGGCTTTGGCGAAAATGAATTGTCAGTTGAATTTGATGGACAAATTCTGACAACAAGCCATGCGACATATCTGACAACTTATTCAAACGTTGTTACCCTTCGTTTCGACGACGGACAGCAACAAACGGCAGATGGAGAATATTCTTATCTTGATCAATATCCATACAGCGTTTACATCTCATCAGATAATGGGCAGAACTGGTTGAATGTCAACAGTTATGCAAGTGCTGGATATGCAATCAGAGGTGTTGGCGAGTATATCATTCTTGTCAAATATGACACAAATGAAGTTTTGACCGATCAATTCAAATTGTTGCATCTCACTATTCTCAACTCATCTTCCACGTATTATTTCATCACCGTTGACGGACTTAGAGTTGAAGCGAATGATATCACATACACTGACAGCACTGGCAGACAATATGACACAAACTATATCATCAGCGTAGATTACAACGATAAAGACTCCCGCGTTGTCATTGAACGCAATAAAGAACTTGGCGTTATCATCAACAACGGAAACAGCAATGAAGATGTGATAGAGCCTATCAGAACTGAACAAACTGGCACAAATGTTGTCGTTGAAATTTATCACTACACTTGTGATCAGTCAGAAGGCTATTTCACAATAATCTATATTGAAGAAACCACAACAATTTTGGATCGACTTGATTACACAGCCACTGGTGCAAATCAAAGTCAATCATTGCTTGGTGGCTCGAGCGCACCAATCGTTGTAAGCACAGATCAAAATGGTGCAAGTTCTGCATATATGCGACTTTCTTGGACTGGCTATTATGGAATAGAGGAAAATCAAATCACAGTTGTTATTTCAAAACTTTTCAATGGACAATATGTTCCAATCAACCTTCAAGTTCACAGAAATGGCAACTTGAACTATGTCGATATTGACAGAGCGGGAAGTTATCAATTGCAATTTATTGACTCATGCTCACCTGCCAATGTTCACAACTTTGGCGCAAGTCAATATTTAAGCATAATCTTCCTCAACACCGTGCCTTTCCATGTGACATACACAGATGCTCTTTCACAAGAGCAAATCACCGTTGAACCAACTGATAGAGCGGTTTATAATGGTGATGTCACCCTTTCGCTTGTTGATCTTTCAACTTATTATAACCCATCAGGCTATCCAAGCATCCACGTGACAAGAAATGGAAATGAATATACAAACTTCACACAAAACTCATATTCATACACATTCTCTGAACCTGGATATTATAGAGTGACCTTCTCAGCAACAGACAGAGCAAACTCTATTGCAATTCGTGAGCAGGTTTACACTTTCACCATTATCAACAACAGAGAATCAACTCTCTCATATCAAGTTTCGCCTTATGGCAATTATTATATTGAAAGCGTTCTCAAATACACCTCAGATAAAGCAAACGCCGTTGATATAACAGAAGATTTGAAATCACTCCTGTCAAGCAACTTGATCACTGTTGATGGAGAAAATTATCTCAACGAACTTCTTCTCTCATACTATGATGAGCGAACTGGTGGCGGACATTACATCATCACTATGAAAACAGGTATCAGTGATTATCTCACAAAAGACGAGACCTCATACCCTCAAGTAACCTCTGACACCTTCACCTTTGAAGTTTGGATCAACACAGCACTTCCACCAATCTCTGTTTCAGTTGCAGAGAACACATCAACAACAAGCCCAATCACAATTTCATTCAACACGCAAAACCTTTACAATGCAGTGGGCGACTCATATCTTATCGTTGGAAATCAAAGATATGACTTCAATGAAGAGACTTTGGCAGACTACCCTGCAAATGCCACAATCACAATTTCAAATTCTGGCACATATTACATTCAACTCTTCACTGAAAGCGGAACACTTCTCTATTCATATAGAGTTGTAAAAACAGATCCACTCAACGCGTGGGCAATCATTGCCATTGTGCTTGGCGTTTTGGCAGCAGTTGCAATCGTGCTGATCACACTTAAACTTAGAAAACGCATGAAAGTTAAGTAACATTCTTGCAATTCTAAAACAAAAAAACTCTTTCTAAAACTAGAAAGAGTTTTTTTATGACTTCTTCGCTTGCTTTGCTAAATAACAACAAAGGCAAGATATTTTCAAGCAATTTATTGACAATAAAAAAGACGGATCTTTCCGTCTTTTATTTTATAAACTTGTTGCAACCTTAATTCCAGGTCCCATTGTTGATGCGATTGTTACGCTTTTAAGATATTGTCCTTTTGCTGCTGCTGGTTTTGCTTTGATAAGCGCTTCCAAAACAGTGTTGAAGTTTTCGATAAGTTTTTCTTTTCCGAAACTTACTTTTCCGATAATAACATGGACAATGTTGTTTTTATCAAGTCTGTATTCAACTTTACCAGCCTTAGCATCTTTGATAGCCTTGGCAACATCCATTGTAACTGTTCCGCTCTTTGGGTTTGGCATAAGACCTTTTGGTCCAAGCACTCTTGCCACACGTCCAACAACGCCCATCATATCAGGTGTTGTGATGCAGACGTCAAAGTCAAGCCATCCGCCTTGGATTTTTGAAACGATGTCTTCTGCGCCAACATAGTCAGCACCTGCTTTTACTGCATCGTCTGCCTTATCTCCTCTTGCGATAACGAGCACTTTAAGAGATTTTCCAGTTCCGTTTGGAAGTATGCACACGCCACGAACTTGTTGATCAGCGTTTCTTCCATCTACGCCAAGTTTAACATGGAGTTCAACTGTCTCATCAAATTTTGCTTTTGGAAGAGACAAGAGTTTGTCAACAGCAGTAGAAAGATCGCTTGCGCCAGGTGTGAGCATTGAGACTTCTTGTTTTTGTTTCTTTGTGAGTTTCATCAGCGCCCTCCTTAATCTACCACAGTGACGCCCATGCTTCTTGCGGCGCCTTCAATCATCTTCATTGCAGATTCGATTGATGTGCAGTTGAGATCTGGCATCTTTGTCTGCGCAATTTGTTTGATTTGTTCTCTTGTGATTTTTCCGACTTTTGTTTTGTTTGGTGCTGCTGAACCCTTTTCAAGACCGATTGCTTTTTTGATAAGCACGGCTGCTGGTGGAGTTTTGAGCACAAATGTGAATGATCTATCTGCATAGATAGTGATCACAACAGGGATAATAAGCCCTGCCTGAGAAGCAGTCTTCTCATTGAATTCTTTGGTAAAACCAGCGATGTTGATACCGTGAGGTCCAAGTGAAGAACCTACTGGTGGTCCAGGTGTGGCTTTACCTGCTGGCAATTGGAGTTTAACCATTGCAGCAACTTTTTTCTCTGCCATTTTTTCCTCCCTTTTAAGTGGTGATTATGACGGGTTGCAGTTCCCATCTCCCACAATTAAGATGAAGGGTTTCCCTTCAAATATATAAAGCATAAAATGCGATATACCACAATAAAAAACGTCAAAACCTTAGTTTCAACGTCTTTATTATATTTTTTTCTATACAATTTGTCAAGTGTTTTTGAAAAAATTGACAAATTATTCTTCCCCTCTTTCTGTTGCTATTTTCCAAAGATAACAAGGATCTTTTGGACCAAGGCGATCCATGCTTTCATCTATACCAATTTCAAATTTCGTTCCTTGTGCAAAAAAGCCTGTTTGTATAAAATAATAGTCTGGATAAATCGTCTTATTCCAAGGATTTTTATCATTATTTAAGTATTTGAGCACATCCAAATAATATTGGTTGCAATCACGATCGCGTGCAATGATTTCAAGAGAATCATTGTCTTTTGCAATTCTTCTCAAATAGATAAGGTCTATTTTATCTTCAAAAGCACGAACATAATCTGCACTATAAAGTGATCCGCCAAAATCGCAAACATATTTGTTTGCCTCAACAAAATCTGCAAAAGTTGACACAACTTCATCATTTTCATCTTTGACAACAAAAATACGTTTTTCTTCTCTAAAAAGCAAATCTACTTGGAGGTCGATCAAACTCTTTACGTTACAATCCATCTTTCCCCCTTATTGCATACCTTGATCGCTTGTATTTCCTTTATTGCCTTCACCACCCTCTTGAACTTGTTTGCCAAGATTTCTATAAAAAGGATATCCTTCATTTATTTCTTTTTCTTTCAATCGTCTGGTTTTATAAACGCGCGCAGCAATGTCTCCTTCGTTTACTTTTCGCTGTGCCCTACGCTCTTCTTGCAATTTATGCATTGTTGGGATTTCTTCTTCCTCGGCAAACTTAACAAGTTGGTCATAACTTACTGGCAAAGATTTTCCATCATATTTTTCCCAATTGCCACATACCTCATTTCCTTTCACGTGAATAATAACAGGTCTGTCATAAACTTTATCTTTACCAAGAAGAATTGCCTCCCCTTCCTTCATTCCTTCTTTTACATCTGAATAATCACATTCGATTCTAAAAACGTCTTCTGCACCTGCAAATGTTTTTGCAACGTAAGAAATAGTATATGCTGCAAACATACCCTTCTTGTCAGCTGTAAGCCAACTAAAAAACTTTGGTAACTGCTCGCTCCCACAAGCAATTTCATCATCCAATTTTGCCAAATGAAATATAAAATTGTAGTTAATATCTGGATAGCCATTTTTATCCATTAATACATTAAATTTTCTATCTTCCATATTTTCCTCCATGAGCATATTGTATCACAAAATTGACGTTTGTCAAGAGGGTAATATCAAAAGAAAGACGCATTATGGCTATAAAAATCACTGTTTATCTTCTGCCGGCAAACTTTCAGCCAATTCCTCCTGTGCAACTTCTTTTGCATAAAGATTTTGAGCCCTTATGAGAAGAACGAGAGAAATGATCATAAATAGACCCAGTCCACCGATTATTATTGTCAACGCATCTGCCGATGGAATAACACTGTAAAGCAAGAAAATAAGCAAAAAACCTAACATATAGCCGATATTTGCAAAAATGTCATATACGAGATGATGTTCTTTTTTATAATTTTCTAGTTCTTTTGTTTTGATAACATTAAGTCGAGTTGAAAACACCTCATTTTCATATATTTTACCAAACGAATAGTAAATGGCATTAAAAACAACAAACATCGCAAAAGTGCTAACAAAAGCGAGAACTATGCTTGCCACACACATAAAAACCACTGCCACGATTGTGACAATATCCTTTCGTTTTATAAACATAAAAATCGTCAGCGACAATATTGTCAATAACGCAAAAATTGAAGAATATGTGCCAAGTGAAAACTCAGAATTTGTCTTCATAAAAAGCACAACTGGCAAAATTGAATAAACAGTTCCTCCTATTGAAAACCTGAAAAAGGTAAATGATAAATAAAAAGATTTGATGTGTGGTTTTTTGAATGCTTTTTGACAAAATTGCTTTAATTGCAATTTTCTGCTGATAATATCAAAATCTTTCATAAAAATTGAAACCACAAACATTACCAATGCAATAAATCCTACAATGATAAACAAAATTGTGTAAGACATTTTGTCAATTATAAGACCACTTAAAAATGGACTAACAATCCCCACAATAGATGTAAATATCGTGCTAATAACCAAATATTTGCTACTATTTTTATGACCTGTTGCTTTCATCTCGCCAATTTCGTGTGGACCATAAAAGCAATTGTTTGACAATTCCTGTAAAGCATAAAACATTAAAATTATTGGCAATGTTGGTGATTTGATAAAAATCACAAGTATAATCAAGAATATATCGAAGACAAAACTCGCCCTATAAATCAACATAGCATTTTTTTGTGATAATACTGAAAATATGACTAGTGAAAAAATTTGATTAAACACAATAGCACTGATCAGTCCAATTAAATACATTGAAAAATCATTGTCTAGTGCTTGAAATATATAAACATTCAGAAAAATGGAAGAAAAAACCACCATAACTTTTTTCAAAAGTTTAAGAGTGATTAAAACAGCTCTCTGCACCTTTTCATCTTGTTTTATTTCCGCAATACTTCTCATAAATTAAATATTACAATAACAGAAAAAAAATGGCAAACAATTTTTATTTTTAAGCAACAATTGCATAAAAAAACGCCTTTTAAGAGGCGTTTTGTTTTAATTGTTCACTTTGCGAACTTGGGCATAGCCAAGGTCAACTTGTGTTTCTCTTCCAAACATTTCAACAGTTGCACTGACAACGTTCGTCTCTGGATTCAATGCAACAACTTTTCCAATCATGCCGTTGAGAGGTCCATCAACCACTTCAATTGTGTCACCAACATTGAGATCAACTTCAACTTTGATTTTTTCAAGTCTAAGTCTCATAACCTCTTCATCAGAAAGTGCCAAAGGTCTTGCGTTTGGTCCAACAAAACCGGTGATTCCACGAGTGTTTATGATATTGTGCCAAAGATCATCAGCATATTTCATTTTCACCAAGATATAGCATGGAAATGCTTTTCTTTGAACAAGTTTTTTCTTGCCATTTTTCTCTTCCACAACATCTTCCATAGGAATAACTATATCAAATATACGATCGTGATAGTTGAACTTGTCAACAACTGTTTCAAGGTTTTCTTTTGCAACATTTTCATATCCTGAAAAAGTGTGCAAAGCATACCATTTTGCTTCCAAGCCACTTGTTCCTGTGTTGATATTTTCCTTTGCAATGATGTCCTTTTCTGGTGCGTTTTCTACTTTTTTTTCATCCATACTTTTACCCTCACTGTCCATTTCCAGTTAATAATCCAAACAAAAACCCAAACAAGGAATCTATGCCAAAAAGGATAACGGCAAAAATCACAACAACTGCCAAAACCACGCCTGTCCTTTTCACAACATCCTTGAATGTTGGCCATGTGACTTTTTTCAGTTCAGAGGTGGTTTCTCTTGCCTTTCTTGCAAGTTTGCCCTTTTCTTTAACTTTTTCCTTTTTACCCTTTTTGTCAACTTTCTTGTCTTTGTTGTCTTTGTTTTTTGCTTTTTCTTCAACTTTTGAAGAAGTTTTCACCTCTTCTGTTGCAACAGGGATCTCTTTTGCAGGTTCTTCAAAAGCAGTAACTTCTTGCTTTTTTTTAGCCTTGTTTTTCTTTGACATATTTCCCCCGATAAATTATTTTGTTTCTTTGTGAACAGTTCTCTTTCCGCAACGAGGACAGAATTTTTTGATTTCCATTCTCTCAGGATTTGCTGTTGAATTCTTGCTTGAAGCATAATTGCGTTCTTGACATTCTGTGCAAGCAAGAGTTATGTTTTTGCGTTTTGGTGCTGCCATAATTTTCTTCTCCTAACAAAAAACTAACACCCCATGTGGAAGTGTTAGTCTCATTCTATCACAGCCGTCTTATCTTGTCAACAATTTAAGAGTGCTTTTTTCAAAAAAATTGTCATTTTTTCAAATCTTTCTTTGTTACCACGGCATCAATAAGCATCACAGTGCTTTCATTTGGCGTCTTGGCACGCACAACTTCATACTCGCTTGGCTCGTTGTATTCAAAGCCATATTTTTGAACTTGGACAAAATATGCTTTCAAAAATTCTTTTGCCCAAAGAAAAGCCTCTTCCATGACCTTGCCTTCTGTGGCAAGTTCGATGTCAGGAAAGTAAACTCTATAAACACCATCATCGTTATCTTTATAAAAAATTGCCGGATAGATGTAACCTTGCATAACTTCTCCTATGCCTAATATAGTCTCATTTTAACATAAAAAATCGTGTTTTCAAAGCAAAAACACGACTTTTTTCACAATTTTTATGTTAATTATTGATTATTTTTATTTATCTTTCCCACAGCAGTTTTTATACTTCAAACCACTTCCGCATGGACAAGGATCATTTCGCCCAACTTTTTTCTCAGTGTTTACCACCGTTTTTTGCACAAATGGTTTGTTTTCTCTTCGTTGTTTTGCTCTCTCTTCTGGCGTCAACTCTTTGCCAGTGACAACAACATTGTATGACTGTTGACGGACAGGCTCGCTCATTTGTGATTGTGGAGCTTGAATTTTGACATTGAGAAGAATATAAACTGTCATTTCCTTGATTTTGTCAATCATCTTGTCAAACATTTCAAATCCATCTTTTTTGTAAGCCAGCACAGGATCTTGATTGCCAAAACCACGAGCAAATATTTCATTTTTCATAATCTGCATATCTTCGATATGATTCATCCAGTTCATATCAACAACACGCAAAAGCACCGATCTTTCAAGGTCTTCAAACTTGTATCCAGCGTCTGTTATAGTCTTACTTTGCTCTTCCATGCGTTTTTCAACATTGCTCAGCACTTTGTCAACCACATCATCAACGTCACACTCTTCCACAAACTTTTCATCAATGAGGTTTCTGCCCTTTTCAATAAGTCCTTTTTCAAGGTCAATATTGATTTTTGACAAATCCCATTCATAATATGGTTTTTCATCTGTCAGACATTCTCTTATCACCTTGTTGACAATTTCTGGAACCATTTTCATGATATGCTCATGCACTGGAAGTCCATCAAGAACGCGGTTACGTTCACCATAAATGATCTCACGTTGTTTGTTGAGCACATCGTCAAAACGGATAACCATTTTTCTTTGTGCAAAGTTTTGAAGTTCTATCTTCTTTTGTGCGTTTTCAATCTGCTTTGAAAGCATTTTCAGTTGAATTGGTGTTGTGTCATCAAGTCTGAAAAAGATTGCAAGCCTTTTCAATCTATCCCCACCAAAGCGTCTGATAAGGTCATCTTCTAGTGATAAGAAGAACACTGATGAGCCAGGGTCTCCTTGACGTCCAGCACGACCACGAAGTTGGTTGTCAATTCGGCGTGACTCATGTCTTTCAGTGCCGACAATATGAAGTCCACCAAGTGCTTTAACTTCTTCTTTTTCTTGATCTGTGACAACTTTATAGTCTTTGTAAAGTTCGTTGTATCTTTCTCTTGCCTTGTTTAACTTTTCATCATCAACTGTGTTAAAGGCTGTGGCATATGAGATTTCTTCTTCGGTGAAGTTTTCACCTCTCATTCGTTTTGTTGCCATAAATTCTGGGTTTCCGCCCAGCAAAATATCTGTTCCACGACCTGCCATATTGGTTGCGATTGTCACCGCACCTTTACGTCCAGCCTGTGCAACAATTTCACTTTCTTGTTCATGATTTTTGGCGTTCAAAACAACGTGTTTGATCTTTGCCTCTTTGAGTGCCTTTGACAAAAGTTCTGATTTGTCGATAGTGATTGTGCCGACAAGCACTGGTTGACCTTTCTTTGCACATTCTTTGATCTCTTCAACAATCGCCTTGATCTTTCCTTGTTCGGTCACATAAACAATGTCTGGCTCGTCAATTCTCTTCTTTGGAAGGTTTGCAGGGATTGACACAACGTCCAGATTGTAAATTGTGCGGAATTCACCTTCTTCTGTCTTGGCAGTTCCTGTCATACCAGAGAGTTTCTTGTAAAGGCGGAAATAATTTTGGAAAGTTATTGTCGCAAGCGTTTGATTTTCATCCTTGATTGCAACTCCTTCCTTTGCCTCTATTGCTTGGTGAAGCCCAGCATTGAATCTACGTCCTGGCATCAAACGTCCGGTAAACTCATCAACAATGATTACCTCGCCATCTTTGACGATATAGTTTTCATCACGGAACATGATGTAATTTGCACGAAGTGCGTTGTTGATATAGTGATTAAGTTCAATATTCTCAACATCAGACAAACTGTTGATCTTAAAAAATCTTTCAGCCTTTTCAATTCCACTTTCAGTCAAGTTGAGTTGTTTTGTCTTTTCATCGATTTCAACATCCTGGTCTTTTTTAAGAGTTTTGACAAACCTTTGTGCATTCACATATCCTTCACTTGATTTTGAGCCCATTCCAGATATGATAAGTGGTGTCCTTGCCTCATCAATCAATATAGAGTCCACCTCATCGACAATAGCAAAGTTTTGACCACGTTGCACACGTTGATTCCTGTTTGTCGCCATGTTGTCACGCAGATAGTCAAATCCAAGTTCGTTGTTTGTGCAATAAGTTATGTCAGCGTTGTAAGCCATTTTCTTTTGCTTTTCATTTTGTCCATTGAGAATAACGCCAACACTCATCCCCAAAAATTTGTAAACTTTTCCCATCCACTCGGCGTCACGTTTTGCAAGATATTCGTTGACAGTGACAATATGCACCCCATTGCCAGATATGGCATTAAGATAGGCAGGAAGTGTTTCAACCAAAGTTTTACCTTCACCTGTGCCCATTTCAGCAATACGTCCTTGATGAAGAGCAATTCCACCAAGAATTTGCACATAATAATGCCTCATGTTCAAAACTCTTGTCGCCGCTTCCCTAACAACAGCATAAGCCTCTGGCAAAAGATCATTAAGGCTTTGCCCTGTTTTGTATCTATTGCGGAACTCATCCGTGCAGGCACGAAGTTGTTCATTTGAAAAAGAAGCATACTTGTCTTCAAGCGCTATAACCTTGTCGGCAATCTTTTTCAATTTTTTTATTTGTGATTTGTTTTCATTTCCAAAAAGTCCCATTTTCACTCCTATTGTTTCACTTTTCAATATTTTAGCAAAAAAGTTTGTATTTTTCAAATACTTTTTGACTTTATTGCCATTTTGAAAAGATTTTTCCTCACAGACAACAAAAAAAACAAAATTTCTCATTACAAAGCGGTGAAAAAATTATAAAAGAAATCTTTCTCCTCACCCCCTCACTTTCTATATTTTGTTGACTTTATTGTTATTAAATGTTATTATAAATTAACTATAATCATGGAGGAAAACATGGCAGACGTATTAAAAACCTCGGGGCCTATCACTGTTGAACGAAACACAACAATCACTGATGTTAAGGGACAAAAGCACACTGGCCTTAAACAAAAGACAGTAGTTGATGCCAACCAAAAATCACTTGTCTCTTTTAGCGTAGGCTCAACCACAAAATTGCAAGTTGCACAAGCGGCAGACGGAAAAACTTATGTATCATTTGATGCAAGTCTTTTCACAACTCGTGACGGGAAAATTCCCCCTACTTTTAAGATCGGTAACACTTGCATGCTGGAAGTAACAAAAACTGGAAAAGACAATCCAATCTCTATTGATTTTTCAAAAGATGAGACAAAAATGACCATTAAAAGTAGTGATGGGCAGGAATACACCCTTTTTGTCCATGCTGGTGGTGCAAAACTTGAAATGGGTGAAGGTGACAGCCGTCAAGTGTTCACATACAACTCTGTCGACGAAAAAGGTGAAGTTATTCCACTTGATGCCTCAGTTTCTACCGAGTGCATTGAAAGACTTTGTGATCAAAATGATCAGCTTCTTTCTATGCCTAGCCCAGCAAAAAACACTGATATTGAAAAAACAAGAGCACAACTCCCTCCATACTATATAGCTCTGGCATACTGCAAAGCAAAAGGCATCAACCATGATCCAGCCAAGGCGATGACAACACTGATTGAAGATCCAAATCCCAACAACAAAGGCGTGTCATATTTTGTCTATACTCCTCCTACTGCTGAGAATAAACAAAATGCAGTCAATCCTTTAATCTTGGCAAAAATGCCGGACAATGGAATTTGTTTTTATAGTGATGGAAAGTGGTTCGCTGTAGATCAATACTTCTTTCAAACCATAGGAAAAAATGGTGAATTGAACCTTTATTTCAATGCCACCACAAACAGACAAAACAGTTATGAGTATGCATTAAACACAGGTGGTGATCTATCAGACTTTGCAGAAAGTAAAGGTGAAGACGATGTTGCTAAAAAGAATGCACTCAACGAACTTGTAAACTTTATTCAAAGTGGCAAAAAACAAACTGAAAAAGAATACGGACAACCTATCACCTGCCGTAACGACACAAGTACACCTGGATACAAATTGGCAGAAGGGCTGACCGTTCATCCAACACTTAAAGATAAAAGAAACACCTTATATATCAACCTCAACGAAAAACGTAACAAACTCTCTGCCACGCAGGAAGAAACTGGGGGCATTGAACCACCTCCTCCACCCCCTCCACCTGGACCTACAAAAACACCGCTCAAAAAAGTGACAGAGCAGAAAAAATATGGTCCAATGCCTGGACATATTGTGACTATTCTTGCAATTGCCCTTATGATGTGCTCTGTTCTTTTGGGACCAATCGCTGGTGCAGTGATTGCAAGCATTGGAGCGGTTGCCTTCCTTGGTGGACAAGGCTATATCATGATGCTTGACTATCTCAACGATCCACTCCACTCAATCAAAACAAAATATATTGATCCGCTCAACGAACAAGAACGTGAATATGAAAATCAACAAGAGGCTTTTTGGGAAAATGATAAAGCCCTTGACCAAAATCTCGAACAGGCTCAAGGTCTCGTTGCAGGGTTTGATGCAATGTGGGGAGAAGAGAAGCCACTTCTTTATGGACAAGAATTTGGCGTTACACAAGAAAATGCACAAGATTTTGTTATTCCGCCTGACTGGAACTCCTTTATTAGTGAAGAAAATATCCAAAAACGCTCAGATCTAATAAATGAATACCAACGTTTAATTGATAAATCAACATCATCACATCTGGAAGAAAAGGATATTGAATCATTCATTAAAACACATATATACAAAGGCGAAGATAAAGAAATTTTTGATGCCATCAAAGGGAAATTCTTTGATAAAACAAACAAACCAATCCTTGATAAAAATGTCGTTCAAGCATTTTCAAAATACAACAAAGCACAAAGAGACAATATAACAGAGAGAAAAACTCTTGAAAACAGACAACACAACATTCTTGTCTATGGTGACAAGAGAATGCTTGGCACAGCGATAGCAAATCCAAAACTCACCCCTGCGCAAAGAGAAAAACTTGTTGAAAGATATGCAAGCGATATTATGGAAAGATTTGTTTGTGAGTCGGATATGGACAGTCTTGACTTTTCTGCATTTGTTTCATCTTTCCCTGAACAAGAGAGAGGTCACATTTCACAACTTCTTTTGAAAGCACAAGAAAAATTGGAAGTTGATGTTTCTTTGGAAAACAAAGGTTTCAAAAAAGCAAGCAGAAGTTTGAAAGTGTATAGTGGTTTTACAGAACTATATGAAAGTTTGGTCAAACTTGAAAACAAATTCCGTGACATTTGGCGCAGTGTTCCTACAACAATAAGCGAAACTAGAATGCAGGAAAACAAGAGGATCTTGAATAACGCTATTGCAAAATCAAATCTCGCCCAACAAAGGGATCTTCTTGATGAGAAGATAAAATCTATGCCAACTCTCGCTTCGCTCTCAGCATTGTCAGAAGAAGATCAAAAACATGTCAAAGATTTTATCACCTCTCTTACGTCATTTGAAGATGACACACAAAAAGAAATCGCCAATTTGATAATAGAAAGAGAGGAACTGCTTGCTCAAACATCTTTCAATTCTGACATTGCACTTGCAAGAGAAAAATACTCATCTGGCAAGGCTTGGACTGATATGCCACGCTCCCCTTCTTACATTTTCAGCGAGATCGATTTGAAATCAACATCTTCTGTTCAAGTTGACAATTTTGTCCATGGTCAAATGGCAAGTTATCTTGCAAAAACAAAAGGTTTGTCACTTGATGACTGCCAAAAAATGTCAACGAATAAAATTATCAAGGCTTTGAATGATGTAGAGTTGCCAAAAGAAATACAACTATTAAAAAATCTACATGAAAAAAATACTGAAATCAAATCAAAGGTCGATAAAAGAGTTTCTGAAAAGCAAACAAGTCTGAAAGAAACAAGTTCCTCTAAAGCAAAAGACGTCGCTGATGACAAAATTGATACAATTGTTAGAAAATATTTGAAAACTAAATATAAATCAGCAAAAAATCCAAACTTTGAAAAAGAAAGAAAACGACTTATTTCTCAAATTCAACCTATCGCTTATAGATATCTTGCAACTTGTGATCTCAATAATGAACTAGTAAAAGGTAAAAAAACTGCTATCAATTTTACTCCTTCTTTGACAAATAGATTCAATGTTCTGTGCGAACTTTGCGCAAATGGAACAATAAGTTCTCTTGCAAATCAAACTTTGCTCATGAATGCAAATGGTGTCGCTCTGGCAACTGCTGATGCTAATCTTACCAAAATGTTGACTTTAAGACATGGAAGTGATGCAGCAAAAGCCATAATGTCAGATGATAAAAAACTTCAAGATGAACTGCAAAGGTTGTCAAATGAGGTTGAATCTTATGATAATGCAGTAGCAAAAAGAAAAGAAAATGTTATCTCTTTGATAAACACAATTTCATCAAACAAGTCACTTGCACCATTTGTTGATGCATTTGTAAAACATCTTGAAGGCGCAGACCTTGAAAATGTTGACAGCGTCCTTGATCAAGCGCTCGCTCTTATGGATAGCAACAAGGTGACACTGCTAACCAGCAATGGCATTTACCAGACAGACACAATAAAAAATCATCTTATCTCTGCCCTAAAACGTAGCGATCGCAAAATTGCCAAAAAATTGAAAAATGCAGAAAAGGAAGCAGATGAAACGGCGAGAAATGAAAAAATAAATGAAATTATCAAAGATTCTGTAAAGCATCCAAAACTAACACGAGCACAAAAGAGACAACAGAAAAAAGAAGATTCTCTCTTTTATGCAAAGGTGGATCAAGCCAAACAGAAACAGGCATACAGCGACTTCCTTGCACTTTCACAAGATATCAAAGATCTTGATTCTGCATCAAAACTGTCTGAGTTTAAGGCTTGGATGGCAGAACATGAGAATGATATAGCAGATTCTGGCATTTGGAAGGCACTCAAAAATGTTGTCATAACTGAAAGTAATATTGACGAAATACTTGGCAAGTGTTCAGCCATGGCAGAAAAGAAAGGTGCAAAACTTCAAAAGGCTGTCAAGAAAAAACTGAAAAAAGCAAGAAAAAATAGAAAGATCAAAAAGAAAAAGAAACAAAGAAAAATTGACAAACAAAAAGCAAAAACGGCAAAGGAAACTCTTAATAATGAAATCTCAAACGCAGAGGCAAGAGAGTCGGCTGCTGCTGCGGCAGAAAGCGAGCGCCATGCCGCCGCAGAGAGAGAAGCAGGGACTGGTCATGCTTCTGAAAGTTCGGAAGAAATGGCCTCATAGCAGAGTTTTCTTGAAAGAAATTGGAGCAATGTTTAATTAAAAAAACTATTACACCTCCATGCAAACAAATATTACAGATAAAAAGGACTAGAAATTTATGAAAATCGGAGTTGTTGGACTTCCAAACGTAGGGAAAAGCACTCTCTTCAACGCTATCACAGAGGCAGGTGCAGAGAGTGCAAACTACCCTTTTTGCACAATTGAACCAAATGTAGGCATCGTTGATGTCCCAGACCCAAGACTTGACGTCTTGGGTGAACTTTATCACACACAAAAAATAGTGCCAGCCTCAATCGAGTTTGTTGACATCGCAGGACTTGTGGCAGGCGCAAGTCATGGCGAAGGACTTGGAAACAAGTTTTTAAGTCATATTCGCGAGGTTGATGCCATTGTGCATGTGGTAAGGTGTTTTGATGATCCAAACATAATTCACGTCAGTGGATCAGTTGATCCAATTCGTGATATTGAAGTGATCAATCTTGAACTTGCCCTTGCAGACCTTGAACAGGTGAGCAAAAAACTTGAAAAAGATGCAAAACTTGTCAAAACTGGCGACAAAGGACTGATCGCTTCTGTCAATCTTATGCAAAAGATCAAATCTGCCCTTGAAAACAACCAAATGGCAAGAAACCTTTCTTATGATGAAGATGAAGAAAAGATTCTTAAAAATCTTCAACTGCTTACTGCAAAGCCACTTATCTATGTTGCAAACATCGGCGAAGATGACCTTGGAAAAGAAGATAATGGCTATGTGAAGAAAGTCAAAGAGTATGCTCAAAAAGAAAATGCAAAAGTCATCACCCTTTGTGCCAAAATTGAAGAAGAACTCATTTCCCTCTCCCCTGATGAGCGTCCGCTTTTCAAGGAAGAACTTGGAATAAAGGAAAGTGGTCTTGAAAAACTTGTTAGTGCAAGTTATGACCTTCTGGGACTTATGAGTTTTCTTACTGCCGGCGAAAAAGAAGTGCGTGCTTGGACGATCAAAAAAGGCACAAAAGCACCTGGCGCGGCAGGAAAGATTCACAGCGATTTTGAAAAGGGATTTATTAAGGCGGAAGTCGTCTCTTACAACGATCTTATTGAATGTGGCAACTTTGTCAAAGCAAAAGAAAAAGGAAAAGTCCGCATTGAAGGCAAAGATTATGTCGTTCAAGATGGCGATGTTATGCTTTTTAGGTTTAATGTATAATGGAAAAGAAAAAACTTTTGCAAAAACTCATTCAAACAAATATGTTGCCAATCGCTTTTATTGGTGACAGTGTTCACACGCTGTTTGTGCGTGAATATGTTTTGTCAACTGAGAATGGCAAAATGACAAATTATCACTCAGACGCATCAAAATTTTGCAGAGCATCTTCACAATCCAAGGCTCTTGAAAAATTGTTGCCCCTTCTCACAGATGATGAAAAAGAAATTGTGCGAAGGGCAAGGAATGCAAAACCAAAGCACCAAGCAAAAAATGCAAGCACAAGTGATTATATCCACGCAACAGCATTTGAGGCACTGATTGGATATTTATATCTGTTAGAGCAAAAAGATAGACTAAGCAAATTTCTCTCACTTTCAGTAGAACAAAAGGAAGAATAACTATGCAAATAGAAGGACGCAATGCAGTAAAAGAAGCACTCGATGCAAACTTGACAATCAACAAAGTTATGGTGGACAAAAATTTGCGTGACCGCAAAGATCCCCTCCTTTTTCTTTTGACCAAAAGCAGAATAAAAATTGAATATCTGCCAAAAAATGTGCTAGACAAAAAGTCGGCAACTGCTCATCATCAAGGCTTTATTGCCCAGTGTGTTGACTTTGCTTATTCAACTGAGGAAGATATCTTTGCTGAGGCAGAAAAAAGAGGAGAGGATGCTTTTATCGTTCTGCTTGACGGCATAGAAGATCCGCACAACTTTGGTGCAATTATCCGCTCTTGTGAATGTGCTGGCGTGCACGGAATTATCATACCAAAAAATCGTGCCTGCACTGTCAATGAAACTGTTATCCGCACAAGCACAGGGGCTGCACTCAATATGAAAATTGCAAGGGTGACAAACCTCAAAGACTCAATCAAAAGTATGCAAGATCGTGGAATATGGGTTTACTGTGCAGAGGTTGGCGGAAAGGATATTTACAAAGAAAACCTCAACAAACCTATTGCTGTTGTGATCGGCTCTGAGGGAAAAGGGATAAAACCAACCATAAAAAATATGTGTGACGGCATTCTCACCCTTCCACTTAAAGGCAATGTAAACTCACTCAACGCCAGCGTTGCTTGCGGAATCGTTATTTTTGAAGTCCTAAGACAAAAAAGCAAGTGAAAGGAGATGTTATGAGCGAAAAAACAGATGAAACTCTTGTTTTGCTGGCAAAACAAGGTGATGATGAGGCTATGGCAGAACTCTTTGCAAGATACAAGAGTTTGGTGAACAAACTTTCAAGAACATATTTTCTTGCAGGCGGTGACGTGGAAGATCTCATTCAAGAAGGAATGATCGGGCTGTATAAAGCCATTCAAAACTTTACTGATGGCAAAAAGGCATCGTTCAAGACATTTGCAACCATTTGCATAAAGCACCAAATTCAAACGGCTGTCAAAATTGCGAACGCAGAAAAAAACAAAGTGCTCTCTTCCGCTCTTTCAATTGGCGAACAAAGTGATTTTGATGATGAAAATGACAGCAGTGCTGACATTATCCTCCCATCACAAATGCCATCTCCTGACAGCCAAGTGATTGAAAGGGAAAATCAAGAGGAACTGCTCTCTCTTGTCAATGAAGTCTTGTCACCAAGAGAAAGACAAGTGCTTGGACAATATTTGCAAGGATATTCTTACAATGAAATCGCTTCAAATTTGGGTGAAAGCAAAAAAAGTATTGATAATGCTTTGACAAGAATAAAAAATAAGTTACAATTTCTTAAAAAGGATTTTAGGTGAAATATGGAAAATTTTGTTAGACCAAGACCTGTTTTTCCAAAACGTGCGGTCGTCACTGGTGGTATGCCTTATGGCAACAAACTTTTGCATTTCGGCCATGTGGGCATGATGCTTCGTGCTGACGTTTTTGCAAGGTTCTTGCGTGACCGCATTGGAAAAGATAACGTTATTTTCGTTTCTGGAACAGACTGTTATGGCTCACCTGCCATAGAATCATTCCGCAAACTTAAAGAAGAAGGAAAAATTGACGACAAAACATTGACCGACTTTGTCACACGCAACCATGACAAACAGGAAGAAATTTTCAAACGTTTTGAAATCGTGCATGACCTTTATGGCGGTTCGGCCATCGGCAGATCAAAAGAAATTCATGAAGAAGAAAGCCGAGAATTTGTCACAACTCTTGACAAGGCTGGTATGGTTTCTGTTCACTCTTCATGGCAATTCTATGACAAAAAACACAAATGTTTGCTCAATGGTAGACAGGTTGTTGGCAAATGCCCAATAGAGGGTTGCCAAAGCGAAAAAGGCTATGCAGATGAGTGCGATCTTGGACATCAATATCTTCCACAAGATTTGATTGATCCAATAAGTTCTCTCAGTGGCGAAAAGCCAGAACTTGTCAAAATTGAAAACTTGTATTTCAATCTTGAACAGTGTCATGAACTTTTGACAGAATGGATAGACTCTATCGCAAGAAACAGCGACACACCACAATTCATGGTGAAGGAAATAAGAGAATTTTTCAAAAAGCCGGAAATATACATCAAACGCGAATTTTTTGATAAATTTGAAAAGATAAGAGCCTCTCTCCCACCATTTGTCGAACTTGAACGCAATGAAAAAGCACCAAGCATGACAATTGTTTTTGACAAACTTGAACTTCGTGAAAAGGCTTGTGAGGTGCTGGCAAAGAATGACATACGCTATCGCACCGGCAAAACACTCACCCCTTTCCGTTTGACAGGAGATATCGACTGGGGCGTGCCTTGTCCAGAAATTCAAGGCGTCAAAAACCAAACTTTCTATGTTTGGCCAGAATCACTTTGGGCACCAATTTCTTTCACAAAAACCTATCTTGAAAAGATTGGAAAAGATAAGGATGAGTGGAAAAAGTTTTGGGCTGATCCAGATGCACAAGTATATCAATTTTTGGGCGAAGACAATCTTTACTTTTACGGCCCTGCACAACAGGCAATATTTATGGCTATGCAAGGCAAAAACTTTTCTTTGCATCCAAAAAAAGGAGATCTTCAACTGACAAAAATATGCCCAATCAAATCTATTTTGTATATGAACCAAAAAGCAAGTTCGTCAGGTGCTCTTAAACCACCTATGGCAGAAGAATTTTTGAAGTATTACACGCCAGAACAATTCCGCATACACTTTTTGGCAATGAATTTGACAAACAACAATGTCTCTCTTTGCCCAAAGGCATTTAATCCTGATGCAAAAGAGGATGATATTGATCCAATGGTGGTGGAAGGCAATCTTTTGACAAATGTCTATAACAGAATTTTGAGAACACTTTTCTATTCAACACAAAACAACTTTGACGGAGTGCTTCCTCTTGCCGATCTTGATGAAAATATTTTTGCTTCATGCAAAAAAGTTATTCTTGATGTTGAAAAGTTTATGTATGACAAAAAATTCCATCAAGTTTACAATGCCCTCGATGTTTTTATTCGAAATATCAACAAATATTGGGTTAAAGAGATTGCAAATGCGACCTCAAAAGACAAACTTGCCACACTTTCTGCAAATACCGCTCAAATGATATTTGTGGCAAACACCCTTCTCCACCCTATCGCGCCAAGCGGAACGGAGAATGTTGCAGATTATCTCGGTCTTGACAAATCAAAATGCTTTGACTGGCAATATATCTTTGGAAGCATTTTTGATGTTATGTCAAAGTCACGAAAACTCAAAACACTTTATGAGCGAGAGGACTTTTTTAAGCGCCATCAATATCAACTTGACCTTCTCGCAAAAAAAGAAAACAAAAACTGATAGGCAAAGCCTATCTTTTTTTTGTCAAAAAGGATATTTTGTTTTGATATTTTTGTAGTTTAGGTTAAAATATATCTATGGCTATTGCAGTTTTTAGTTGTCTCCTCGCATTTTCTGTGATAATGGGAGTGATGCACTGTTTGACAGATTATTCAAATGGTTGGAAGTCAGTCGCTTCCAAAACCTTTTTTGTGGTTTCCGCCCTTTTGCTCGCACTTGTGAGTGCAAACCTTGCATCAAGTTATGGTGCTCTCACTCTTATGATCAGCATTGGACTTGCACTGCTTATCGTAAGCCAAACACTTCAATGCACAAATGCGCAACAGCAAACAAAAGCAACATTTTTTACAGCACGCCTGATCCAAATGGTTGCCCTCCTGCTCTTTTCTTTTGCAGGAATATCACTCTTTTCTTTTGTGCCATGGGGTATTTTGACTGGCTTATGTGCTGGCATTGCATTGACATTCTTGATTGCAATTCTTCAAAGAGATAAGTCTTTTGTGCAATATCTTTTCATATTTTTGTCAGTAACCTGCTCTCTCATATTCCTATTCCAATCATTTGCATGTCTTTTCCTTTCAAGATACACCTTCACTTCAATTCTGTTGCTTGTAGGTGCCGTTTTCCTGTGCGCAAGAATTGTGGTTAGCGTTTTTTCAAACAAAGACAGCAAACTTGGAAGAATACTTTCAGACGTCTTTTTAGCAATATCTTTGATCTGCATTGCATCGAGCATATTTGTGCAATAATTTTTTTCGCAAAAACACTTGACAAACGCAAGTTATGAGCATATACTAAAAAAGTCACAAATGACGAGATGTCGCGGGATAGAGCAGTCCGGAAGCTCGTCGGGCTCATAACCCGAAGGTCGTTGGTTCAAATCCAACTCCCGCAACCAAGAGAATTAGCCCTGAATGGGCTTTTTTTATTCGGGTTATATCGAAGTGGCAACGAAGATATAACCTTGGTTCGGGAGTGGTTTAGGATAAACTCCCGCAACCAAAAAAGTAAAAGTTGGCATAGTTCCAACTTTTTTTTATTACTTCGCGTTATATCGAAGTGGCAACGAAGATATAACCTTGGTTCGGGAGTGGTTTAGGATAAACTCCCGCAACCAAAAAAGTAAAAGTTGGCATAGTTCCAACTTTTTTTTATTACTTCGCGTTATATCGAAGTGGCAACGAAGATATAACCTCGGTTCGGGAGGTGGAATCAGCCAACTCCCACAACCATTGTAAATAAGGGGATGTAGCGATTTTCAAACTTTTTAATTTGCCTTTTGACACCAATTTTGACACCAATAAAAGGAGGTGAAAAGGGGTTTTGCTATTCTCTTGTATTATCAAAAAAAAGGCTAGGTCTTCCTAGTCTTTTTATTTATAATTGCTTGACAGAGTGAAAAACAATACAAAAATGATATTTTATACTTTTCCGCACAAGATAAAGTATGAGGTTTTTTAAGAATTTTCTTCTTTATATTTCTGCTTTTGTGCCAATGTATGCACTTGTTTTTGTTAAACTTGTTATCGAACTTATAAATCAAAACTTGACTTTCAATGTGCTCAACACAATCAATTTTGTTCTGCATATTCTCTTGATTGGTCTTGGCGTGCTCGGCTTTTTGCTTAATGTTCCACTCAACAGAGGTCAATCAATAGAAATTGAAATCCTTTCAAAGCACAATATCACTGATCAGCACTTTTTGGGCTATTTCTCTCTTTTTGTGTTTTTTGCAATCCCTCTTGATTTGTCTTTGATAAGCGGTTTTGTTGTTTATATTATGATTTTGACTTTTATTGGCATCGTATATATCAACAATGGGCTTTATTATATCAATCCCCTTCTCAACATTTTGGGGTTCAACTTTTATGACATTTCATATCAAGAGAAAGGCAAGGACGAAAAAAGGAATGCCAAAATTTTCTATAAAGGCGAACTGGAAATTGAAAACAAGACTTATAGGGTCAATTTGAAAAATATCAACTTTTCATTTGTGGACACACGTAAAAAAAGTGAGTAGATTTTCACTCACCTCTTCTTTTTCTTATCTCTTGCAAGAGTTCAAACTCTTCTCTCATTGAGTCATAATTGATTTGTCCAAGGCGTGGCATTTTGTCCACCCTTTTTTGTTTTTCTTGCAATGTTTTGTCATCCAGTTTGAAAGATTCCAAAGCGGAATACTTAAATTCTCCATTATCAACCTCATTATTCTCGCTCTCAAAGTCTTTAAGGTCTTTGTGATATGGATTTGAATAACTCTCCGCTCTCCTGTTTTGTCTTTCTTGTTTTTTGCTTGCTTTTGCCTCCGCCTTCTTTTGCTTTTCCTCAGCTTGCGTTGCCCTCAAAGTTTCATATTCCTCATCTATGAGTGCTTTGTTTTCTTGTGAGTGTGAAGGCAAAACATCGCGAAAGACAACAAACTTGTCCCAAAGGTATTCTGTCAAGAAATTGAGAACCATCATGATCGCTGTGACCAACATCCCATTCCATCCAAGATCTTCGACAAGTGCATCTCCTCCAAAGGTTGAAATTGGTGTAAACACACAGTAGAAGAGAAGGACAAGTGCCATAGCAACTGGCACATTGCTTGCTGAACGGAATGTGAATTTTCGGTTAAATGTAAAGTTCCAAATAATAGATGCCAAAAGTCCAATAAGATAAGATGGCCAGTATATAAGTCCAATCACTTCACTTAAAAGTGTTGTAAGACCAAATTGAATCACGCCCGCCGAGATTGAGAAGCCAAGAAACTTCAAAAATTGAATAATTTGTTCTTTGACGCTCATACTACCTTCATTTGGCGTGGTATATTCTTCATTTTTCTTCTTTTTCATATATAACTCCACCTTAAATATATCAAAAAGTTTATTTTTTTGCAACTTCTTGAATGTTATTATATCAAATTTTGCGTTAGAAGGGCTTTATTTTGCCAGCAAAAGCACCCGCAAGGAAATCTATCGCGCAAAAAGTTTCTTTCAAAAAACGCTTGTTTTTTCCTTTATAATAATATATAATATATATGTATTATATATATAAGAGGTTTAGAAATGGAAAATGAAAAGACAAGTGAAGAACTTGAAATAGGAAAGTCAGTCAAATATGATGCAAATGACATTCAAGTTCTTGAAGGGCTTGAACCAGTCAGAAAAAGACCTGGTATGTATATCGGCTCAACTGATGAGCACGGTCTGCATCACCTTGTAACAGAAGTTGTGGACAACTCTATCGATGAGGCACTGGCAGGATATTGCACTCACATTGAAGTTGTGATAAATGAAGACGGCTCTTGCTCTGTTTCTGACAATGGACGTGGTATCCCAACTGGCATTATCGCAAAGGAAGGAAAGAGCGCAGTTGAAGTCGTTTTGACAAAACTCCATGCCGGCGGAAAGTTTGGTGGTGAAGGCTACAAAATTTCAGGCGGTTTGCATGGGGTTGGTGTTTCTTGCGTGAATGCTCTTTCAAAATATATGCGTGCCGATGTTTATCAAAACGGAAAGCATTATGAAATTGAATTTTCTCGCGGAAAGGTGACTTCTCCCCTCCGCATAGTTTCAAACACAGAAAAACGTGGGACAACCATAACCTTTATGCCAGATGAAGAAATCTTTGAAACAACAAACTTCAACTTTGACACAATGAAAAATCGTTTCAGAGAAATCGCATTTTTGAACAAAGGCCTTGTCATTTCCATTGAAGATAAAAGAAAAGGTCAAGAAGAGAAAGAAACCTTTGAATTTAAGGGCGGAATTGTGGAATTTGTTGACTACCTCAACAAAAATCGTGAAACAATTCTTTCTGCGCCAGTATATTTCAACAAATTCAACCGCAACTCAAAAGGCGAAATTGAAAATGAAATTGAAGTTTGCTTTCAATACAATGAAGGTTACAGCGAGGTTATAAACGCCTACGCAAACAACATCAACACAGAAGAAGGCGGAACTCACCTTGACGGATTCAAAAATGGACTTACAAAAGTCATCAATGAATACGCAGTTGCAAACAAGATCATCAAAGAAAATGAAAAACTCTCTGGTGAAGACTGCCGTGAAGGTATAACTGCTGTCATTTCTGTCAAACTGCGCAATCCTCAGTTTGAAGGACAAACAAAAACAAAACTTGGCAACAGTGAGATGAGAACCATTGTATATAAGGCTATGCAAGAAGAGTTTGGGGACTATCTTGAAAATCACCCTAGCGAAGCGCGTAACCTTATCATGAAAAGCATTACTGCTCAAAGAGCAAGAGATGCAGCAAGAAATGCAAGGGAACTTACCAGAAGAAAAGGAGTGCTTGAAAACACCACACTGCCTGGAAAACTCGCCGATTGCAGTGAAAAAGACAGAAGATTTTGTGAAATCTATCTTGTCGAAGGTGATTCTGCGGGTGGAACAGCAAAGACTGGTCGTGACAGACGTTTCCAAGCAATCTTGCCACTTCGCGGAAAAATTTTGAACGTTGAAAAAGCACGCCTTAACAAAGTGCTTGAAAACCAAGAAATCAAATCAATGATCACAGCATTTGGTGCTGGTATTGGAAGTGAATTTAATGAAGAAAAACTTCGTTATGACAAAATCATCTGCATGACCGATGCCGATGTCGATGGTGCACATATTCGAATCCTTCTTTTGACATTCTTCTTCCGCTTTATGAGACCACTTATTGAACATGGACACGTTTATGCTGCAAAACCACCTCTTTACAAGGTGACAAAAAACAAAGATGTTTATTATTTCTACTCTGACGAAGAGTTGGAGGCTTGGTATGCCGAAAATGGCAGAAAAGGTTGTGCTCAACAGCGTTATAAAGGTCTGGGTGAAATGGACGCTGATCAACTTTGGGAGACCACTATGAACCCTGAACACCGCATTCTAATTCAACTGACAATGGAAGATGCCATTGAGGCTGAAAAGATGTTCAATGACCTCATGGGCGAAGACCCTGATTTAAGACGTAAGTTTATTGAAGACAACGCAACTCTTGTGACAGACCTTGACGTGTGAGAATAGGAGAACAAAATGGAAAAGCATGAAAGCAAAAAGTCTTTGGAAGAAATCTTCCAAGAGACAAAAATTGAAAAAGTTGACACTGTGGACAACCTCAAAAAGTCGTTCATATCTTATGCAATGGCTGTCAATGTTTCCCGTGCTATACCAGATGTGCGTGATGGACTCAAACCAGTCCACCGCAGAATCTTGTATGCTATGGGCGAAATGAACAACTTCTATGACAAACCTACAAAAAAATGTGCCAGAATTGTTGGTGATGTTATGGGTAAGTATCACCCACACGGCGACCGTTCAGTCTATGACGCTATGGTTCGTCTTGCACAAGACTTCTCAATTCGTTATCCACTCATAGACGGACAAGGCAACTTCGGTTCTGTCGATGGCGACCCTCCTGCTGCTATGCGTTACACAGAAGCCCGTCTTTCAAAAATCGCAGGACTTATGCTTGAAGATATCGATAAAGAAACTGTTGATTTCTATCCAAACTTTGATAACACAGAAGAACAACCTGTCGTCCTTCCTGCAAAGATACCAAACCTGCTTATCAATGGCGCAGATGGTATTGCTGTCGGAATGGCAACAAACATCCCACCTCACAACTTGACTGAGGTTTTGAATGGACTTCAAGCCATGATTGACAATCCTGAGATAGATATTGATGACCTTATCAAAATCATCCCTGCACCAGATTTCCCAACAGGCGGAATTATCATGGGCAGAACGGCTATCAAACACGCCTACAAAACTGGACGTGGCGGAATTGTTGTGAGAGGCCGTGCTGAAATTGAAGAACTTTCAAACGGAAAGAGCAGAATTGTTATCACAGAACTTCCATATCAAGTCAACAAGGCACAATTTATTGTGCAAATGGCAGATATGGTCAAAAACAAACGTCTTGAAGGTATCAGTGACATCAAAGAAGAATCTGACAGACAAGGTATGCGCGTTGTCGTTGACGTCAAAAAAGATTTCAATGCACAAGTTGTGCTCAATTCTCTTTACAAGCATACTCAACTTCAAAAGGGCTCAGGCATAATCTTTCTTGCCCTTGTTGACAACCAACCAAGAATACTCAATCTGAAAGAGATGCTCTATTATTATCTTGAACATCAAAAAGAGGTGCTTGTCCGCAAAACCAAGTTTGACCTTGCCAAAGCAGAAGAGAGAGAACATATTGTCAAAGGTCTTGTCATTGCACTTGCAAATATTGATGAAGTCATTCGCATCATAAAATCTGCCGAAGATAGAGCAGATGCTGTTGTGAAACTGACTCAAAACTTTGAACTTGATGAAATTCAAGCCAATGCCATTCTTGAAATGAAACTTTCAAAACTGACAAGTTTGGAAGTTGAAAAACTCAATGAAGAACTCCGTGAACTTGACGCAAAAATCGCTGATTACAAAGACATCATTGCAAAACCTGAACGTGTGCTTCAAATTTTGCGTGAAGGCTTTGAAACAATTAAACAAACTTATGGCGACAAACGTAAAACAGAAATTTCACTTGAAACTGGTGGCATTGACATTGCCGATCTTATCGAAAAAGAAGATGTTGTCATCTCTATGACAAGCCAAGGATATATCAAACGCATGTCAACAAGTGAATATAAGGCGCAAAACAGAGGTGGTGTCGGCGTGACTGCTCACAAGACAAAGGAAGAAGATTTTGTCAAGACAATGTTTATCACCTGCACTCATGACGACCTTCTCTTCTTCACAAATCTTGGCAAAGTTTATTGCATAAAGGCCTATGAAGTCCCAGAGGCACAAAGAACGGCAAAAGGACGAGCAATCATCAACCTGCTTCAACTGTCCCCTGAGGAAAAGGTAACAACTATCATTCCAAGAAAAGATGACGCAACTGGAAATCTTATCATGGCGACAAAATATGGACTTATCAAGAAAACTCCTCTTTCTGAATTTGCACTTATTCGCAAGGTTGGAAAGATTGCAATTCATTTGCTTGAAAATGATGAACTTATTGGCGTTGAAGTTTCAAGTGGTGAAGATGATATCCTTGTGGCATCTCATGAAGGAAAGGCCATTCGCTTCTCAGAAAAAGATGTGCGTGAAGTTGGCAGAACAAGTCAAGGTGTGCGTAGCATGAAACTTGGCAAAGATGACTATATCGTGGATATGACAATTGTCAAACCAAACACACAAATCGTGACAATAAGTGAAAATGGTTATGGTAAACGCTCAAATATTGAAGAATATCGTTTGCAATCTCGTGGTGGCATGGGAGTTAAGGCTGGTGTGTTTAATGAAAAAACAGGCAAACTCGTTGCACTCAGACAATCGGTAGAAGAAGATGATATTATGCTTATTGCAGACAATGGTGTCATTATCAGGACTCCTATCGCACAGATAAGCAGTCTCAGTCGTGTAAGCCAAGGTGTGCGCGTTATGAAACTGAGAGATGATGCAAAAATTGTAGGCGTTGCACTTGCTCAAAAAGAAGAACAAACTTCTGATGAGAGCGAACAAGAAATATCTGATGAGCACAAACTCTTTGAAGAAAGCGTTGCATCAGAACAAAGTCAAACTTCTTCAAATGAAGAAGAATAACTTCCAAAAATATTAGTAAATTTGACAAAAATAATCAAAACTCCACTTTTTGTGGAGTTTTATTATTAAATCTATTGAAATTTTTTGCATTTTGTAGTAAAATTTAGCACGAAAAGTTTTTTTTAAGGAGGGCTTATGGAAAAAAACAACATCGACCCACATGAACTTGACTATTTGCAAAGGACAGAGAAAGCAATCCTTAAAAAGATTGATATGACTGAAAAAAGACTTGCTGACACACGTCATTCATTTGAAAATGAAAAGAAGTTTTTAGGCGAAAATTATTATTATGTTGACAAGGAAGGCGATCTTGCTCAAAAGTTTAGCGAAATTGCCATGCTTGAAGAAAACGCACAAAATCTTGAACTGGAACACAAGAGACTTTCTCTTCAACTCCGTTCTCCTTATTTTGCACGAATTGATTTCACTCCAAAGGGCAAAAAGACAACTCAAAAAATTTACATTGGACTCAACAATGTCTTTGACGGAGCAACCACTCTTGTTGTTGACTGGCGTGCACCAATCTCATCAATGTATTATGACTACCCTCTTGGCAAAGCAAGTTTTGCCACAGGAAAAAATACCATTGAAGGCGAGATGAGCCTTAAAAGACAATTCAAAATTGAAAATAGGCAACTGCTTTCATATTTTGATACCGACCTCACAATCAATGACGATATCTTGCAAGAAATTTTGTCAAAACACTCTTCTGCAAAGATGCGTCAAATTGTTTCTTCTATCCAAAAAGAACAAAACGCCATTGTAAGAACTGAAAAATATGACAATGTGCTCGTGCAAGGTGTCGCTGGCTCAGGAAAGACTTCTATTGTGCTTCATAGGGCAGCGTATCTATTATATAAACACCGCAAAACCTTAAAAAGCAGTGATATCATCATCTTGTCACCAAACAACATTTTTTCAAGTTATATCAGCGAAGTTTTGCCTCAACTTGGGGAAAACAATCTGGCTGAAACAACTTATGATCGCATATGTCATGTCGAACTTCATAAGCCTATCCAAACACGTGAAGATATGCTTGATGAAATCGCAACATCACCAACTCAAAAGCAACTTGATGAAATCTCATTCAAAAGCAGTTTTGAATATCTTGATGAACTCCTCAAATTCATGCAAGGCCCTCTTGTTGAAACTTTTTCACCAAAGACTTTGTCTTATTGCATAGGCTTTACGCCAGACGATGAAAAAATTGAAATAACCTTCCCTGAGGAGCAGACAAAAGATCTTTTCTTCAACGCTTACAAAGACATGGATATATATGAAAGGATTGCAAAAATTGCATGGCAATATGCTATGGTCTTCACAGAGCGTAGGCATTATAACAAAGCCCAATTCAAAGGTCTGCGTGATAGGTTTAAGAGAATTTTATACAACTTCTTGCCAATCAAAGACTCGGACAAACTGACTCAAATCTTTTTGGCACGTATGGGACTGACCGTTCCAAAAAATGGTGGCATAAGATATATGGACAAAGGCGTTATGCTTGCCATAAACCATTTTATCTATGGCTTTGAGCATGACTTTTCAGCAAAATATCTTATTATTGATGAAATGCAAGATTTCACACCAGTTGACCTTTATGTCTTCAAAAAATTATGGAACTGCCAAAGCATTATTGTTGGCGACATAAATCAGTGCATTGAAAAGACTCTTACAAAAGAGTATCTTGACGAGGTTGCACAATTTTTGAACACAAAACTCATAACCTTGACAAAGACTTATCGTTCAACCAAAGAAATTGCTCGCTTTGCACACAACATGATTGGACTTGATGGAATTGATTATGTCAACAGAAGTGGACAAGAACCTGAACTTATCAAAAGTCAAGATATTGCAAAGGACATTGCAAAAATCGTGGAAGAAAACGATGAGTATGATCATATTGCGATCATTTGCAAAAGTCATAAAGAGCGTTCTGAACTTGCAAAGGCACTTAAAGGTCATGTTGATGTCCACACAATCGACAGAAGTGAAGACTATAACCACAAAGTTTTGCTGACCACTTGTGCAACAGCAAAAGGCATTGAATTTGATTGCGTAATTGTGCCAAATGCCGATCAAGACAACTATGTCAACAACGTTGATAAAAATATTTTGTATGTTTCTTCAACCCGTGCTTTGCATAAATTATACTTTTTATACAATACTCAACCTTCAAAATTTTTGAAAGGGCTGAAAAAATAAAAAAAATATTAAAATTTTCTTAAAAAACATTTGTCATTTGTTTGACAAGAATGTCGAAAAAATGTATAGTAGAAAACGCGATGAATTTAAGCCGAAACCACTTAGTTATTTTTATATAAATTTTATCTTTAATTTTGAGGTTGGGCTACGCAAAATTCTTGCTTTTTCGCAATAATTGGATGTGGAAATGTGGATAACTTGCCATTTTTTAACCACAAACGATACAAAATTCATCATTTTGCATAAAAATAAGCAGTTGTGTATAAATATTTAGTTGTGGAATTGTGGATAACTCCTCTGTGGACAACTAAGGCTTTTTTCGTTCAAAAAAGTATATTTTGTTTGACTTTTACTCAAAAAAAGAAGATAATCATATAGAAAGTTGTTTTTGCATACGCCCCCTGCCTCTATGCAAAAGTAGTTTATAAAAAATTGGAGAGAACTTATGACGCAATCAAATATAATAATTCCACGAAAACTGTCAGGATTTATGGAATTGCCACCACACAAGCAAATGATCTTTGATGATATGATGGACAAAATCAAAGAAGTTTTCAAAAAGAACGCATTTTTGCCTCTTGATACGCCAGTGCTTGAACTGAGTGAAATCCTTTTGGCAAAAAGTGGTGGAGACATTGACAAAGAGATTTATAGATTTAATAAGGGTGACACAGATATTTGTATGCGTTATGACTTGACCGTTCCCCTTGCAAGATTTGTTGCAATGGAAAAAGATAATCTATCATTCCCCTTCAAACGCTTTCAAATTGGAAAAGTTTATCGTGGTGAAAAGGCTCAAAAAGGCAGATTTCGCGAGTTTTATCAATGTGATGCTGACATCATTGGGATGGAGCAACTTCCTATCCCAGCAGATGGCGAATGTATCAATATGATAAGTGAAATTTTCAAGGCAATAAAGGTTGACAACATACTCATCCAAATCTCAAACAGAAATATACTCTTTGGTCTTTGTCAAGCACTTGATTTGCAAGAGAAAACTGAGGATATTTTGATCCTTCTCGACAAAATGCCAAAGATTGGAAAGGAAAAAGTTTTTGCATCCCTACTCGATTTGCAAATAAGTGAAGACAAGGCAAATATGCTTATAAATGTCGCTGGAACAAAAGGCACTTTTGAGGATGTGCTTGCAAAAGTGAAAGATCTTTGTGACAATCAAACTTACACGAAAGGCATACAAGATCTTGAAAGTCTGGGCAAATATCTGCAAGCGTGCGGACTTGAAAAAGACCGATACATCCTTGATCTTGGCATAATCAGAGGGCATAACTATTATACTGGCACCGTTTTTGAAACAATTATGACCACACATCCTGAGTTTGGTGTAATCTGTGCTGGTGGGCGTTATGACAATCTCACACAATATTTTTCTGACAAGAAAATGCCAGGTGTGGGTTTAAGCGTAGGGCTTACAAGGCTCTTTGACCTCCTAGACAAAAACAATCTTCTGCCTGAATATCCACTCTCGCCTGTTAAGGTGGAAATAATTCCTCTTGGCGACACACTTGAATACTGTCTTCAAGTTGAGAGATTCCTCAAAAATAATGGCATAATCTGTGAAACAAACTGGGATGAGCGGTCTTTCAAAGGAAAGATGAAAGACGCGAACAAGAGGCAAATTCCTTATGTATGCGTAATTGGTGAAAGCGAAGTGGAAAGTGGTAAACTTGCACTGAAAGATATGATAAGCGGAACACAGCAATCGCTTTCAAAAGAAGAGATTGTGAAACTGGTGAAATAAGTGGCATAACTTTTGCCACTTTTTTTCTTGTAGGGTTGTCTTTCCAATTCATTTGGGGTATAATGGAAACATGAATAGTAGAGTTAAGGACAAACTTAAACTTTTGACAACAAAACCTGGCGTCTATGTCATGCGTGACAAGGACGGTGTGGTCATTTATGTTGGCAAAGCAAAAAATCTAAAAAACAGAGTCAGCCAATATTTCCGCAACTCCCCTAAACCAAGCAAAGTGCAGGCAATGGTCAATGCTGTTGACGACTTTGAATATTTCATCACCATGTCTGAAATGGACGCGCTTGCACTGGAAAGCAATCTTATAAAAAAATATCAGCCTTTTTATAACATCTTACTCAAAGACGGAAAGCAATTTCCATACATCAAAATAAATCTCAAAGATCCATTCCCAAAGGTGGAAATTGTCAGAAAAGTCAAAAATGATGGTGCAAAATATTTTGGCCCTTACTTTGCAGGAATCGATGTGCGCCAACTTGTTCGCACAATCAACACTGCTTTCAAACTGCGCACCTGCAACCTCAAAATCACCCCCACCTCAATGGCAAAAAGAGAATGCTTGAACTATTCTCTCGGTTTGTGTTCTGCCCCCTGCACAAAACAAATTGATATGCCCACCTATCGCAAAGAAGTGGACAGGGTGATAAATTTTCTTAATGGCAATGATGAAGAAATTGAAAATATCCTTCAAGAGCATATGCTCGCTTGTGCTCAAAATGAAAACTTTGAGCACGCTCTTCTTCTTCGAGATAGGCTGAAAATGATCGCAAAACTAAAACAACGTGTTGTGGCAAATTTGCCAAAAGATGTCAATAAGGACGTTTTTGCTTTTGTCACTGACGGGCTGTCTGGCGTGATAACCAACATGGTTGTTCGTGGCGGAAAGATACTTGGCGTTGTCAATTATCCATGTCTTGATGCAGAACTGGAAGAAAGTCAAACTCTATTCAACTTTTTGATTCAATATTATCAAAAACTACTTCTTCCTCATGATATTATTCTCAGTCATGACCTGCCTGACAAAGAACTGTTTTTCACATACCTTGGCAAAAAGGTCAACCTTATTTCAAATCCTCATGGCGTCAACAAAACACTGCTCGATATGGCAAAGGATAATGCAAAAGATTATCTTGAAAAACATATTGAAAAGGAAAGATTGAAATATAACAACACTTTTGGTGCTCTCAAAGTGCTCAAAGAAAAGTTGAACCTGACAAATATGCCACTTAGAATGGAATGTTATGATATTTCAAACATAAGCGGGACAAACAAAGTTTGCTCTATGGTTGTTTTCAAAAATGGCGAACCATCCAAGAAAGACTATCGCAAATTTAAGATAAAGTCGGTCAAAGGCTCAAACGATTTTGCTTCACTTGCAGAAGCACTGACAAGAAGACTTAAAAGACTTGTTGGTGGTGATGGCGAAAGTTTCAAAGAAAAGCCTGACCTCATCATCATAGACGGCGGAAAGGGGCAACTTTCTTCCACCTACGGAATTTTGCAAGAAAGTGGTGTGCAAGGCATTGATATGGTCAGCCTTGCCAAAAGGATAGAAGAAGTTTTTAAGCCAAATTCGAGCACACCTATTCTTCTCAAACCTGGAAGTGCAGAACTGAAAATGCTTCAACGCATAAGGGATGAGGCTCATAGGTTTGCCATCACTTTCCACAGGCAAATCAGAGGCAAAAAACAAACTGAAAGCGAACTTGACCAAATCAAAGGTATCGGGCCAAAGAAAAGAGACGCCCTTTTGAAAGCGTTTGGCACAAGTGAAAAGATTGCATCAGCCTCCCCTGCCGAAATCGCTTCGGTAAATGGAATAAGTGAAAAAGATGCACACGTTGTATATCAATTTTTCAAAGACAAAAAAGGTGAATAAACAAAAGGAGAAAAAACTATGAAAAAAGGTCTTTTTATCACATTTGAAGGTGGAGAAGGTTGTGGAAAATCAACACAAGTCCGCCTGTTCAAAGAATATGTCTCTTCACTTGCAAACAAAGATGATTTTGTTTTTATACGAGAGCCTGGTGGAACTGGTCTTGGCGAGAAAATAAGGCAACTGCTTCTCGGTGACCAACAAGACCCACCTGTTCCTATGGCAGAACTTCTGCTTTTCTGTGCCAGCCGTGCTCAAATTGTGGAAGAGGTGATCAGACCGGCATTAAATGAAGGCAAGATCGTGGTTGCAGATCGCTTTATTGATTCAACAATCGCATATCAATCATGTGCAAGAGGCATCCTTTCACCTGAAAACGTAAAAAAACTTCATGAAATGTTTATGCCATCACTTAAACCAGACATCACCTTTTATTTGAGAATAACCCCTGCCGAGGCTTTCGCACGCAAAAAGGATGATGTGTTTGACAGGATGGAACTTGAAGGTCTTTCATTTCACGAAAAAGTGCTCGCAGGTTATGACAGCATAGCCTCAACAGAACCAGAACGCATAAAAGTCATTGATGCAACCAAATCTATTGAAGAAATTCATAAAAGTATCATTGGAATTTTTGAAAACAAAGTGAATCAAATTGAAATAACAAACAATGAATCCCGCTTTTGATGCTAACAAAAAGAACTCAATAATTAAATTGAGTTCTTTTTTAATTTTTCAAATATTGAAACATTATCCTTATATCCTTTTGGATTCAAAGGGCTTGGATGATATATTGGAATAAGTTTATAATTTTTTCGTCCAATAGATATATCAAATTCTTTTCCAACATAGTCTGCAAATTTTTTGATTTTGGTATGCAAAATGGCTTGTGTTGGATGAACTCCCATAGTTAATATAATTTCACAAGGAATATTGTTTAATTGTTCTGCTAATATAGGCATGCAATTTTTTGAACATTTTTCGAGTTTGCTTCTGTCAGTTATCACACATTTGCAACATTCAGTAAAATATATATCATCAATAGACAATCCAATATTATTCAAAAGTTTTTCCAAAACTCTTCCAGTGCCTTGCAACTTACCCAAGGTATTATAAAATGCCCTCTTGCTTTCTATCCATCCATCTTTTGCAGGACTTTCTCCAATAATTATAAAATTTGTATTTCCATATTGCATGGACTTTTCTGTCAGTTTAGGTAAATGACCACACAGAGAACATTGAATTATTTTTTCTTGAGTATTTACCATTTATAAACTCCTTCTCAGCCTTTATTTTTTTTCAGGTTTATTGTTGTCAAGATTTATGCCTATATATTCACTCACTGGAAGTCCAAAACAAATTCCACTGACATTTTCATCTTCCTTGATGAATTTTGTGATGCTTTTTACCATTTGATTTGCAATATCATCTGGCACAACACTTAACACAATTTCCTTTTGACTGTCAATTTGCATTCCCATAAAAGATGCCTGCTTTGCACCAGTGCCACGTCCGTCAATAATTGTGCCACCAGTCGCTCCGCACTGCCTAGCCTTATTCATAACCTCATCACTGAATCCAGCACTTACAATAGTTACGACAAGTTGATAATTCTTTTTCATATTCCCTCCCTTAAAGGTTATCATAATTCCAGTGTTGCCCTCATCAAAATGCAATTCATTTTTTACATAGTCTTTTATCTGTTTTTCGTTGTTCGTTTCAAAAAATATCAAACTTCGATTATGCTCTTTGAAATCAAACAGTCCCTTGTATGCCCCTCTGCCATAGACTATGGCATAGTTGTTAGATCCATTTTCGTTAAGCAAGTCTAATATCTTTTTTTCACTGCTCATTCGTTCTATTATCAGACATTTGTGCATCTTTTTTCCTCCTTTTTAATTTTATTTTATAGGAAAGCCCCAAAAGTTCCACTGTGATGATTGGAATGGTGGCCACAAGTGCAATAACGCCAAAAGCATAATCAAAGATTCTCACGCCGATTGTGGAAGCAATCGCAAACAAAATTGGAAACACGAATGCGACCAGCATGGAACCTGAGGCTGACGCCCCTGTGTCTAACGCTATGCCGACAAAGATCTCTTGGACGAAAAAGGAAAGCAACAAAATTATCACAAGCACAGGAATCAAAATGTAGAGAATGTTTATCTCGAACATTATTTTCAGTGCACCTAAAATCAGTGCAATTGACATACCTATGCCCATGATCAGCAAATATACTCGTTTTTTAATAAAACCATTTGTAACTTGTCTTATTTGATTGGCAAGAATTCCAATTGACGGCTCAGTGAAAACAAGCGTCAATCCAAGCACTGCCATGAAAGCCAAAATCAGCACCCAACCTGCCGAATTATTGTTGACAAAATTTCCAAGTTGTTCTCCCACATGATCTGCCATGCCAGCAAAGCCGAAATAGATACCTACAAAAAACAAAACAAGACCAACAAAACTGAATAAGACAGAGATGAAAATTCTTGCAATTTGACGTTTTGGCAATTTTAAGACAATGAAATTCACCACCAAGAACACAATACAGATTGGCACGAAAGCGATAAGTGATCTCCATGCGCTGTCACCCAAGATTGACAAAAACGAAGTTGCATTTGATCCCATATTTATCAGTGAATCATCTGGGTGTCCAACAATAAGTCCTATGATAAGCACAACAAAAATAGGGCCAAAAGATGCAATGCCAACCAGCCCAAAACTGTCGTCTTGTGAGTTTTTTGCTTTAAGTCCTGAAATACCGCTCATCAAAGTGAGAAGAACTGGCACAGTGATTGCACCTGTTGTCACACCGCTGGCATCAAACGAAAAGCCCAAATATCCTGCTGGCATAAAGATAATGAGCAAAAATATAAGCAAATATCCACCAAGCAAGATATATTTCAGTTTGATATGTTTTGTGACCTTAAATATTCCAAAAATTGCAAAAAGAGCAACGCCAATCGCAAAAAATAAAAGCAAAAGAAAAGATGAAATACTTGGCGTGATTTTGCTCACTTCTTGCAAGTATAATTGAATGTCAGGTTCAGCAAGTGTCAAAGAAAAAGCGATAAGAAGCACGATGATATAAACAACTGATCCTCGCTTGAATTTTGAAATATTTGAGCCAATGCTATGACCCATTTGCATTATGCCCGTTTGAGCACTCATCAAAAATAACGCTTGTCCAACAACAAAAATGACCGCCCCTACGATAAATTTCCAAAAAAGGTCACCATCGAATTGAACGACACCACAAGCCATCAAAATCGAAACCAGAACAATGATTGCAAAAACGGCAAAAGAACAATCTCTGAGTTTTTTCAAAAATGCCATAATTTTTTCCTAAAAAGATATTATCACAATTTTCTTTTTTCAGTCAAACATTATTCTTGTTTTTACAACAAAAAACTGCTCTTTTTGAGCAGTTTTTTATTGTTTCTTTTGAAATTTGCCATCCTTTTTGTGGACAACATATTTTGCATCTTGACTTTCAACAAGTTTGTTGACACGAGCAAGAGCCTCTTCTTTTGTGTGCTTTGAATCTATAACACGTTTTGCGCCATCTTTCTTTATCTTCCAAGATTTGCTTTCTTTGTCATACACAACTCGGTATAAAGCCTTCTTTTCTTTTTTCACATCTGTCTTTTTGTCTGCTTTTGCATCAGCAGGTTTTTCTGCCTTAACTGTCACAGACTTCTTTTCTGCTTTGACCTGTTCAGCCTTTTTCTCAGTCTTTGGAGTTTCTGCTTTTTTCACAACCTTTTTCTCAGGTTTTTTTTCTGATTGTGATTTTGTTGTCTTTGCACCAGAGGTCTTTTTTTGCCCGCTTTTCTTTTCAACTTTTTTCTGAGGTTTTTTTTCTGCAACCTCTTCTTGAATATCTTGTTTTATCTCTTTTTCTTCAACCTTTACTCTCTTCTCTTCTTTTTTCTTCTTTCCAAAAAACCACATGATCTTTTCTCCTTAATTTTATTATACCACAAAATATTTTTTATGCAACCTTTTGTCGAAAATAAAAAGAAAAAGTGTTTATTTTATCACACTTTCTCCCCTAAATTTTATAAAATTTGTGCAGATTTCATAAGGCGTCGTTTTGCAAATTTTCGCAAGCGGAGAAGCATCTTGCATCACAATCACCTTATCTCCGACCTGAACTGGAATGTGACTGACATCAACCATAAAGGTGTCCATGCAAATATTGCCCGTGCTTCTTGCCTTCCTGAGAGCAATCTTGACATCAAAATTGTTTGATAACAGTCTTGGAAGCCCATCTGCATAACCAAGCGGAACTGTTGCCACCACCATATCTTCACGTGCAGTAAAACCGCATAGATAACCAACATGCTCGCCCGCTTTGACATATTGCATATCAGCAATTTCTGACTCAATAGCCATCACCGGTTTTACATACTCATTGCCATAGCCATAAGCAAGCATACCAACCCTGATCATATCACATTCAACATCTTCAAACAAAGATCCACCTCCGCCAACGTGAACACAGGTATCCCAATCATATGGCAAGGCGTTTGCATATTCTTCAAAAATCATTTTTTGTCTTTGAGAATATTCTTCATCTGTGGTCAGTGAAGAAAAGTGTGTATAAATGCCTGCCAGCGTCAAATTTTCTTTGACAAGTCGAGAGATAATTTTGAAAAACTCTTTCTTGCTTTGAATGCCAAAACGGTTCATACCCGTGTTGATGTTGAGATGAAGTTTTGGTTTGACGCCTGCTTTTTTGCAAGACTTCAAAATCTTTTTGAGTTGATCGTATGAAAAAAGAGCAACCTCAATATCCTCTTTTGCGCACAAAGCATAATTCTCGCACGCTCCAAAAACAATAACTTTGTCCCTTTTTGAAAGTTTGCGAAAATGGAGAGCCTCTTCTTGATTTGAAACTCCAAACACATCAATTCTGCCAGTTGCAAGTTTGACAATCTCATCCATGCCATGCCCATAGCCATCCGCCTTGATCATAAGACAAATTTTTTTGTCATAGGCTTGCTCTTTTATGTAAGCGAGGTTATCAAAAAAATTGCTACTGAAAATAATCTTTTTTGAAATCATGCTATTTTATATGATTTGACTTTTCTTTTTGTCGCAAAAAAAAGGCTGAACAGGTCAGCCTTGATCAAATTCTTCTATCAAAGGATTGACAAAAACCTTTCTTTGCAGTGGAATGTTGCCTTTGAGCACAAATTGACAACTTTTCATTTTTCTTCGCACAAGTGCAAACTCTTTGCCAGAAAAATTATACTTTATGCTTTTTGTGTAACGACAGTTGCCACAATTTCCGCCAAGATGTTCTTTGACTGGACAATGTGCAAAATTCATATACTCAGGATAAAATTTTTCTGGTGCAAACAGCATTCCGCCACTGCTGACAACTCTTCTTTCGTCAAGTTCAGGACTTAATATGATTTTGTTGTAGCCATTATCAACATAAAACTTGACAGCATAACTATTGACAACATTCATGCCACTTCCCACAATCACCTTTTCCTTTGGAAGAAGTGACAAAGCATAATAGTTGTTTGCTACAAGTCCAAGATTGTCATTTTGAGCAAAGATTGATTTGAGAAAAACTATATCTTCCTCCCTTGCCATGACTGGAAGAGACAGAAATATCATCCCATCCGCCTTTTTGCAAAGGGAAGAAATCTCATCTCGGTTATATTCAGAAGGACTATAAACAAAGATATCTTTATGGTTGAAACTCTCAACGAGTTTTTGACTGTTATCAAACACAAACATCTTGCATGAGCCATAAGGCTTGTCTTCAAGCAAAATTTTTGTCTGTGAGCAATATGACCTTTCTTTCACATTGTTTTTTTCGTTATACTGCTCAAGCATTTTTCTTTGCAGTTGCTCCTCCGCCTTGCGTCTTAACTCATTGAGTTGTCCAAGTGGAATAAACACATCTTCCATCTCGCAGGCAATGTTGTTAAGAACAAATATCTTGCCAAGTTTGGCAAATTGTCTTTGACAATTCTCCTCGCTCACTCCTCGCGTCAGTGCCTTTTGGCAGACCTCATCACTTGTGACGGAAACAGAAACATTGTTTGCCTCAAACGTCAAAACGGCCTTTTGCCCAACCTTTGCCTCAAAGTGCGCATTCACTTCAATTTTGCGATAAATTTTTGATATTTCCTCTTCCTGAACGCTATCAACAATCAAATTCACTTTTCCATTTTTAATTGGCAAAGCCTTACCAGTCAATATGAACAAGTTTTTTCCAATTTTTTTCACATCATGGACAGCCATACTGTCAACTTCTTTTTCACCCACAAAAAACTTGATTGCATCTCCTTTTTGAAGATTATGAGTTGAAAAAATTGTGATTTCATTGAATTTTTTGCCCTTTTTCACATCTTTGACATAACCTATTTCCACGCCTATATGATTTTGAGTTTGTGGATAAATTATGTTCTGACCAGAAAAATAGCCATCTGTGAAATTTCCACGATTGAAAACTTTTGCAAGATTAAGTCTGTCAATCTTCTGCCCTTTCAAGCCATTTTGTATAACTGATTTGTATGTTCGCACTGCTTGTCCGACATAAGTTGCACGCCTAGCTCTCCCCTCAATTTTGAAAGACTTCACTCCTGCTTTTGCAAGGTCAGCAAGCCTTTCGCTCATACAAAAATCTTTTGAACTGAGAAGAAATCCTTCTTTTTTCTCTTTGCCGTTTGAAATTGAAAATGGCAATCTGCAAAACTGCTTACACTTGCCTCTATTCCCACTGCAACCAGCAAGGAGAGAAGAAAGATAGCAGTTTCCAGAAAATGATACGCAAAGTGCGCCTTGAACAAAATATTCAATATCAAGTTTTGTCCCTTGTGACACACGTGCAATTTCTCCAAGCAATGCTTCTCTGGCAAGCACCACTCTTTCAAAACCAAGACTTTCAACAAACTTTGCCCCTTCCAAATTGCATATCCCCATTTGCGTGCTTGCATGAAGTGGCGCATTTGGAAAACGATTTTTTAGATAATAATAAAGTCCTATATCTTGAATAATAAAGCCGTCAATGCCATTTTCCAAAGCATAAGAAACTATTTTATCAACCTGTGCAAATTCATCATCATAAAAAAGAATGTTGAGCGTCAAATAAATTTTGACTCCAAATAGGTGCGCATAAGAAAGCATAGAGCCAAGATCTTCCAGCGAAAAGTTTGCAATATTTGCACGTGCATTGAACACGTCAACTCCCAAATATAAAGCATCAGCGCCACAATTTATGGCGCTCATAAAACTCTCTTTGTTGCCAACTGGCGCAAGCACTTCAAAATCTTTAAGCATAAGTCACTTTGATTATATAACCTTTTGTCAAAATTTGCAAGACATTTATCCTAGTGCAACGTCCAAAATCATCATTATCACAAAGCCAGCAATAAAACCCCACGTGCTTATCTTTGAATTTGTTTTTTCTTTGCCTTCTGGCAAGAGTTCTTCTATCACAACATAGATCATTGCGCCAGCAGAAAAGGCAAGAAGCCAAGGCATAATAGGAGTGAGAACGGTTGACAGCAAAATGCCAATCACAGCCATTACAGGTTCAACAGCACCGCTCAGTGCTCCAAAGCCAAACGCCTTCCATTTGCTTCCAAGCCCTTTTGCCATGGGAAGGCTTATCGCAGCACCTTCTGGCAAGTTTTGCACGCCTATGCCTATTGCAAGTGCAAGAGCCAGAATAAAACCGTTTTCACCGCCTGTCACAAAAGCGTTGCCAAAAGCAAGTCCGACAGACAAGCCTTCTGGAATATTGTGCACAGTCACCGCTAGAAAAAGTTTTGTTGACTTTTTCATAAATGATTGCGGAGAAATATCCTTATGCCTTTCTTTTTGAATTAAAAAACAAATTTTTTCAATAAAAATCAAAAACAAACTTCCAATAACAAGTCCTATTGCAACTGGAAGAAATGAAATTTCTCCCCAACCTCCCTCTTCTGCCTGTGATAATGCTGGCAAAAGCAGTGACCAAACTGATGCTGCGATCATTACGCCAGAAGATAAGCCTAGAAAGAGAGAGTTAAGTTTGTCGCTTGCCCCTTTTTTGAACAAAAACACCGATGCTGAACCAAGCGTTGTCATTGCGAAGATAAATATTATTCCAAGTGCTGTGATAAGTGTGTTTGACACGATTTCTCCTTCGTTATCGGGGAAGCCCCTGTTATCAATATATCTTCAAAAATGTTTTTGTTGCATAAAAAAAGAAAGATTTTTTTAGTCTTTCTTTTTGTCTGAATTTATCACTTGTAAGCCCAAATCTTTCAAAGTTTCATCACTTATCTTGCTTGGCGTGTTCATAAGAAGGTCTCTTCCATTTTTGTTGAGTGGGAAGGCAATAACTTCTCTTATCAAATCATAACCCAAAATTTGCATAAGCATTCTATCAAATCCTATTGCACCGCCTGCGTGAGGAGGAGCGCCATATGAGAATGCATTGAAAAGTGCTGAAAACTTGCTTTCAACAACTGACTTGTCATAACCAACAAGTTCAAACGCTTTGACCATTGTTTCTTGGTCATGATTGCGCACTCCACCGGAGAGCATTTCATAGCCATTGCACACAAGGTCATATTGGAAGGCAACTATATCAAGAGGATTTTTATTTTTCAAACTTTCAAGCCCGCCTTGTGGCATTGAAAATGGGTTGTGTGAGAAGTCAAGTTTTCCAGTCTCTTCGTTTATTTCATAGAATGGAAAATCCACAATCCAACAGAAAATGACTTTGTTTTCATCGATAAGTCCAAGATCTTGACCAAGTTTGTTTCTAAGGAAAGATGCAAGTTTGATCGCCATAGACTTGCCGTCTGCAATCATCATGACCGCATCACCTTCTCCCATTCCAGTTTTTGCAATAATATTTTCTTTTTCTTCATCAGTCAAAAATTTTGCAATAGAGCCTGAAAGCGCGCCATTTTCATATTTAAGATATGCCACACCTTTGCCTTCATAAGAGACGATAAAGGTTGAAAGTTCATCAAAATATCTTCTTGGCTTGTCAGCACAATGAGCAGAGATTGCTTTCACACATTTTCCTTTGAAAGCATTGAAAGATGTGTTTTTGAAAATATCTGTTAAGTCATGCACAATAAGTGGATTGCGAAGGTCTGGTTTGTCTGAGCAATATTTTTCAATCGCTTCTTTATATGGAATTCTCACAAAAGGTGCTTTTGAAATGTCATAATTTGTGAAATTTTGATAAATTCCGCACACAAGATCTTCACAAACTTCAAAAATATCCTCTTGCGTTGCAAAACTCATTTCAAAGTCAACTTGATAAAATTCTCCCGGTGTTCTGTCCGCTCTTGCCGCTTCATTGCGGAAACATGGTGCAATTTGGAAATATTTTTCATACCCACTTACCATAAGCAGTTGTTTGAATTGTTGTGGTGCTTGTGGAAGAGCATAAAATTCACCTTTGTTGAAGAAGGTTGGCACAATAAAATCTCTAGCCCCTTCTGGCGAACTTGAAGCAAGAATAGGTGTTTGGACTTCCACAAAGCCATTGTCATGCATTTTGTTTCTGATAAAATGAAGAAGTTCACTTCTTTTCTTCAACACCTCATGAGTTTGAGGATTTCTTAGGTCAAGATAACGATATTTGAAACGAAGTTCTTCCTTCGTGTTTGGTGCATCACTGATTTCAAAAGGTAAAATTGGATTGCATTTTCCAAGCACAGAAAGAGAAGATACATTTATTTCAATGTCGCCTGTTGCCATCTTTCCGTTTTTTGAAGAACGCTCCACAACATCGCCTTCAACTCTCACAACCGTCTCTTTGCAAATGCCATCAAGCATCTTTTCGTCATGCACAACAATTTGAGTTATGCCATAATTGTCGCGGACGGTGCAAAAGACAATTCCACCGAGTTTGCGAATTGAGGCAAGCCAGCCAGAGATAACCACATGCTCGCCAACATTTTCAAGTCTAAGTTCCCCACAAGAATGTGTGTGATAAATATTTTGTTTCATAGTCACTCCAATTACTCACAAATTATACCACAAAAAAGATTTCTAGTAAAGAATTTTGAAAAAGTAAAAGTTAAAAATTGATGCAATAGGTCAATATTGCTTTTTGTTTATAAAAAATTTTGTTATACTTGTTTTTGGAGAAAGAAATGAAACCATTAAAACAAGCACGCCAAGAAATAAAAGAAAAATTTAGGCAAACTTCAAAAACTGATGAAAATGGCAGAATGATGATAAGCGTATCAATCAAAGACACCAACGATGTTTTATCACCTTTGTCAGATGAAGATGGTGCTGTCATAAGCAATGATTTTTCAGATTATCTTGACAACAAGGTCAAGTTGTATCCACCAAAAACAAGATTGCACATCAAAATTTTCACGAAAAAAGAAATTGAAAAAGAAGAACAATCAAAGATAACTTTTGGAATAAGAAATCATTATGAAAATGAATTTGTTGAGTGTGGAAGAGAACGCAAAAAACAAATCATTGTTTCAAGTTTGATGATTGTGGTGGGGATATTACTGCTTGGGTTGTCATTTGGGTTATCTTTTACTCCCGTGCCATCTTTAATAAATCTTTTTATAGAAATTGCTGGCACAGTGTTTGAGTGGGAAGCCGTTTCTATTCTTTGTTTCAGACGCTCAAAAGTGGTGGTGGAACAAATGCGAGCACTGGCAATTATGAGAAGCGAAATTTCTTTTGGAGAATTGAAGCATGGTAAAAACAAAAGTGAACAAAAAACAACAAGACAACCAAAAAACAAAATCGTTTAAGTCAAAATATTTTGATTATTATGACGATATAAAATCACCCTCACACAAAGTTGTTGATTGGTGAAATGGAGAAAATATGGAAAATGAAAAGAAATTGACAATTGGTTTTTTCAATGATGTCTTTTATCCATTTGTTGATGGCGTAGTGCAAGTGGTGGACAATTATGCACGGCTTTTGAGCAAAAAAGCAAACGTCCTCGTCTTTGTGCCAAAAGGTCGAGACAAACATTACAAAGACGCCTTCCCTTATGAAGTTGTGCGTTCCAAACGCATGCGTGTGTTTTTCCTTGATTATGACCTCCCTCTTCCACAACTTGACAGCCACTTCAAAAAGATTTTGAAAAACACCAAACTTGATATCGTGCATATACATTCACCTTTCACTATTGGAAAGATTGGACTAGAGTATGCAAAAAAGCATCACATACCTTGCGTGGCAACAATGCACAGCCAGTTCAAACGCGATTTCAAAAGAAGTGTCAAAACTCCACTTCTCAGCCCAATCGTGTCCATACTTATGGCATCAATAAGAAGCGTATTCAACAACACAACAGAAAACTGGGCTGTCAATGGCGAAGTTGGGCGAATTTTTCATGAAGAATACAAGGTGAAAAACAAGCCAATAGTTATGTTAAACGGCACTGATATGCAACCTGTGACAGACAATGCAAAGATTGATACTTTAAGAAAAAAATATAATATTTCTCCTGACGAAAAGGTGTTTTTGTTTGTTGGAAGAATCAATATTCTCAAAAATCTGCCATTTTTGGTCAGAAGTTTGAAGATACTCAAAGAAAAACATTTTCCTTTCAAAATGATTTTTGTAGGGACTGGACAAGATGAAGACTTAATCAAAAAACAGGTCAAATCTCTCAAAATGACAAAGGATGTCATCTTTACTGGAAAAATAACAGATAGAGAAGAACTTGCTTGCCATTATGCACTTGCAGACCTCTTTCTCTTTCCATCTCTTTACGACTGCTCATCACTTGTTCAAATTGAAGCAGCAAGCCAAAAAACACCTGCCCTTTTCCTTAAAGGCTCTGCCACCTCTGACACCATTACGCCAGAAGTCAATGGCTATGTGAGTGAACATGGCGAACTTGACTATGCAAACAAAATTGTTGAAATTTTTTCCAATGAAGAAAAATATAATACTGTATGTCAAAAGGCTTTTGACGACCTTTATTTAACTTGGGAAGAAGTTGTTGAAAAAGCCTTTGACAGGTATAACTATTTGATAGAAGAAAATAAAAAGAAGATAGAAAAGAAAAAATTTTCAAAGAAAAAATCAACAAAAAGATAAAAAAAATAAGAGTGCTGATTGCACTTTTTTTTCTACAATTACCAACAAAAAACTTTTTTGCAAAAATCTATTAAAAATTTGGAGCAAAATTTTTATGAGATGCAACCATAAAAATCTCCTTCGCATAAACTTCATTGCACAAAGTCGCGACCAACTCGAAGTGAAACAAGAGTTGCGTTTGGTCGCGAAAGAGAAAAAAACAAGCGCCACCGTCGAGCGATTTGCAGAGCAAATCCAAGACAGAAGCGCAGTTTTTTCTCTTGGTGCGTCGCAAGGGATTCGAACCCCTGACTGCTCCGAAATTATTGCTTCTGGCTGTTTTTTTTCGAAAAAAAACTTGCATTATCAGCAAAATTTCTTCGCCCCTAAAAATCTCACGATTTTCAGGGAACCCAACAACCAAAGGTCAGGGCTTAATTAAATTAAAAAACACCCTCTTCTTGGACATTTCTCTTGGTGCGTCGCAAGGGATTCGAACCCCTGACCTTTGGTTCCGTAGACCAACGCTCTATCCAGCTGAGCTAGCGACGCAAATACTTTTATTTCAGTTTCTCTTTTTCTTGCAATCCAACTGCTGGAGAGAGCGTTACGCTCATTAGACAAGGAAAAGATTTTGCAGAAAGGCACTTTCTAGCAAAGGTTTGACGCAGTCGCATCACCGCAGGTGATTTCCAGCTGAGCTAGCGACGCAAATTTCCCTTTGTTTGCTCACATAGTATAGCATAACACAAAAAAAAATGCAATATAATTGTAAGTGTAAAATCGATTTTTTCTAAAAGTTTTTCAAAAATATATTTGACATTTTTTCCTGTTAAATTATATACTCTTTATAAAGGAGGGAGGGATTATGAAAAAACTTATCACAACGGCAATCGTGCTTTTGAGCGTTGGACTTGCAATGGTGCTTGTTGGAGGAATTTTGCAAGGCATTGACTGGGCTGGCACAGGCACATATGACGGCACTTTTCTTGCAATTGCACTCAACAACATTGGATATATCGTTGCAACGCTTTCTGGCATAGTTTTGACAGCAGTTGGCGTTGCAAGTTCAATCAAAGGCGACAAATGCGACAAAGAAGAAAAATCAGACAAGAAGTAATCAAAAAAAAACTCTGCAAAAGCAGAGTTTTTTTTGTGACTGTTTTTTTCAAAACAATGCTGAGAGCAATCTCATTATTGCTTGAAGAATTTTTGTAAGCCACCTTTTTTTAGCAAAATATTCCTTGCCAACTTCCAGCGAATTTGTCATATCTTTTTCAAAGATCTGACTGTGCTGAGCGTTTATTTTTGTGGAATAGATAATTGCCGTGTTTTCAAAGTTTAGCCCAAAAGATCTGTTGTCCATATTGCAAGTGCCAATTGAGACTTTGTTGTCGTCAATCATGAGCGTTTTGCTATGCAAAAATCCATCATAGAGAAACACTCGTATCCCCATATCTGCCATCTCTTTTAGGTATGAAAGAGTTGCAAGATAGACAGTCCTCTTGTCTGGTTTTCTTGGCACCATAATTCTGACATCAACACCGCTGGCAACAGCAATACGAAGTGCTGAGAAAAAGACATCATCTGGAATGAAGTATGGAGTTTGAATATACACCCTCTTCTTTGCGTTTGTGATAAGTTTTACATACGCTTCTTTGATTTTTTGCACACTGCTGTCTGGCCCAGAAGCAATCACTTGAACAAGTGCATCGCCACAAATCTTAGGAGCAGGAAAATATCCCTTTTCGATATATTCAATAGGCTTGCAATTTTCCTTCTTTGCATAACGCCAATCATCAAGAAAAATATTTTGAAGAGCATACACCCCACTTCCCTCAATGCGAATATGGGTGTCACGCCAAGGCCTCAGTTTTTTGTCAAGCCCCATGTGGTCATCACGAATATTGATGCCACCTGTATAGCCGATACGCCCATCAATCACAGCAATTTTTCTGTGATTGCGATAATTGAGTTTGAGGTTGATAAGCCTTATATGCATAAAAGGTGGAAAAAACTCAGCCACCTGTCCCCCTGCTTTTTTCACCTTATTGAAAAAGCGTCTGGGTGCTTTTCGAGAGCCAATTGAATCATATATCAGTCTGACTTCAACACCCTCTCTTGCTTTTTGGCATAGAAGATTCATAAAATCTTTCCCAGTCAAATCATCGTCAAAAATATAGTATTCAAGATTGATTGAATGTTTTGCATTCATGATATCTTCTTTGAGTGCTTGCATTTTTTCAAGTCCATTGCAATAGATTTGAATATCATTTCCCGGCAATGGATATGAACTATATTTCATACATAAATTTATTGACGGCATCTCATCTCTTGCAATGCCTTCAACTTTGGCATTTGCAAGAGAATCAATGTTTTCAATATTTTTCAAGATATCGCTTTCAGAAATGGCCTTCTTCCTTATCATTCGCCTCGTTCTGATGCTGAGTCCGCTTCCAAATATGATGTAAAGCAAGAAGCCGAAGATAGGAAGAAAGGTCAAAACTGTCAGCCATGCAATAATCGTTTGCAATTTTCTTCTTTCGAGGAAAACCATAATAATCAGCAGAAGAAAGTTGATGCAAGCGGTGACAGTGATAAGTGTGGTAAACCAGTTCATGCGCTCACCTCACCTAAATTGTTGATTCTTGGTATATTTGGAATCTAAATGTCAAGAATGGTTGCGTTGCTGCCACATCGTCCGCTGTTCCAAACAATCCATCTGCACCTGACGCTTTTCGATAGAACACCAAAGTGATATATTCGTTTTGTTGATTGAAATTAGTAGAAGTTGTGATATTACCATCTTCATCAACACTTGCACTACCAGATCCAGCCTCAGTCACTTCGAGCCTGAATTGCTTTGCAGATACAGTTTTATTATCACTAATAGGTTTCGTAACATTTCCTTCACCAAGATATGAGAAGCCAAGTTTATTTAATATATTCTTCCAAGAAATTATATAGCTATCGTCATCCTGTTTGGTAGCACCCACTCTGCCGATGTCATTGACTGTTACATTGCTATATGCCCAAGTCACGCGGTAAGTTTTTGTGTATTGATAACTAACCTGAGTTCCACCAATTTCTGCATTGATAACATAATATTGTTGAACTTCTGCGTAATTTCCATTTGTGAAGTGAACGGTATCTGGTATGCCGATTTTGTCTTGTTTAATTGTGACTGCCGTGAAGGTTGGTCCTTGTGGATCTTCAGTAGGATTGCTGTCAAGCCATACATTTAAGCCTCCACCTAAAATTGTTTTATTATTATTCCCTTCATTGACACCAGCAGAATATCCAATCGCATAGCCCTCAAATGGACTATTTGCATTCCCTGCATTAACAGTAGCACTTGATGCACTGGTTGCTCTGACATAGATCAAATCGCCCGCTTGAAGATTTCTTCCGACCGTTTGAGAAATTGAATAATAATATGTTTGTTGTCTTGTATGGTATGTTTTGGTTGTTATTGATGCATATCCTTCTTCAGGTGCACGATTATTACCCTCTGAATCTGTAATATAGATTTCCAGTGTCACTCCTGAGTTTGCAGGAACGTAAACTTCCAGCGTGTCATCAATGAAGGTAGGTGTAATATTTGATGTGCCTTTTTGCAAGCCGATATACTCTGTAAGAGTAAACGCCTCACCATCACGAACATATGAGTTTGGTGATGTGATTTGTGTCTTGCGTTTGAGAGTGATTGGAATGTCAACAACACAATATTCTTCATTATCATCTGTTGTCCCGCTTGTACCATCTGGATCATACATGAATGTTACAGCCATAGTGGCACTCATACTTCCACTTCCTTCCCAAGGTGCTGATCCGGCTATGGTTGGAACGGTATAAGTCAATCCACCACTTGTGTCAAGTTGGGCAGCAGATCCTGTTGCGTGTTCAAGTATTTCGCCAACGCCCACTTTAAGACGATTTCCTCCGGCAGATTCAGCCAAATCTACTTCACATCCCAACTCCTCACCGTTTGGACCAAGCAAAGTAATCTCGCTCACTGCTATATTGTTATAGGTGCTTGGTTCAAGGTAAGTTTTATATTCTGTAGGAATTTCATAGTGGCTACCAGATTGACCATCTATTTCTGCTCCGATATAAGCGCTATCAGATTCTTGCAGATAAGCAGGACGACCATTGCTTTCTGGTTTTGTATAATAATCATCAAAGAACCAGAATGAGAATCCACTCAGTTCGATTGTCACTGCATTGTTAATTTGTGTTGTTGGTGCGCTATGTGATGCAGAGCGCATAGTAAGTGTTTGATCTGCTTCTTCACCAGTTGCCCCTGTGATTGAAATCACCGTGCTTGATGTTGTGAAGTCAAATGTGTCTCCCTCAGTCAAAGTGATGTTTGTCGTCTGAAGTGTTGGTGCTGAGCCTGTTGCCTTCAAAGTGAAATAGAAATAGAAATAATATCCATAGACATCAGTCATCTTGATCCTATATTTCTGATCAGCAAAATGAACTTGTGCTGGAGCAAGAGTTGTGCCAGCACCTCGAGAACATTTGTAAGTTGTGTCAGAACTATTACTCCAGAAATGTTCATTATCATTATCAGTCCCAGATGGGAACACATTCTTATTCTTTGCATTCAACTTATTGTTGTATTCCACGCCATTGACGCGTTCTCCTGTTGTGACTTCTTTATCAAATTGATTAAGAAGATTTGATGCTGTGGTCTCATGTTCATAACCAACCACAAGAGGTGAACTTGTTGCTGTCAAGTCAATGCTATATTCATCACTTGATTCCGTGATTGTCGCCTCGTATGGATTGGTGATGTTTGAAAGATAAGTTGTATCTTCTACTGTCATTGCTGAGCCATTGACTGAGATTGTGTATGCTGGCAAGATTCTGAAAACAACATAGAAGTCTTGTGTGAACGGTTCAGTTTCACTTGTCTTAACATTGTAAGTCAATTTTCCAACAACTATTGTGCCACCGATAGGCGCACCTTGTCCCCATGCACGAATGTCATATGCAGTCTCATCTTTGCCATTTTCTTCATTTACTGGTGAGTAAGCCATGTAGTTGTAGTTGCCTGTTGCTGCAATTGCAAACGCGTTTTGAACATCTTCGTCAACTGTTGTTTTGCTTGCGTTGTTCATATAGTTGTAAAGTCCAAGCAAGATGCTTGTATCATTCCCAGTTGGATTGGTTGGATCCACCATTGAGAATGAGAGGTAATTGCCACTCGTTTCAGTCCTATTCTCATTGAACATTTCTCTTGAATAGGCTTCCCCAGTGCTTTGTCTGATCAGCCCAACCGTTTCAACAAGGTTGATTTCATCCCTTGCATCAATTTCTTCGATTGGGAAATTTCCGTCATGTGCATAAGTTGTTGCCCCAACATCGAGTGCAAGTGTATAAGAATAGGTGTTTGCAAACTCTTTGTTTGCTCCGTCAGTTGCAATTTGTCCATTTCCCAAAACAAATATGAAATCTTTCAAAGTTTGTGTGTTGCCAAGATTGTTTGTTTTTTGTGAAATTCTATAATCTGCGAGTGTTTGTTCTGATTGATTGCCAGCAGTAAATTTGATCTGCTCTGAGAATGTGGCATAAGGCACTTCATATCTGTTTTCACCTGCAGTGTATGTGAATGTGACACGAGCGGTCAAAGTTGGAGTGCCATCAAAGTAAGAGTCGTTTGGCAACGGAGTGTAAGGCCCTGTTTCTCCTGTCCTGCTGTAAATTCCTGTAAATGACTTATATGGTTTGCCAAGTTCGATATACTTTGTCTGTCCGCGGTCACTCTCTGTGATAACGAATGAAAGATATTTCTCAGGTGTCTCTTGATTCTCAGCAGTGGTAAAGCCTAAATAATATGTTCCTGTTGGTGCACCTTCTCGGACAGTATATTTCAGCATACGATTGTTTGCGAAAATTTTTGTATCTGAAAGCAGATTTTCAACATAGAAGTTTTCAACCTCTGTGCCATCTCCACCTGCTGTCATATTGTTTGTTGCACCATTGAAACTGAGTCCGTAAACAGTTTCTTGAACATAGACGGTATATTCTGCTGTGTAGCCTCTATATTCGATTCTAAATATCACATATGACTCTTCACCAGTATCGGTGTTTTTTCTTGTTTCATCATTCCAGTTGCCAAGCACAAATTTGAGATCGCTACTCAAAGCGATTTCGTTGTTGCCCGTTGAAGCATTTTTATGTGTCCCACCTTGCATAACATCGATGTTTTGTGCACCTATGATTGTGATTGATGGCTTAGGATCTTCACCAGCAATAGGTTGAGTCACTGGCGTTGATGTTTGCTCTCCGCTTTCGTCCAATGAAACATCTGCAAGTTGAACACGGATGTTCCCTGCAAACACGGCTTTGCTTCCAAAGAAGAATGATTGTGCACTGGCAAATTCTGCGGGAGAGTCTTTGGTGCTTTCAAGATATTCTGCTTGAAGTTTGGTTTCTCCAATCACAGGATAAGTCACAGTCACCTTTCCTGCACAAACGACATGGATTTGCAATCTGACATAGAATATGTTTTCGAGTTCACCGTCAGTCATGGTCACTTCCACCATCAATGTGACATCTTGTCCAGCATTTGCAACATTTTTCGGTGTGAAGGTAACTGCGCCATCATTTGTTTTATTGTCACCATCTTCAATCACGCCTGTGTTGTTTGATTCCCATGAGTATGTAAAGGTAGCATTGTTTTTATTTTTAAGTGTAAACAACTCTGGCTGGTCAATTTCTTTCGGTGTGCCTGCAACAACATCTCCAACTGAGATTGTCTGGGCTGTTGCCTTTGTCAAACCAACAACATTGTCATTTTTTACTTGTGAAATGTTTGATTTCACTTCAATTGTGTGATTGAATGTGTATGTTTGACCTTCATAATTCAAAGTAATTGTCAAGTCAGCAGTATAGTCTCTGACTGATGTTCGCAGTGTCAAAGTGTCAGCAGTGCTCGTTTCAGTGTTGGCAGGATCCCAAGTTATGTAATCCTGCTCATCCTTATCGTATGTCACTTCACCATCTTTATTTGTGGTGGTCACAGAATTTATTGTTACCTCAGAAACAGTGTAATTTTTCTTTGTTACATCCACACCGCTAAATACAACTTTTGCAATCAAATTTTTGATAGATGGTGTTGTGCCGGCAATCAAATCAGGATCTTCTTTCATAGTTACGCTTGCACTTCCGGCAACATTGACAGTCAAGCCACCGATATATCCATAACCTGTATAGAAAGAGATATAGAAAGTTTGATCTGAGCCAAGATATTGAAGTGGTGTTATTGTCAAAATTGAATTTGAGCCGTCATAAATCACATCAGCGACAATATCTGTGAGTTCTCCACTGCTTGCCCATGCGTTTGCTTGAAGCACGCCAGTGATTGGAGTGCTGGTCGAGCCACTGGCACTGAATAGTGTGATAGGCAATCTGTATTGGCAAAGAACAATATAGTTTTCTGAAAGTTTCAGGACTGGGTCTGTTGGTTGTGCACCTTGTGCATCTTGATAAACAGTTGTCACATCTTTGTCAAACTCTTTGCCTGCCACCACAACGGCTGTTGTCTTTTCAACATATTGTCCTTCGGCAAGTTTATAATAGCCAGCAACGGTATTGTCATCCGTATCGTTATCAGTATCTTCCACATATGCTTTATGTTCACCAGCAGGAATTGTTCCTATTGTTGAGTCTTGATTTGTGTTACTATAAATTGTCGCATCTTTTGTGAAGTAAAGCAGTTGAACGTTTGTGATTGAATTTCTTTTCTCACCATCTGAGACTTTTACATAAGTTCCTGTTTCTGGGACTTGGAAACACTCCACTTGCTCACCATTTATTGTTATTTGAATCTTTTTTGCTGTTGCAAGAATTTTTAATTCCTTGCCAAGTTGACCACGCTCAGCGCCAGAACTGTCATAAGTCACATCCGTTGATGCAAAGTAATAATAATCTACTCCGGTATTTGAAAGATAATATGTTGGATTGTCTCCGCCAACAAGAGTGCCTGCAACTGTTGTGTAAGATCCTTCTTCCCAACCGTTTGTGATTGAGTTGATGTCCCAAGTTGCGTCATTGCCACTTGAAGACAAATTTCCAGAATTTGGCGTTCCGTAATTCAATCTATATGATACTGAGCCATTGATTGTGAAGTTGTAAGTTTGTCTAAATGCCCCGTTGTCACCAATGACAGCAAGTCCGTCACTGCCACCATCATATACTCTTGCAATTTGAAGTCTAAGTGGTTGTCCACTTCCAAGATCTTGAACCACGATTCGCATGATCTCATTTTCATCAACTGCAAATGAGATATATCTGCTCCAATCGCTCTCTTCTGTCAAAACTTGATCGTTGTCAAGTGTCAAACTTTCAACGCTGTAACTATATTTAAGGTCAACCTTTTGAACACCCTCTTCTTTTTGAGCACCATCTTCAAAATCATAATCAAATCTGGTCTCACCATTATGCAAAGTGGTGTTGCCAAACTCTTGTGCCAAATCAACTTCAATTTGGTTGTTATCGTCTGGTGTCAAATATTCTGTTGGTGTGTTGTAAGCATAAACGCCCTCTTTTACATCAACCGTTGGCAAAACTTTCAAAACATAAGTGAAATATTGTTCGTCATCTGCATAGCGTAAAGCAAATTGCACTGCAACATAAACTTCACTTTCTGATGACTCCAAGTGATTGAGTGAAACACTATACTCACCGCTTGCTGAATTGTATTCGAAATCAACAAGTCCAGAGCCAGAAGATACTCGTCTCAAAAGCCCTTCACGATAGCCTTCATTGTCGGTGATAAGAGTTACCCTTGCGCTCACCTGTGCGTCATCTGGAAGATAATATAATCCTGTGGCTTTGTTTTCGTCAAACATCTCATTAAGCCCCATACGTCTTGCAACAACCACTCTTTGTCCTGCATAAACCTCAGTGTAAATTTTATTTTCAATCAAGGTGTTTGCATCGCTCAAAATGTTTGCAAGTGACATATCTTTGTGATCTTTTGTATGATCTGTAAGAGAGTCATCATTTGAAAGATAATTATCAAAAACGCCGAAGACTTTTCCATAGTTTGAAACAATGAGAGGCATAACTATTCTTGCAACAACGAGGTTGTTGCTTGAAACAACCTCAAACTGAATATATACATTTGGATTGTCAAGCCCTGTCATAACTGAAGTTCTGTTTGGGAAGTTTGCCTGCCAATTTTCAGTCATTGTGTAGTTTGTGTTGACTGATAAATATGCTGAATTGACCCCATCTGGGACGTCTTCAATTTTAAAACGTGCTCTTAATAGAACATTATAACCAGGGAATATATCACCAATTCCATTAACATCTGAACCAAATGACCAGTTTCCTGTTGTAAGATAGAGATATTGCACCTCTTCTCCCTCTTCATTTGCCACAGTTTGAATTGTCCCTGCTTGGTATTTTTCTACCTCTATTGTGCCTGTAAACTCCTTTGCAATACTTCCATAAGTCCCCTCGCCAAGAGTATAGGCAAAATTGTCAAATGTTGCAATAACACTTCCACCAACACTTACAGTCAAAGAGCAAGTCTTTGTGATCTCATTGTAATCAAAGAAATATGTTTGTGATTGAGAAATTGTACCATCTGTTATTTCAAGTGGAGCGCCACTTGCAAAGGCGTAACTTGCATCTAGAAGTGGTGTCTCGCTATATACTTCTCTTTCTACTTTGATATAGTTCCCAATAGCGTTGTTGTCGCCCAAAATCTGGTAAGCAGTTCCAGTATATGTCACCCTCACGTTTCTTGAAATTGTGAAGTTGATCGTTGCAACTGGTGCAAATGTGTTTGTCACATTTATGCCGTCAAGATAAAGCCTGAGTGCAAACTCTCTTGTTTCTTCATCCCAGAAATCATAGAATGTGATTGTGCCGTCATCATTTACCGACCCAACTGCTCCAGCAGAATCTTTTGAAATCGTGTAAATGTTTCCAGTTCCAGAATTGTCTTGAACGATATACATATATCTATCTTTATACAATTCTTTCAAATAGTCAGTCAGTGTTGTTGAAGATGTATCATTGTTGTTTGTTATTGAGAAATCTCTAAAAACAATGTTTGTGGCAGCATATGCCTCAACAGAATTGACTGCTGTTTGAAGCGTGCTGTTTGCCAAGATTTGCAAATTTAAGTCAATGTCAACCGCACCTGTCAATCCCTCATCAACAATTTCAAATCTCAATGTTTGAGATGTGCCAAAATTGTTTTTGAATGTAAGGCTTGTCACATAAGAACTTGTCAGCACTGAACAAATTTCATTTGCATCATCAGATGTCACTTCTCCTTCTTCCAATGTTAAACTGATTATTCCCTTTGTCGCACCAAACAATGAAACCACATCATCCTCTAGAAGATAAAGTTCGTTTGCGTTAAATCGGAATTTTGGTGTTGTATATTCTTGACCCTTGTCTTCATCTAAATATAGTTTCACCAAATCTGCAAGTCTGATAGTTTTACCTTTTGCACCATATTTTGAAAGTGAAACTTCTCCAAGACCGTCCGTCCAGTCAACCAAAGGAGGTTGCGCGTCTTTAAGTATTTGTGTGTTGTCATAAGTAATTGCAGCAACACCAGTTGAACTGATTGAAAGATTAAGTCTTGCCTCGCTTGTGATGTTTGAATAATTTGTATATGTCACCCAGATGTTTGCAGAAACAGGCTCCTGTCCATTTGTGCTTCTGAAAGAGAAAGATTGTCCGTTGACTGTCACTGCACTTTCATTATCTGTTGCCCAAATCCAACTTCCAAGAGTTGACGTTTGCCCGATTTGGTCGATCACTTGAACTGACAATTTTCCAATCAATTCATCTATGCTGCTTGCAATGCTTTCTCCACCCTGCGTGATTGTGGTGGTAAAACCGTCATTTGTCAATGCTTGAACAACGCTGATTTGCTCATTCAATTCAATGTCATTGCTTTCAAGAGTGATTGAAACTGGTTGTGGTGAGTAAAGAGTGATTTGTCTGCCGTCCTCGCCAGCAGTAACTACTGGCATGCTCCAAACAAGCCCACTATCTCTGTCAGTCAACTCAACAGTTCCGATTGTCAAAAATTCGTTTATTCCAAGTCCAAGTGATGGGTTGATTGCAAGGTTATATGAAAGAGTGCCATTGGCGTCTTTCTCCTCACCTGGTGTAAGAGTCCCTTTGCTGATTGTGAAGCTGGTTGAAATATCTTGTCCACCCACGCTGAAAACTCTCAATTCAAGCATGTTTTGATTGAAGACTTCTGCAAATGTTTCATAAGAGTTTACGTCAACTGCAAAAGTCAAGTCAATTGAAGCGGTTGAGCCTTCTTGAACATAAATTCCCCCAGCATGGTCAAAACCATTGCCATTGAGCGTGGTTGTGAGATTTGTGACTGAGTCCTCATGCAAAGATCTTTCCACTCTGACTGTGATTGGATCAGACACAAATTGCACTGTTTGATAAGTGCCGTCTTCGTTATATTGAATTTGTCCATTGATTGTGCGGACTGTTGCGAAATAGAGTTCAAACTCGCCATCACCATCAACAGAGAAACTTGATCCTTGGAAAGGATACAACCATCTGATATCTGCACCAACAAGATAATCTCCTTCTCTGCCACTCTGCCATGACACCAAGACATCCTCAGCACTTATACCGCCTGAGTTTTCAAATGATGCAAAATATACCACTGTTTGATATGCATTGCCTTCTGGCACGATACCAAAACCTGACAAGTCATAGAGTGCTGGTTGAACAACTCCATTTTGATATTGGAGTGGGATGGTAATGTCTGTGCCACCATTAGACCAAGACAGTTGCGCTTCTGTGTTTTGTTTAACATTAAGTATGATTGAGTTGATAACAGCCTCTCCGTCAACTTCAAAGAGACGATATCCGTCAGATCCATCTCTCATAAGAAGAACCACTTCCATATTGTAAGTGCCAGCGACCATTGGCGAAATATCAAGATATGAATAATTGTAGTCAAGCACATCGTCGTTGACTTTTATGTAAGTGTTGCCATCAATGACAACCTCTTCTCCGCCACGAACATTGAGAGCATCGTTTGCTTCAACAATTCCAGATCCTTCAACTCTTGTAAATCTGATTGCCACATTTCTGAGCATGCCTTCAAGGCTTTCGTCGTCTGTTGAGATGATGGATGCGCCAAGTGATGCGTCAGCATTTTGAGAAGATGCGACTGCAATTCTGCTTGTCATACCTGCTGTAACAGAAATTGATGATCTGCCAACAGTGAATGATTTTATGCTTGCTTGAACAATTTCAAAAGTGCCTGTGTTTGACTTTCCGATATTTGCATCACCGAGTGCAGTGATGATATTGTTGTAAAGTTGCTCCCCTTGATATAAAGTTTCAAGTTCTGTTAAAGTGTTTGCTTGATCATCGGCATGGATAAAGGTGTAACCAACTATTGAGAAATTGTTTTCAGTTGAAAGTTCACCTGCTTCAAAGTAAGGATCTCCATCATTGAAGAAAAAGACAATATTGTCAGAACTCTGTCCTTCAAAGTAAACATTTTTTGTCCTTCTCTCGACAGTGACACCATCCTCTGCAACGATTGCGTCATCGCTGTAACGATACCTACTCTTTTCTGGCAAGAATTTTGCACGAGGATAAAATCTTTCAAGTTCTGTCACTTGTGAAATTTGATTTCCGTATTCGTCATAAAGTTCAATTTCAATATCATAAACAGGGACATCAACTGCAATTTTCACGCTTGTTGGGTCTGCTTGATCATTTGACATAGATGTGGCAATAAGAGTTGAAATTCCACCTGCGATCCAGTTTTGTCCACCAAGTTCTTGATAGCGTGTCATGTTGAGAGTAACTTGGAAAGGCTCTCCAATATTGACAATTTGAGGAACAGTGATCACTCCATCAGAAATTGTTCCTGTGGATGGATTCGTGGTTGTCGAACCAGTGAATGACAAACGCACTTGTCTTTCAGTGACTTGTTCTGTGGAAGAAGTTATGACAAGTTCAAAATCCTCAGTCACTTCAAACTGAGCATTGTCAGCGCTATATAAATCATCGTCAACAACAAAAGCAATGTCATCTGGTGGTGTGACAGGATTGCGAAGTCCTCCTGCAAGGTATATTCCAAGAAGAGTTACGCCAGCAACAAAAATGACAGAGGAGATAACAACGAGCACCGTTTTCCACACTGCCCACTTTTTCCCTGTGCCAGCAACTTTTACTTTTTCTTTATCTTTTGCCATAACAAGCACTCCTTTTTTTCAAAGTGAAAATCAAGCACGTCAAACTAAACAATTTTATTATAGATTTTTATCCCGAAAAAAGCAAATAAAAATCAAATATTGTCAATTTATTTATATTATAAATATAATTAACAAAAATATTTATTTCCGTTTGATTTTGCGGAAAAGAAAAACTTTTGAAATAAAAACAATTTATTTTTATTTGCATAAAAATCTTTTGAAAAAATAAAAAATATTAAAAATATAAAAAATTGCATAAAAAATTGCAAAATTTTGTGTTTTTTTTGATAATTTTTATTTATTTTTGATTTTTTTGTTATTTTTTCAAATAATACAAATTTTGCCTATGGTGCATTTTTATATTGACTTTATATTTTATTTTTAATATAATATCAAAGACTTAGGAAAAATTTGGGAGAAAGACAATGATACAAGTTTCAAATGTGTCCCTTGCTTTTGGAGGAAGGACACTTTATAAAGATGTGAATTTGAAATTCACAAAAGGCAACTGCTATGGCATTATCGGTGCAAACGGAGCAGGAAAGTCCACCTTTTTGAAAATTTTGACTGGTGAAATTGAACCTAACACCGGTGAGGTTTTTATTACCCCTGGTGAACGTATGAGCGTGCTTGCACAAAACCAAAATGCCTATGACAGCGAAACAGTGCTCGACACCGTCCTTCTTGGACACAAAAGACTTATGGACATCCAAAAGGAAAAGGATGCCCTCTATGCAAAAGAAGATTTCACAGAAGAAGATGGCGTGCGTGCTGGCGAACTTGAAACTGAATTTGCAGAACTTGGTGGCTGGGAAGCAGAATCTGAGGCAAAGTCACTTTTGCAAAATCTTGGCATTGGCGAAGATCAATATTATACCTTGATGGCAGAGATTGATCCAAAAGTTAAGGTCAAAGTTTTGCTTGCACAAGCACTTTTTGGCAACCCTGACATCTTGGTGCTTGACGAGCCAACAAACAACCTCGACTTCAAAACTGTGCGCTGGCTTGAAAACTTTTTGCTTGATTTCCCAAACACTGTCATTATCGTTTCTCACAACAGACACTTTCTCAACAAAGTCTGCACTCACATTTGCGATGTGGACTATGGACAAATCAATATGTTTCTTGGAAATTATGATTTCTGGTATGAATCAAGTCAACTTATTTTAAGACAGCAAAAGGATCAAAACAAAAAGGCTGAACAACGCGCAAAGGAACTTAAAGAATTTATTGCCCGCTTCTCAGCAAACGCATCAAAATCAAGACAGGCAACAAGCAGAAAGAGAGAACTTGAAAAATTGACCATCGAAGACCTTAAACCTTCTTCAAGAAAATATCCATACATCAACTTTGAATTTACGCAAGAAATTGGAAAAGAGGTGTTGAAAGTCGATGGACTTTCAAAGGCAGGAATGTTCAAAAATCTCAACTTTAACATAGAAAAAGGGCAAAAAGTGGCATTTTTTGCAAAAAATAGTCAAATTTTGACCACTCTTTTCAATATTATTATCGGACAGGAAAAATCAGACAGCGGAAGCGTGCATGTTGGAAAGACAATCAAAATCTCATCTCTTCCACAAAACAACAACCCATATTTTGAAAACTGCGACCTTTCACTTGTGGACTGGCTCAGACAATTTTCAAAAGATCAAAATGAAACATATATCAGAAGTTGGCTTGGAAGAATGCTTTTCACTGGTGAAGAAAACATGAAAATGGCAAAAGTTATCTCTGGTGGTGAACGCGTGAGATGTATGCTTGCAAAGATCATGCTTGAACAATCAAACCTGCTCATCTTGGACGAGCCAACAAACCACCTTGACCTTGAAAGCATAACTGCTCTCAACAAAGGTATGCAAAACTATAAAGGCGTCCTCCTCTTCTCAACACACGACCAAGAGATAATTGAAACTGTTGCAAACAGAATTATTGAAATTGTTGATGAAGATCATGTGATCGACTTCACAGGAACATATGAAGAATATGTGGAAAAGTATGGCAAATAGACAAAAATTGTTGACAAAAAATTCATTTTGACATAAAATAACCATGCAATGACGGAATTGGCAACTCCCGAGCAAACGCTTGTCGGCGAAAAGACAACCAAATGAGGCATCTTTTTGATGTGAATTTAGGGTGGAACAGCGACCATAAATCGCCCCTATTGCATAAAAGCAAGGGGCGTTTTTTAATTGCCCCAAAAGGAGAGAAAAAATGAAAGAAATCAAAGCAACTATGGACAAAATTGTCAATCTCTGCAAAAACAGAGGCATTATCTTCCCAGGAAGTGAAATTTATGGCGGAATGGGAAACACTTGGGACTATGGCCCTGTCGGTGTGGAGTTTAAGAACAATATAAAGCGCACTTGGTGGAAAAGATTTGTGCAAGAAAATCCAAACACATATGGTGTTGATGCTGCCATACTCATGAACAGCAGAGTTTGGGAAGCAAGTGGACACACAACATCTTTCTCTGATCCTCAAATGGACTGCAAAAACTGCAAAACAAGACACCGCGCAGACAATCTCATTGAAGCACACTCAAAAGGCAAGGTTAATCCTGACCTTATGAGCAATGAAGAGATGCAAAACTACATTATGGAGCACAAAGTATGCTGTCCAAAATGTGGAAATTTCAACTGGACAGCAATAAGACAATTCAACCTTATGTTTGAAACTTCTCGTGGTGTAACAGAAGAAGGACAAAACAAAATTTATTTGCGTCCAGAAACAGCACAAGGCGAATTTGTCAATTTCCTCAATGTTCAACGCGCTTGCAGGGCAAAAGTGCCTTTTGGAATTGCACAAGTTGGCAAAGCGTTTAGAAATGAAATCACACCTGGAAACTTCATTTTCAGAACAATCGAATTTGAGCAAATGGAACATCAATGGTTCTGCAAAAATGGTGATGATGAAAAATATTACAATGAATACAAAGAAAAGGCAATGCGTTATGTGCTTGACCTTGGCATAGATAAAGACCATTTGCGTTTTCATGACCATGACAAACTTGCACATTATGCCCGTGCAGCCTGCGACATTCAATATCTCTTCCCTATGGGCTGGAACGAACTCAACGGCATCCACAATAGAAGTGATTATGACCTTTCTCGTCACCAAGAATACAGCGGAAAGAGCATGCTCTACCTTGACCCATACACAAATGAAAAATATATCCCAAATGTTATTGAATATTCAATCGGTGCTGATAGATTGACCCTTGCTCTTCTTTGCGAAGCATATGATGAAGAAAATCTTGAAAATGGCGAAACACGAGTTGTGATGCACTTCCACCCTGCAATTGCACCATACAAAGTTGCAATCTTGCCACTTCAAAAGAATTTGTCAGAAAAAGCAAAAGAGGTTTACAGCATTCTCTCAAAAGAATTTATGTGTGATTATGACGAGGCTGGCTCAATTGGAAAACGCTATCGCCGTCAAGATGAAATCGGCACACCTTTCTGTGTAACTATTGACTTTGACACTCTTGAAAATAACTCTGTGACAATTCGTGACAGAGATAGTATGGAGCAAATTAGAGTTCCAATCTCAAACCTGATCTCTTATGTGGCAGAGAGAATAAAATTTAACTAAGACATCTCAATTTTTCTAAGTTATCAAAAAAATAATATTTATCTAAAAAAATGCTGGTTTTGCTGGCATTTTTTTAATATGCAACTAATCTTAAACACTTCAAAACATTTTGAAAAAAGCAAGTTACTAATTATAATATATATAAAAATAATAAGACATAATACAATTGGAGAAAAAAAAGTGATATCAAAAAAGCGTCCGATTTTACTATTTTTTATTATTCTTTGCGTCTTGTTGTTAACTTCGGTTGGCATAGTTTTTATTATCCCATCAACAGGGACAGATGCAGCAATTGATTGGACTGGTCACTCATACACAAGATTTACGCCATATTCAAATGGCTCAGGAGAAGAAGTCTACTCGCCAATTGAAGACAATTCAAGACTAGGATTCGTCGTTTTGGTTGTTGGTGGCTATTCTCTCATCGGTGGCGATTATAATGGTTTTATGACAACTGCCCAAGGTGCTGTTTGTGATAGCAATGGTGTGACATACTCTGGAAGTCAACATCAAGGAACAAACACCAACTATTATGATATCCGTTACAGAGTAGAAATAAGAAGTATGTCAAATGTTTATCTCAGACAAGTCAGAGTGTCTGCCAAAAATGCAAGTGGATTTTATGTGTTAAATAGCAACACTGATTATGGCATCAATTCCACCCAAACCGAATTTTTATATGGGGAAACAGTTGATCGTGATAGCACATTTGGAACAATTCAAGGAAGTGGCGCATACGACATAAATATGCTTTATGATGCTGTGCTTGTTTATCAGTATTATATCAATGGAAATGCTGTCCGTGTTTCAAATGGCTCTGTCGCCACCGAACTTGCTGGTGGGCTTTCAAGAGAGACAACCCTTAACCCAAGCGATTATCAACAAAGTGGTTATGTTTTGGATGGCTTTTGGTCTGGGCCAGATAAAACAGGTGTGAAAGTGCTTGATGCTGATGGATATTTTGTAAACGATTATGCCTATACCCCTGGTGCAACTCTCTATCCTGGCTATACTGCAATATATATATTTGATGTCAACAATGCCCTTGACGGAGTTGATAATGGTGCTGCATCAGAAATTTCCTTTTCTATGAGCGTTGATGGCGTAGAAGTTGGCAACAATCTTGACGACTTTTGGGATGGACTTGCATCAGACGCTATAATAGAAATTTATGATATAAAAACAAAAAATTTCTATTCAGAATACACTTATTCTCTTTCAGACCCATCAGTTGAAATGGCAGACAGCACAAATGAACGAATAAAAATCAAAATGCCACCCAAAGAAATAACTCTAATCATCTATTTCACTTCTGTAACACCAGAAAACAATGCCTTTTGGATAGATGATGCAGTTTGGAGTGGTGCTGGGCAAAACTTCAATTCTCATAACTGGAAAGGTTCAGGTTCTGCCACAGATCCATATCTTATCCAATCAGAATGGGATCTTGTATATTTAAGTTGGTCACTTTATACAAAAAATGAAAACTCATCTTCTGCCGACAACGATATATATTTCTATGAAGACAAATATTTTAAGCAAACAGCAAACCTAGATTTTGCACAATATTACTGGCAACCAATCGGACTGCAAACAAAGCGTGATGGCTCACAAGATCCTGCCACATTTTCAGGACATTACGACGGTGGAAAATGCACTATTTCTGGAATTTACACCTCGCCAGGTTCAACAAGTAGAGTGAATGACTATCAAGGTTTGTTTGGCGTTGTTGGTGGCGAAAATCAAGACAATATAGCAACTATTTCAAATATCAACTTGACAAATTCATGTGTGCAAGGAAATTATTATGTTGGTGGGATTGTTGGTTCAACAAACAACGCAATAATCACTGATTGCAACAATTACGGTATAGTGCGAGGATTGTATCATTCGGCTGGGATTGTTGGTTATCCTCAAGCCAATTCAGTCATTCAAAATAACTGCAATTTTGGAAAAATAGATGGACAAAATCAATATATTGGCGGAATTGTTGGCTCTATTGAAAATAATGCTACACTTCAAGGTTGCTTCAACTGGGGATATGTCAAAGGAGAAGAGTGCGTCGGTGGCATAGTTGGCATGGTGAATGCAAATTATGACATAACAATATTTTCTTGCTTAAACAGTGGAAATGTATATGGAAAGGCAGTTGTCGGTGGAATTGTTGGAAAAATTGCAAATGGCACTCTTTCTGTCAAACTTTCACACTGTGGACTGGAAAATGCAACCGTCACAGGAAAAAGCGTAGGAATGTTTGTGGGAGAAATTTCAGCTTCTGGAATTGTTGAAAATTGTTATGCAGTTGTTGAAAATGATATTTCTCCATATCAAACAAATCAGGGCACTTTCACAAATTGCCTTTGGTTTGCTGGTGACATGAAATATTTTTACGGAAATGATTTTTCTGACTTTGTATTGTCTGCCGCTGGCAGTTGCCCTATTCCAAAAGGATTGTCATGGATAGGTCAATCATGGAGCGAGGATATCACAAGCAATATCACTTCAAATAGCGAATGGACAGCATGGATTGCTTAACAAAAAAACATAGGCTCAACCTATGTTTTTTTTAATCATCTCTTGCGACAAACAAAATTAGGACAAATCGCAAAAAGTAGGCAATGGAGACAAGAAGTGATGCAAGGTATGTCAGTGCTGCTGCCGATAATACTTTTTTTGCGTGGTCAAGTTCCACCTCATCCATAATTTCCATACCCTGCAAGGTGGTCAGCGCCCGTTTTGAAGCGTTAAACTCCACCGGCAAAGTAGCAAGGTTTGTCAGCACTGAAAGTCCATAAAAGGCAACAGCAATCCAAATAAATGCCAGCCCAATAATTCCACCCACATACATAAGGTTTGTGATAATTCCAATAATAAGCAGTGGCAATAAGATTTTTGAAGCAAAATTTGACATTTTTACAACAAATTGCCTAACTTTATACAGTCCCCAACCTTGTTTGTCTTGCATTGCGTGACCCATTTCGTGTGCAACCACACCGAGAGCGGCTATTGAGTTTTGATTGAAGTTTGGCGCTGAAATATTGATTGATTTATCTGTTGGGTTATAATGATCAGTCAGTGTTCCCTTACACTGTTTTACTGACACGTTTAACCCCTCTTTTTGGGCTATCATCTCTGCCAACATTTGCCCTGTTATATCTTTTTGCACAGCAACATCTTTATATTTGTTATATGTCGACTTCACCTTGATCTCTGCAATCATTGCAACGATGATCGCAACGAACAAAAGGACGCCCGCACCAATATATAAATACATAAAAATCATAGTCTCTCCTTTAATTGAACATCTTTGTTTTTCTCGTCATGAAAGTCCATGCAAAGAGCGATCTGAAAAAATCTGCCCAATATGTCAATTTTGCATCATTAAGAAGTTTTTTTGCACATTTTATTTCCTCGTCGTTCATAACAAGTTTTAGATAAGAAATTGCCTTTTTTGACGCATCTTTCTCAATAGAAATGGTGATAAACTTGATTATCAGCGACAAAAGGAAAATTGCTACTGCGCTGGCAAGCACGATAACTCCTGCCAAAAACAAATCTTGTGAAATGATAAGAAATATCACGCCTAATATGATAAGTGGCCAGAAAAAGACTCCAACAAATCTGCCAAGACGGCGAAGAAAATTGAGTGTTTTTATCTTTTTGCCGTCTCTGTCCTGCTCAGCATGGCCAATCTCATGAGCAATAACTGTATATGATGCAATTGAGTTTGAAGAAAGTGTTGAAGTTGATAAGAAAAGTTTGCCTTTTGAATAAGCATCTCCTGCAATTGTGGAAATCATCAAAACTTGCAAAGAAGATGCAAATTTTTCAGTATTTATTTGATTTACAAACAATTCTGGCGTCATATAGTCGCCAATTTCCAAGCCCATTTTGTTATATTTTTGCCAAGTTGCCAAAAATTTCTCATAGCCATTGTTTGCTATTGCAAGACAAAGGCAAATGACAACTGCCAGAGCAACACAAGCGATAATGATAATATGATCTGTTCTCATAGATATAATATAATCTTTTTTGCCTTAAAAAATCAAGCAAATTGAAAAATAGAGGATAATTTGAAATCATTCTATGTTATCAATATGATATAACTACCCTTATCCATCATAGTTCCAACTGGTGGAAGTTGGCCCGAAACAACACCGCCATCGCCGTCAATTTCATAGTTAAGCCCAATCTCATCAAGTTTGAGTAGTGCATCAGTCAAACTTAACCCAACAAGATCTGGCATGGCAACTTCTTCCACTTGAACAAGTGGATCTTGCTTTTCTTCGCCAAGATAGTCAAACAAGCCAGTAAAGACCTCTTTGCCATATGGTGCGGCAACCATGCTTCCATAATATGCCCCAGCACTAGGCTCATCAACCATAATAAGAAGAAGATATTGTGGGTTATCCGCCGGATATGTGCCTATAAAACTTGAAATATATTTGCCTGGATCAACCCCTCCTGTTTCCTTATATTTCTGTGCTGTTCCTGTTTTTCCACCAACATTATATCCTTCAACAAAGGTATATTTTCCCTGTTTATTCTCCGCCATTTCAAGCAGATAATTGACAGTTTGTGAGGTGCTTTGGCTGACCGTTTGCCCTTTGAGCGTAGGTTCAAAACTCTTCTCGACCTCCCCCTGAGCATTTGTCACGCTTTTGACAAGCGAAGGCGTGAACATATTCCCGCCATTTACTATTGAGGCGACAGCGCTCATAAGTTGAATAGGCGTGAGGGCTACCGCATGACCAAATCCCATTCTTGCAAGGTCAACATTTTTGACAAGGCTTTTGTCCATAAGTATTCCACTTGCTTCACCACTTATTGTCACTCCTGTTTTTTGTCCAAGCCCAAATTTTTGAAGATAAGAATAAAATTTGTCAACGCCAAGTCGTAATGCAAGATCCATAAAACAGCAGTTGCAAGAATTTGCGAAAGCCTCTGTCAAAGTTTGACTGCCATGTCCAATCGTTCGCCAGCACTTGATCCTCACCCCATCAATAACGCGATAGCCTGGGCAATAAAACTTGTCATCAAGGCTTACCACACCTTCTTCAAGAGCGGCGGCGACCGTCAAAATCTTAAATGTGGAACCTGGCTCATAGACATCTGTCACTGCCTTGACTTTCGATTGATCAAAAAGAGCGGTAAGATCATCTCTTGGCACTTCATTTAAGTCAAAACTTGGCTTGGAAGAAAGTGCCAAGATTTCTCCTGTGTTTGGATCGAGCACCATTCCTGTCACACTTTTTGCCTTTTGTTCTTTCATTATTTTTTCAAGTGATTGTTCCAAAATAAGTTCAATTTTTGAATCTATTGTAAGTGTCAAATCATCACCTTTTTCTCCTGCCACATAATAACGCAAACTTCCGCCAATTTCCTTGCCTTGAAGGTCGCTTTGCACATAACTATATCCATCAACGCCAGCAAGAGTGTCATTGAAATATGCCTCAACCCCACTTTGTCCAACATTGTCAATACTTGTAAAGCCCAGCACCTGCGTTAAAAGATTGCCATAGGTGTAATATCTTGCCACATTTTCTGCCAAATACACACCGCTCAGTCCTTGCTTGTATATTTCCTCCGCCACATCTGCCGATACCCCCATTTTGATAAGCACTTCGGACACACCTTTTTTTGTCACCTTTTGATAAACGCTGTCAAAATCAAGCCCCAAAAGAGATGAAAGCACGGTTGCCGTCGTGGTTGAAGATGAAACTTCCCTTGCCCTGACATAGACATTGTATGTGGTGTAACTTACGGCAAGCGATGTGCCGGTGCTGTCGAGTATATCACCGCGAGGAGCAACAATGGTAAGGTCTCTTGTCCACTGATCGGTTGCCCTGATCTGCAACTCTTCCCCGTTGATGATCTGTATGACAAAAAGCCTGATTGCAAGTGAACAAAAAATAAAGGATATCACCAGCGTTATGGCGAGTATCCTTTTTCTCAGCGAAAATAATGTGTAGGGTTTAAGCAAGTTTAACCTCCAAACAACCCCGCTAAAAATTCACATAACCTATCAAACCAGTTGGACTTTGCCTCAATCTGAGTTGGAGGTTGTGCCTCCTCTGGAATGGTCTGGAAAAGATTTTCCATATTATCTTGATTGACGGCATCAAGTTGAGTAAGATTTCGTAGGTATGAAGGAAGATTGATGTTGTAATAAATATTGCTTAAAGAGTCAAGTTCTGCTTTCACTGTGTTGATATTGACGATGTTTGCAATTCCCCATATGCCACAAACTGCCATCACGAGTGAAAACAGTGCAATACGCAATCTTTTGCCAAATTTTGAACTCTTCCCCTCCGCCTTTTCCTGCTTTTCAATCTTGTAAATCTTTTCTGCCTCTTCACTTGTCAAAGGTTCAATGAAATCATAGTTGGGTTTTTCAATTATTGAAGAACCCTCTGCCCTTGCCTCAATTTTTTCTGGAATGACAGTCTTTTCCACTTTATCTTCTGAAAAAGATGAAGATGAAAAAGCATTGAAATATTTTTTAGATTGAACAGCACTCTTTTTCTCTGGCTTTTTCTCTGGCACAACGTTGTTTTGTGCTGTTTGCACTGATGGTGAGGACTCTTCAATCTTTTCCAATTTTTCAGTCTTTGTTTCTTTAAGTTTTTCTGTCAAGGTCACAATGCGTTCTTCTTCCATATTATACGAACCTCCCTTGCAAATTTATAACCTACAATTTTTCAATTATTCGAAGTTTGGCTGATGAACTCCTTGGATTAAATTCAAGTTCTTCTTTGCTTGCCGTTATCGGTTTTTTGTTTATCAGTTTCACGCTTGCCTTGTGTCCGCAAATGCAAACTGGTGTCTTTGGTGGACATATGCAATCGGTGGAAAGATTTTTGAAAAGATTCTTGACAATTCGATCTTCAAGTGAATGGAAGGAAATGACAGCCATACGCCCACCTGAACTTAATTTGCCTGCCAAGTCTGACAACGCCTGTTCAAGTCCATCAAGTTCTCCATTAACCTCAATTCTTATGGCTTGAAATGTCTGTTTGCTCACTCCACCTTTGCCATAAATCACCTTTTTTGGAAAAGCGCTCTCCACAATATTTTTCAGTTCTGTCGTGGTCTCAATAGGCGATTTTTCTCTTGCTTCCATTATCTTTTGGACAATGTTTTTTGCATTTGACTCCTCTCCATATTTATACAAGATTTCAACAAGTTTTTCTCTTGGATAAGTGTTGACAACCTCATATGCTGAAAGTTTTTGACGTCTGTCCATTCTCATATCAAGTCTGCCTTCATGCAAAAATGAAAAGCCTCTTTCTCCATGATCTAGTTGTGGAGAACTTACGCCAAGATCAATAAGCACTCCATCAACGCCTGCCACTCCCAGATTGTCAAGATCTTCTTTTGCGTTTTTATAGTTGTCGTGAATGAAGGTCACATTGTCAAACTCTTTCAATCTTTCTTTGCTCGCAACAATAGCCTCTTGATCTCTGTCAAAAGCATAAAGATGTCCATTTGCCATTCTTTTTGCAATTTCAAAAGAATGTCCTCCGCCACCAACAGTGCAATCAACATAAACCCCACCAGGCTTGATTTCAAGCCCAGCGATAACTTCATTCAAAAGCACCGGTTTATGTTCAAAATTCATTTTTTCCTCTGTTTTATGCGTTAAAATTGAAAATATTCTTTATTTTGTCTGCAAGATCTGGATATTTTTCTGTGAGCACTCCGTTGCTTGCAAGTGCACTGTCAATCTGCTCTTCATTGACAGAAGGCAGATCAATCTTGACTTCAAGATCTCCCAAGTTGTCAAGCAGATTGTCAATTTGGTCAACAACCTCTTGTGCTGTGTCCTCAGTGATCGTTCCAACAAGGTTTTCAACATCACTGATCGTAATATCGCTTCCGCTTGTCAAGATATCGCTAACTTCTTTCACAAAGTCAGATTGTGCGACATCTTCAAATGCCTCAACTGATGCCATAAGACTTGTGAATGAAATTTGCCAAATTTCTTTTCCTTCAATAAGTTGTCTGATATTTCCGTTTTCAAATGAAGAGAGCATTTGGTCATACAAATTGTCAAACGCTGTTCTAAATATTCCATTATTTTGAGGCCTATTTTCTTCTCCGTTTTGAGAAGCAATTTCCACTCTGTATGCATTTGCTTTGATGCTGTCAGCAAGTATTCCAAGCATTGTTTTATCCATGCTTGCAAGGTCATAACTTCCGCCGTCTTCTGTCGCTTCTGTGTAATCTTTGTAAATTTCAATCACATTTTCAAAGATGTTGCATATCTCTTTTGTTTGATCTTCAATTCCGCCTTCTTTGATAAAGATTGTGTCAAAGTCAAGACTTTCAAGATCGCCAAAGTTTTCACTTGTGCCAACAACTTCATTGAGCATTTCGTCTATTGTCTGGAACACTTGTTTTTTCAGTCCATCTGTTGACTTTGCAGTCAAAACTGGTGAAAGAATTTGACTTATTGTCACATTTGAGCCGAGATTGTTGAGGATGCCAGATACATCACCTTCAAATGCAAAATCAAGATATGTCTTTCCTTCAACTGGTGATTCTTGATTGAGTGTTGTCAAAATGCTTGTCAAACTTTCAAGTTCACTCTTCCACATATCATAACCCTCAATCTCGCTCAAATTTATGAGGTCTGATTGAACATTTTGCACAAACAAATCAGTGATCAAACTTTTTGCAGGTTCAACTTGTGTCAAAGGCAAAATAACTGTTGAAAGCAATGTGTCATCAAGACTGATCTGCTCTGCAAAATATTTGATAAGAGTTTCGGCATCGGTTGAATTTTCAATTTGACTAAATAGTCCTATCTCTTGAATTTTTTCAAATGATGGAGCAAAGAATGTCAAAAGATCTGTGTAACTGTCAATGGTCACCTTTTCTCCATTGGTGTTATAGATGACCTCATCAGCACTTGGCAAAGTAAATCCATTGTCTGTCAAAAGACTATCAACTATCGATTGACCTTGTTCATTTTTGAATAACTGTATTCCACGAATTTGATCGATGAGATTGCCAAGGTCGGTTAAAATTGAGGTAACATCAAGTTCTTTATCCTCCAAAATCGATGTTGGATCGTCAATAACTTGTGAAATGTCCACTTGATCAACAACTGAAATTGCACTTTTAAGCACATTTGTAATGTCCAAAGAAAGTTGATCCCACTTCTCTTCTGTCCAATCTTTGACATCAACAGCAATTTCGTCAACGCCTTCTATAAGTGATGAAAGCATTTTGTTTGCCACAAAAGTGACACCATCTCTAACCATATTCATTGAGAATAAATCATCAACAACAATAGTTAAACTTTCAACATTTTCTTTTGTTGTGAGAATATCAAGAATTGACTCCTCTTCACTTAAATTTCTCATTTGATCAAGCACACCATTTGTTGCAAGAGTTTTGAAAGCACTGTAAACTTCTTTTATATCATTTGAAAAATATTGAATTGCTCCTTCAATATTTTGTGACAAATTTGTCTTCAAACTCAATCCCACACTGTCAAAAAGTGGATAATATTCAACAAAAGTTTCATTTTGCATAAAAGAATAATTTTGATAATCAACAATCACTTCTGTCAAAACTTCCACAACCACACTTCTGTAAAGTCCACCATTAAGCACACCTTCAATCACTTTGTCAATTTTTTCAAAATTGAGTTGAGTCAAACTCTTTCCATTTTCTTTTTGCATTTCATTTGAAATTTGCGTAAAAATATTGTAAGCATCAAAATAATTGACAAGTTCTTGCCTAATATATACATTTCCATTTTCCATGTCAACTTTTGAAAGATAATCAAACATAGCATTGTCAAGTCCAACTGCACCACCAAGCACACCAAAGGCTGAACTGTTGACTGCCGAAATTGCATCAATCACCTCTGCTGGCAATACCTCAGCCAAAATTGTGGAGTTTTCTTGTTGTGACTCCTCTTGTTTGTCACCTTCTTGATTTTGCTCTTCTTGCATCTCACCTTCTGCAAAGGTGCTTTTGTCATCATCTTTCTTTTCAACAAAAACAGCCTCTTGCGTCAAAGCCTCTGACACTGTCCCTGAAAGTGATGAAAGTGGCATAAACACCAAAAGTGCAACAAGAAAGGCTTTCACAACGCCAACAGCACCACCCCACCAACGATATTTCTTTTGTCCTTTTTGCTTTAAGCAAACTGATGCGATAATGCGATATGGGACATACAACACAAGTTCAACAAGAAATGTCACAACAATAAAAATCACTGTGTTTGCAACTGCCGAAGGGACATTTGCGATAAAGTTTTCAAAAGATGGAGTATTTGCAAGAAGATTTGCAATATCTGGATTTGATCTTAATTGATCAACAATATATTGATTGAGGGTCACTTGCGTGCCATCAACATTTATACTGATGCCAAGAATTGCGTTTGTGATGAGAGGTGTCACAAAAAAGGCGACAATCACGCCCACAACAGAAAAAGCAGCACTTACGGCAGATTTTTTCAGTCCTCTCCATATACCGAGCAAAAATCCTATAACCAAAATCAGCACAAAAAGCAAGTTTAATATAAGTCCGACCATTGAACCAACACCCATAGCCATCTCCTTTATAAAAGATATAATATACCATTATAAAAATTTTTTCAACTTTTTTGAAAGCATTCTCTAGACAAGGTTATTGCCAAAAAAGATGATTTTAACTCATTATCTTTCATTTTTTCACATTCATTTTCCTATGCTGACAAGACAAAAATTGTCAAATAAGCCCAAAAGGTCAAAATTTGTCTAAAAATGTTGAATTTGTCAAATGGACTTCTTTTGCTCTAACAAAAGACGCTTCGTTATATAACAATAACCATGTCTCATTTTTTCAAAAAATTGTTGAAAAATTGTTGAAAAATTTGTTGACATTTTTTTTGCAAAAGTCTAGTATATGTATCGTAAGCATACAACATCTTGTGCAAAATCTTATAAAAACACTAGATATTGTATAACTATACATTTTGCCAAGGAGGGAGAAAAATGGTAAAACAGATAGTAAAAAGAGATGGCAGAGTTGTTGATTATGACATTTCAAAAATTGAAAATGCCATCATCAAAGCAATGAACGCTGTTGGTGAGAGAGAACTCAAAACTGCAAAAAAACTGGCTCAATTTGTTCAAGAAAGACTTGATAAGGAATTTGACGAGAAAAATCCTACCGTTGAACAAATTCAAGATGTTGTTGAAAAAACTCTTATGAGTCATGGTCAAGAAGATGTCGCAAAGGCATATATTCTCTATCGTGACAAACGAAATCGTGTGAGAGTGCTCAACACCGATCTTATGAAAACTTATGACAAAATCACAAACTCTTCTGCCAAAGATGAGGACATCAAAAGAGAAAATGCCAACATTGATGGCGATACAGCAATGGGCGTTATGCTCAAATATGGCTCAGAAGGGGCAAAAAATTATTATCTCAACGCCATTTTGCCACCAGATCAGGCAAAAGCCTATGTAAATGGTGACATTCATATTCATGATTTTGACTTTTACACTTTGACAGAAACCTGCTGTCAAATTGATATCATCAAACTCTTCAAAGGTGGATTCCACACCGGACACGGCTTTATCAGAGAGCCAAATGACATAAGAACTTATGCCTCACTTGTTTGCATTGCAATTCAAGCAAACCAAAATGATCAACATGGTGGACAAAGTGTGCCAAACTTTGATTATGGCTGTGCACCTGGCGTAGCAAAGACATACAAAAAACTTTATTACATCAACTTTGCAAAGGCATATGATCTCAAAGTCGGCAAAAAGAGTGAAGATGAAATAATCTCTCTTCTTAAAAATATAGAAAAAGAAAAAGGTGTTTATCCAACACTCGCTGGAAATAAGGCTTATGACAAACAAGAAAAAGCACTTATGGATAAAATGAAAGTTGATGCAAAAGCATACAAATCCATAAAGAAATTTGCAGAAGAACACGCTTATGAAGAAACTGACAATGCAACACATCAAGCAATGGAAGCACTTCTTCATAACCTCAACACAATGCACTCTCGTGCTGGTGCACAAGTGCCATTCTCATCACTCAACTATGGCACTGACACCACACCAGAAGGCAGAATGGTCACAAAAAATATGCTTAGAGCAACAGAAGAAGGTCTTGGCAATGGCGAAACAGCCATCTTCCCTATCAGTATTTTCAAACTTAAAGAAGGTGTCAACTACAATGTTGGCGACCCTAACTATGACCTTTTCAAAATGGCAATTAGAGTAAGTGCAAAGAGAATGTTTCCAAACTTCTCATTCATTGACTCACCTTTCAACCTTCAATATTACAAACCAGGCCACCCAGAAACAGAAGTTGCTTATATGGGTTGCAGAACAAGGGTTATGGGAAATGTTTATGACCCAACAAGAGAAATCACTTATGGAAGAGGCAACCTTTCATTCACCACAATCAACCTTCCTCGTCTTGGAATTGAAGCAAAGGGCGATATCAAAAAATTCTATGCTTCACTTGACAAAATGATGGATCTTGTGACAAGACAACTTCTTGACAGATTTGCTATCCAACAATCAAAACATGTTTACAACTATCCTTTCCTTATGGGGCAAGGGGTGTGGATTGACTCTGAAAAACTTAAACCATACGACAGCGTAAGCGAAGTGCTCAAACACGGATCTCTTACTTATGGATTTATTGGACTTGCAGAAACCCTTGTTGCACTCACTGGCAAACACCATGGACAAAGCCAAAAATCTTGGAAACTCGGCTATGAAATCATCAAACATATGAGAGATTATGCTGATAAAAAATCACAAGAATACAAACTTAATTTCACAGTTATCGCAACACCAGCCGAAGGTCTTAGCGGAAGATTTGTTAAGATTGACGCAAAAAAATATGGCAAAATCAAAGGCATCACAGACAGAGACTATTATACAAACTCATTCCACATTCCAGTTTACTTCCCTATCTCTGCTGAAAAGAAGATTGATTTGGAAGCACCTTTCCATGAACTTTGCAATGGTGGACACATTTCATATATCGAACTTGATGGCGACACATCTTCAAACCTTGAAGCATTTGAAAAAATCATTCGTCATATGAAAGAAAAGAATATGGGTTATGCAGCAATCAACCACCCAATCGACCGCGACCCAATTTGTGGATACAACGGTATCATCGGTGACACCTGCCCACACTGCGGACGTAAAGAAGATGAAGGTGATCTTGGCTTTGAAAGAATTCGTCGTATCACAGGATACCTTGTAGGAACTCTTGACAGATTCAACAACGCAAAACGCGCTGAGGAACATGACCGCGTAAAACACACAGTTGCAGAGGATCTTAAATAATCATGGCAAAACTTCGTATCTCAGGTTGCGTCAATGACTCAATCGTTGATGGCCCTGGGCTGAGATTCACCCTTTTCACACAAGGGTGTCCACACAACTGCCCAGGCTGTCACAATCCACAAACGCATGACTTTAAGGGCGGATATAACGCCAGCATCAAAAAAATCTTTGCTCAAATTAAGGCAAATCCCCTTCTAAGTGGAGTGACATTTTCAGGTGGAGAACCATTTGTGCAAGCAAAGACACTTGTTCCACTTGCAAAAATGATAAAAGAGGCGGGACTTGAACTTGCTTGCTATACCGGTTTTGTGTTTGAACAACTCGCCTCTGATCAAGTCAAAGGTGCTCGTGAACTTTTGAACTATATCGATGTGCTTATTGACGGAAAGTTTGTGCTCAGTCAGCGTAGCCTTGACCTTGCATTCAAAGGGTCAAAAAATCAAAGGACAATCAATGTGTCACAATCACTTAAAGAAGGCAAAGTTGTGCTTGAAAAAAGTGAAAGATGGACAAAAAATCCAAAGAAAAACTAAAAACAGGAAAATTGCTTTTCCTGTTTTTTCTTTGCAAGCAATAAAGTTGACTTTTTTGAGGCTTGTGTGCTAATATGTTTTTACAATAAAAAAGAATTATATTTTATACTAATAAAGGAGACAAGATGAAAGAAAAATTTTATATCACCACACCAATTTATTATCCAAGTCAAAAGATGACACTTGGAAACTGCTATACCACCGTTATCTGTGACGCTGTGGCAAGATTTAATCGTAAAATGGGCAAAGACGTTTTCTTCTTGACTGGAACAGATGAACATGGACAAAAAATCTCACTTTCTGCCAAGGTAAAAGGTGTCAGCGAAATGGAATATCTCAATGAAATCGTGTCTGACACAAAAGCACTTTGGGAAATGCTTGGCATAACTTACAACAAATTCATAAGAACGACTGATGACTATCACGAAAAAGCAGTGCAAAAGATCTTTACCGAACTTTATAAAAAGGAATATATCTACAAAGGCGAATATGAAGGGCTTTATTGCACTCCATGTGAGGCATTTTGGACAGAAAGCCAACTTGTTGACGGCAAATGTCCAGATTGCGGAAGAGAAGTCACACCTCAAAAAGAAGAGGCTTACTTTTTCAAACTTTCGCTCTTCACTGACAAACTGCTTGACCTGTATAAAAACAACCCTGAGTTTTTGCAACCTCAAACCAGAGTAAATGAAATGGTAAACAACTTCCTCAAACCAGGGCTTTCAGACCTCTGCGTTTCAAGAACTTCTGTGAAATGGGGCGTGCCTGTTGACTTTGATCCAAAACATACAATTTATGTTTGGATTGATGCGCTTTCAAACTATATCACCGCTCTTGGATATGGCAGTGATGACCAAACATTGTTTGAAAAATATTGGCCTGCTGACATCCACATGATTGGAAAGGAAATTGTAAGATTCCATGCAATCATTTGGCCTGCAATTCTTATGGCTCTTGACCTTCCTCTTCCAAAGAAAGTTTATGGACATGGCTGGATGCTTTTTGGTGGAGACAAACTTTCAAAGAGCAAAGATACTGGCACTGTTGAGTGCATTGATCCACGCATTCTCATCCCTCTTTATAGCGCAGACGCTGTCAGATATATTCTTTTGCGTGAAATACCTTTTGGCTCTGACGGAAATTATTCAACTGACATATTCCTCACACGTTTTAACAGCGATTTGTCAAACAACTTTGGAAATCTTGTTTCAAGGTCACTGAGCATGCTTAAAAAATACTTCGGCTCTGTTCTCCCTAATACTCCAAAGGCAACCGAAGAAGATGATGTAACCTTGCAAAAAGAAGTGCTTGCAGAAGTGAACAACACCTTTGAATATATGAAAAACTTTGATGTGTCAAAAGCATTGATGTCAATTTTCAACATCTTTACTCTTGCAAACACATACATTCAAAAGGTTGAACCTTGGGCTCTTGCAAAAGATGAAAACAAAAAAGATAGACTTGCCGTTGTTATGAAAAACCTTATCGAATCAATCAGACTTGGCTCACAACTTTTGCAACCATTCCTTCCAGAGTCTTCAACAAAAGTTTTGAACGCGCTTGGCATAGACAGCAAAGGTGAATTTGAAAATATGGACAATTTTGATGGCGTCAAGGCTGGCACAACACTTGAAAGCCCAGGAATACTTTTCCCAAGACTTGACAAAGAGGCTGAGTTTGAAAAATTGGCAAATTTGGTAAATAAAAAATAAAAGCGAAATATTTCGCTTTTTTTCTTTAATCTTATATCTTTTTCTTTAATTCAAACGAATATTGTGATATAATCTTTCTATGCGTATTGTAAATCTATCATCTGGAAGCAAAGGAAATTTGACATATCTTGAAACTGAAAACACAAAAATTCTTGTGGATGATGGTTTGTCATGTCAAGAAACTGTCAAAAGGCTGTCTCTTCTTGGCATATCCCCTACTCAAATAGATGCAATCATGGTTACTCACGAGCATAACGACCACATCAAAGGAATAGATGTCTTTTCAAAAAAATATGGCACTCCTGTGTTTGCACATCAAGAGGTCTGGGCAAATCTTGACAACATCCTAAAAAATGTTCAAGACAAAAACAGGAAGGTTTTCACAGGTGACTTTGAATTTCAAGGGCTTAACATCCGTCCAGTAGAAGTGCCACACGATGTCAAGTGTTTTGGATTCTCTTTTGAACATGACAACAAAAAAATATCTGTCGTCACAGATCTTGGACATATCAATGACAAAATTTTGGCCAGCATAAGCGGAAGTCAAATCGCATACATAGAGGCAAATTATGACAGGTCAATGCTTATGGCAAGCCAAAAATATCCACTTTCACTGAAAAGACGAATTGATGGGCCAAACGGACACCTTTCAAATATCGCATCTGCTGACGCCATTGAAAGATTGGTGCTCTCTGGCACCAGACAGATCATTCTTTCTCATTTGAGTGAAGAAAACAACAGCCCAACCCTTGCCTACACATCAATTTGCAAACAACTTGCAAAAAAAGATCTGTGTGAAGGTGAAGGATTTAAGATCGATGTAGCAACAACAAAACCTGGGGTGATTTTTAGACTTAAATAAAGTCATCATCCTTTTTTTTGCATAAATAATAGAGTTATTACACAAATCTAAGTTAAAAAAGGCAAAATAATGGCCATTCGACATGCAAAATGGCACCTTTTTTGAAAATACCCCTTGAATTGTCATAAAATATGTGATATAATATATCAGAAAATAAGGAGGGAATTCTTATGGCAAAATCATTGGTTTCAGACTTTTTGAAAGCAGTTGTATCAAAAAAAGATGTTCGTGATGTGATTGATAAAGATCTTATTTATCCACTCGGCATAAATTCACATCTTTTTGATGAAGGGACACAATATCCTACTGCTTTTTTGATGTTCGACTATCCAAACACTCTATATAGCAAAATTTTGGACGAATTTAGATCACTGTTTATGCCAGAGCAATATGATGCAAAAAGCTACGAGATTTTTATGGGACTTAATGATGGAAAGAAGAAAAAAGAGAAATATGCAAAAGAAGATTTTCTATCATTTAATAGAGAATTATATAAAAGCGTCGATGATAAAAATGATTACTCAGAACTTTACACGAAAATCACAGGCGATGTGCCAAAAAAATCTCCTGTAAAACTCGGAGAGATGATTTATACAATTTCTCAAAAGATAATGCCAGAAGACTATGATGAAATAGACAACTCAAGGAAGATTTTTACTGGAATTATGACAACCGCTTTGGTTGCAAAATGCGCATCTTTAGGTTCAGAAAACCTTATAAAACAAGCAAATGAAATTGACAAATTTTTGGCATCTGCCCTTTACGCAACTTTGCCTGAGGAAACTAAAAAACACTCTTCTGAAATTTTTGATGAAATTTGTGAACTAACTCGTTCTGCTTTAAGAAAATGCGGACTCCCAGAAGAAAATGTGAAAAAATACTTTTCAGCATTGAATATTTATGACCAAACACATTCGAGCAGTACCACACCTTCTGAATGGAATTATAGTTTTACAAAGGACGCTGCAAACACATTCATTGCATTTAACGACAATGGAAGAATCACAAATTATTTTCATGATATGCGATTAATTGACATGTCAATTCAAGAAATGCTTAACAATTTGAAAGCACATCCTTCACATGATGCATATGCTTATTCATTGATAAATAAAGTTGGGGCATCTCTTACTGGAAAGGAATATAAAACAAACCAAATCAAACTTGAAGAATTGAACAAAGTTGATGCTCAAACAATCTTGCTTACAACCCTTAATCTGCTTTCAACAATCGAAAAAGGTGTTGACCCAAGCAAAAAAGAAGATTTTGACAAACTTGTTGCAACACTTGTTTTGCCTGCAACAGAACTCAATGCTTCAATGACAGACCAAGAAAAAGTTGCAATTCTTGAAAAAATGCAAAAACTTTGCACAACTGATCCTGAAATCAGTGCAATTGCTGGAATCTCTGATATTTTTAGCGCAGAATCTGACGAACTTAAAATCAAACGTTTAACAGTTGAAAAAACATACTACTCAACTAAGAAAAAATCTTTAGAAAAAGAAAATGCTGAAAAAGATGAAAAAATTAAACGTTTAACAGCTGAAAGAAATGAGTTGTCAACTAAGAAAGATGCTTTAGAAAAAGAAAATGCTAAAAAAGATGAAGAAATTAAACGTTTAACAGCTGAAAAAAACAAATTGGCTTATGACAAAGATGTCATAATAAATGAAAAAAGAGTTCTACACAGAAAAAATACTGAAAAGGATGAAGAAATTGAACGTTTAACGGCTGAGAACAGAATTTCTGATGCTGCTGTTAATGCGAAACCAAGACTAAAAAAACCACAAGATCCTTACAAGATGGCTCTTGGCTGGTTGAAAACTGAAATAAAAAGAATGTCAAAAAAAGCGACAAAGGAAGGTGACCACGAGAAAGCCCAAAAACTTAACGATCTTTTCGCAAATATTGAATTTTACAAAAGCAATATTGACCCTAACAACCTTGATTCAAGTATAAAGGCAACGAACATCACCAATCAACTTTCTGTGCATGTCGGCATGCATTATTGCAGCGATGTTGCAGCACGCACTATAACTACTAATGAAGATAAAAAAGATGTTAAAAAATCTTTGAGAGAGGAAATAATCCCACAGATGTTGGATGATTATGGCAAATCACTTGAATAGTGCATAAATAGATCATACAAAATAAAAAAGAGGCGATCGCCTCTTTTTTTTGTATGGATTTAAGTTGGTTTGATATTCTTATCAAAAATCTAGTTCTTGTTTTCCAGCATTGGTTTGAGAAATTTGCCAGTGTATGATTGTTCGCACTGTGCAATTTCCTCAGGTGTGCCTTCGGCAACTATTGTTCCACCTCGGAATCCCCCTTCTGGACCAAGATCAATGATATAGTCAGCAGATTTGATTACATCAAGGTTGTGTTCAATCACAACAACAGTGTTGCCGTTTTCAACAAGTCTGTCCAAAATCTTTATCAATTTTTTGACATCATACATATGCAGTCCTGTCGTTGGTTCGTCAAGCAGATATATCGTTTTTCCTGTTGATTTTCGTGCAAGTTCGCTCGCCAGTTTGACACGCTGTGCCTCACCGCCTGAAAGCGTTGTTGCACTTTGACCAAGTTTGATATAGTCAAGTCCAACATCATGCAACGCTTGAATTTTGTTTTTTATTGCAGGTATGTTTTCAAAGAATTTAAGAGCCTCTTCCACAGTCATATCAAGCACATCACTGATTGTTTTGCCTTTATACTTAACTTCCAGTGTTTCACGATTGTATCTCTTGCCTTTGCACACCTCACAAGGCACAAGAATGTCTGGCAAGAAATACATCTCAATCTCTTTGACGCCTGCGCCTTCGCAGATTTCACACCTACCGCCTGACACATTGAAACTAAATCTGCTTGGAGTATATCCTCTCATCTTTGCGTCTGGGATGCTGGCAAAAAGTTCTCGAATAGGCGTGAAGATATTGCAGTAAGTTGCTGGGTTTGAACGTGGCGTTCTTCCAATTGGAGACTGGTCGATTGCAATAACTTTGTCAAGTTCTTTGACGTTTTCAATTTTGTCAAACTTGCCATTTTCCAATCTTGCGCCATTGAGTGTGTTGGCAAGATAAGGATAAAGAATTTCATTGACAAGACTTGACTTGCCACTGCCAGAAACACCTGTCACACAAGTGAAAACTCCAAGCGGAATATTCACATCAATATCTTTTAGGTTATGCTCTCCTGCCCCGTAAACTTTCAAAAATTTCTTTGCCTTGCGTCTAACAGAAGGCACTTCAATTTTTTCTTCACCACGCAAAAATTTTGCAGTGACAGAGTCTTTTGCTTTTATGATTTTGTCAAAAGTGCCATTTGCAACAATTTCTCCGCCATGCACACCTGCGTAAGGGCCTACATCAACAATCCAATCGGCTGCTCTTATGGTGTCCTCATCATGCTCAACAACAATCAAAGTGTTGCCAAGATCACGAAGGTTTTGCATGGTTTTGATAAGTCTTTCATTATCTCTTTGATGAAGTCCAATGCTTGGCTCATCAAGAATATACAAAACGCCTGAAAGTCCACTGCCTATCTGTGTGGCAAGACGAATGCGTTGTGCTTCACCGCCAGACAAAGTTTCTGCTGAACGTGAAAGCGTCAAATAGTCAAGTCCAACATCGAGCAAAAACTTTAATCTTGAATTTATTTCTTTGAGTATGCTGTGTGCAATTTCATTTTCAGTTTTTGTCAGTTTAAGATTTTGGAAGTATGGCACAAGTTCGCCCACACTCATATCACAAACCTGAGCGATGTCTTTTCCATTTATTTTCACTGCAAGAGCGCTTTCATTGAGTCTCTTTCCATTGCAGACAGGACAAGTTTGTTCTCTGACAAACTTTGAAATTTCATAGCGAATAAATTCACTTTTGCTTTCTGCAAGTCTTCTTTTAAGATTGTTGATTATCCCTTCAAAAGAAAGTGCTTTTTTCCCGTTGAAATGTTCAAAGGTTTTGTTTTTCTTGTCATCTTCAAAAAGGTCAAGTTCTTCCCCTTCATTGCCATACAACAGAATTTCAATTTCCTTTCTTTTGAGTTTTTTGATTGGTTTGTCAAGTGGAATACCATATTTTCTTGAAAGTGCCCTGAAATACCTTCCTGCCATTGCACCATCAAAGCGCCAACCAGTATGATCAAGTGCCCCCTCTTCAATAGATAAGTCACCATTTCTCAAAATCAAACTTTCATCAACATCTGTTGTTTCTCCAAGTCCTGAGCAGTTGGGACAAGCACCAAAAGGTGCATTGAATGAAAAGAGCCTTGGCGTGATTTCTTCAAGTGTCCATCCGCAAGTTGGACAAGCATAATTTGTGCTGAAAAGGTCTTCCTTTTCGTCATGTTCGACAATGACAAGCCCCTCCGCCAATTTTATTGCAGTTTCCAAACTGTCATTAAGTCTTGATCTTGCACTTTCTTTTAGCACAATTCGGTCTATCACCACTCGTATGTTGTGTTTAAGGTTTTTGTCTAGCACGATTTCTTCATCAAGCGTCCAAATGTTGCCGTCAACCCAAACACGCACATAACCGCTTTTTTTCAAGTTCTCAAAAGTTTTTGCAAAAGCGCCCTTTTGCTCTCTGACAATTGGTGCAAGGACTGTCAATTTTGTCCCCTCGCCAAGTGCAAAAACAGCGTCAACGATTTGGTCAATACTTTGCTGTTTGATCGCTTTGTGGCAATGTGGACAATATGGCGTGCCCACTCTGGCATACAAAAGCCTGAGATAGTCATAAATTTCAGTGACTGTCCCGACTGTTGATCTTGGATTGTGGTTTGTTGTCTTTTGGTCAATAGAAATTGCTGGCGAAAGCCCTTCAATAGACTCTACATCTGGCTTTTGTGCTTGTCCCAAAAATTGGCGTGCATAAGAAGAGAGGCTTTCAATATATCTTCTCTGTCCCTCTGCAAAAATTGTCCCAAACGCCAAACTTGACTTTCCGCTTCCTGAGACTCCGGTAAAAACAACAAGTTTGTCTTTTGGTAATTCAAGGTCTATATTTTTTAAGTTGTTTTCTTTTGCTCCACGTATTTTTATTGAATTTTTCATAAGATTATTATACCACACTTTGCACATTTGTTACAAAAAAATATAAAGAAAAAGAATGCAGTTTTGCATTCTTTGTTTTGTGATTTTGTTTAAGGCATTTGAGGCATATCTGTTTGCCCGTTATACTCAAGTGTGAACGTAGCCGTCCCCTCATATATGCTCTCTGTTGAGTTCACAATTTTGTTGTTGCTTAAATCAATAACAAGCATTTCAGTCCCACCTTGTATTGTCAAAAGATTTCCTTCTTGTGAAACTGCAAACTCTTGAACATCTCCTGTCGCTTGGAAAAATTTGAAGAAAAGGTTGTAATAATAATTTTGTGCAACTGTCCAGTCACTGTTATATACAAATCCCTCTGTCGCAGAAAGTTCTGTCTCATATGATGATGAGACCCTTGTGACAGTTTCTGTTCCATCTGCTGTTGTGTCTTTGACAACTTTTTCTGTTGCAGTTTGCCACACTTCTTTTTTTCCACCACCATCGCGAGTGATGAGTGAATATACGCCATTGTTTGTAAAGACTTTATAGTCTTCTCCTGCCGACTGCAATCTAACTGAAATTATGCTTTGTGCAAAACTTCTTGTCTTTTCAGTCAAAAGGAAGTTTTTGATTTCGTCAATGCTTGTGCCAACATTTGCCTGCCAAACAGCATCTTCTGGCATAAGTGGAATTGACACGCTTGTGTTATAGTAATATGTCCATCTTGCAACAACATCTTGTTGATCATCGCTGTATCTGATCCATTCTTTGACATAGTGATTTCTTGCATCCACTCTGACAGAATAAGGATGCTCACTTGTTTCTACTGTCTGTCTGCCCCAAATAATATAGTCGTTGCCAATAACGGTCACGCTGTCGAATCGCACTTCATTTGCTTGCAACTGAGCAATTGGTTCAAGAGAGAAGGCATAAGCAAGGTTTTGCGCATAAGTCCATCCTTCTTGGACTTCAAAACTGTCCCCTGCGATACCTTTCAAAAAGTTTGATTCATTGAAAGGTTCAACGCTATACACTTCGCTGTCGAAAATATTGCTATAAGAATAGAGATAACCATCACGTCCCCATTGCTCAATATTGATACCGTTGTAAATATAAAACTGATCATCAAGCACTCTGTAAGTTGCGTTGACCTGGCCTTGGTCGATTGAAATTGAATTAACGCTCTGTGCAAAGTTTTTTGTTTCCTCGCTACTTAAAAGACCAATCAAAAACTCTTCTGCACTGACAACATCCACCTCATATGTGGTATAAACATCTTGATAATAGACATTTATTGTATAAGTTCCAGTTTCACCGCTATTGAAAGCAGAACTATTTACTGAATAATTTTCAACTACCTTTTCTTCTCCTTCAACATTGATTGCGGTAACCACCAAACCATTGCTGTTGAAATTTTCTCCTTCATAAAACTGTGTCTGTGCATTTTGAGTGTCCACTTGAATCCTTGTCGCTCTAAAACTGTCACGATCGCCAATCACGCCACAAAGCACCAAGATAAGAATCACTACGCAAGCGACAAACAAAATGCCTGATATGGTCGCACATATGATTTTTTTCCTCATATTTCCCCCTTTGTTATAAGAATAGTTTATCACTTTTTGACCTTGCTGTCAATAACAAAACTCTGACTTGGCTCCTACTTTTTGCTGTTTAGGCGCTTACGCAAAAGTTGAATTTGATTTCGAAGTTCAATGGCTCTTTCAAAATCAAGGCTTGATGATGCAATTTTCATCATCGCAGTGAGTTTTTCTATCTCTTTTGGTAGGTCTTCTTTTCTTATCTTCTTGTCATCAACCTTCTTGCTGATTTCAAGCGTATTGCTGATTGGTTTGATAATTGTCTTCGGCACTATGCCATGATCTTTGTTGAATTTCTCTTGCAGTTTTCTTCTTTCAAGTGTGGTGTCTATCGCTCTTTTCATAGAATCAGTCATGGTGTCAGCAAACATTATCACCCTGCCATTTGCATTTCGTGCTGCCCTTCCAATTGTTTGAATCAATGCACCTTCACTTCTCAAAAAGCCTTCCTTATCTGCATCGAGTATGCAAACGAGTTCCACCTCTGGCATATCAAGACCTTCTCTCAAAAGGTTGATCCCAACCAAAATGTCAAATTCTCCGCTTCTAAGCCCGTTGACAATCTCCACTCTTTCCATTGTGTCAATTTCAGAGTGCATATATTTTGTTTTGAAATTGCGCTCTTGCAAGTATGTGGTCAAACTCTCTGCCATTTTCTTTGTCAGAGTCGTCACCAGTATTCTGCCATTTCTCTCAATAACGCCTCTCGCCTCTTCCATCAAGACTTCTATCTGGTTTTTGATAGGCTTAACCTCAATCATTGGATCAAGGAGTCCTGTTGGTCTTATCACTTGATTTACAATTTGACCTGCTCTGCCAGTTTCATACTTTCCAGGTGTTGCAGAAACATAAATGACTTGCCCCAGTTTTGAATTAAACTCATCAAATGTCAGCGGTCTATTATCTTTTGCAGCCTCCAAGCGGAAACCATATTCAACAAGCGATTGTTTTCTGGCTTTGTCCCCGTTATACATAGCACGGATTTGTGGAAGGGTCATGTGGCTTTCATCAATGATTGTCAAAAAGCCTTTTGGAAAATAGTCTATGAGGGTATAAGGTGCCTCACCCGGTTTTCTTCCGTCAAAATATCTGGAATAATTTTCAATACCACTGCAATAGCCAACCTCTCTCATCATTTCTATATCATAAGCCACACGCTGACCAATTCTCTCTGCTTCAATAAGTTTTCCTTGTGCAGTAAAATCAGCAATCGCCTTCTCGCGATCTTGTTCAATCTGTGCAAGCGCCGTTTGAAGCCTGCCTTGTCCAACCGCATAATGTGTGGCAGGATAAATGGCAACAACGCTCACTTCATTTATCAAATTGCCAGACACTGGATCAAACTCATAAATCTTTTCAATTTCGTCACCAAAAAACTGCACTCGCACAGCCATTTCAGATTGGCTGGCAGGGAAGATATCAAGAATGTCACCTTTCACTCGAAAGGTAGAACGCTTGAAGTCGATATCATTTCTTGTATATTGAATTTCAATAAGCCTTGCGATAACTTCATCTCTGTCCACAATTTCGCCTTCACGAAGAGAGATGTGTAAGTTGTAATATTCGTCTGGATTGCCAAGACCATAAATACAAGACACCGATGCAACAATGATGACATCATCTCTTTCCAAAATTGAAGAGGTCGCACTGGAACGCAACTTGTCAATCTCGTCATTTATTGCCATGTCTTTTTCTATGTAAGTGTCAGTTGAAACAATATACGCCTCTGGCTGATAATAGTCATAATATGAAACAAAATATTCCACCCTGTTATGCGGAAAGAACTCACGAAACTCATTGCAAAGTTGTGCCGCCAAAGTCTTGTTATGTGCAATGACAAGCGTTGGCTTTTTTGCTCTTTGGATTATGTTTGCCATCGTGAAAGTTTTGCCTGAACCTGTTACGCCAAGAAGCACTTGTTCTTTCAACCCATCTTCAAGACCTTCTACCAGTTTTTCAATAGCCTGTGGCTGATCGCCTGCTGGCTTGTATTTTGATTGAAGATCAAATTCATGCTCTTCTTTGTCTTTCACCTCTCCTCCTTATCATTTGAAAATTGCTTTCAATATTATTCCAAACACAAAACTGACTGTCGCAAGAAACATACTTCGAAGTATGAGCATCAAAAGTGCTTTTCTTTGCTTTTTTGCATCAATTAAAAATGATCTGCCTTTGCTTTTTAATGTTATACAATAATAATAACCATTTTTGCTGTCAGACACAACAAAATCGAGGTAATTTTGCATAGAAAGATTTGTCATAATCTCATCAATCTCAGCAACTGACAACACAACTTTGTGACATAGCGCCTCTGCAATAGCGTGCGGAGAAACAAGGTGTGCTCCTTCATCTTTACACACCCCACAAAGATAAGCCATCACCATTTTGTCTTTTCGGTCTGACATTCTCCTCCTCTTGCAATAAGACAAACGCCTTGCTTTTAATATCATTTTTGACAAAAATTGTGATAACTATGCCAAAATAAAACAGGTTTATCAAAAACCTGTTTACATTCCTTGTTCAATATTAGAAAGGATCAGTTTTGCACTATCAATTCCCAGTTTTGCACATTTGTTTGAAAATGCTTTTGAAAAGTCAGCCCCCACTATATCATACTGTGCCCCAGCCTCTTCAAAATCTTTTGAAGAAAGTATTTCATCGCCAACAATATATGTCCATCGACCACCATACTTTTTCTTCTCTTGCCAAGCCTCAACATTTCTTTTCCTTCTTGCAACTATCTTCTCATAAGCATCATTTCGTGACTTTACAAGTGCTGATCCATAAGGGCTGTCGCAAGCATCTTCATAATCCTCATCAAAAAGTTTGTCATGATCTTGATTGGTAAGTTCTTGGTTTATTACTCTGTCTTCATGAAAGTTTAATGTATCAAAAATTTCTTGTTTGTTTTCTGTCTTTATTCTCTTCTTTGGCAATTTGTATCCATTGTTATCCATATCATTAACGCTTTTCTTTTGCCTTTCAAGAGAATTTTTGACTGCCTTTTCGTTTAACAGTTTAAGATTAAAGAAAATTGCCCCATCATGCATATTAAATATCTTTTGCAGAACATACCTTGCCTTTGTGGTGAAGTTATACTCAGAAAAATCTCTGCTTGGCGATGTTGTATAATGGTCATAACCAGCCATATACTCATCAATACCACCAGCAAGCACCTTTTCAGCAACAATGTAGAAGTCATCTGAAAGTGTCAACTGTTTGTTTCGATAACCTTTTACATAAAAAGAAAAAACTTCATCTAATATGTTCACCCAATCTGTTTCAACTTTTGCCATAAATCCCCCATTTGCCGATAGTATATCATTAAGTTCAATCTTTGTCAATAGTGACAATAAGTTGTCGAATGTTGTCAATGGTCGAATAAATATATTTTTATTCAAAATGATAAATATATGCTTGATATAAAATCAAAATTGGTGTTAAAACTGCTTGCAAATCTGTGCCCAAATGGTGAATATGAGATCATTGAAAGCAAGGAAATAATCTCTCAGTTGCCATCAAAATATAAAGTTGATGGAAGTGGGCTTTGTCATATCATTGACTATCTTGAACATCTTGATTGCATTTCAATCAAATATGAAGAAAATGGACTTTATTGCCTAAGCGTGCTGCCTTTTGGCTATGAACTCATTGAAAATGAACATACAAAAGGCGTCAAGGAATCAAACAAACCCTTTTGGCTGGTTTTCTTGCTCGTTCCACTGCTCGCCTTTATCGGTGGACTGCTTGGCGCAATCATAGCAAGTTTTATCATTTAACTTCTAAAAAAACATGGTTAGGCGAAAGTCCTAACCATGCTTTTGTAATTGAAACTATACACTCCATCACTGCCAACAATAATGTGGTCAATGAAGTGCACACCGAGCGAATTGCAAAACTTCTCAAAGATGTCAGTCGCACTGTTGTCTTGTTTGGAAGGTCTTGCACTGCCACCAGGATGATTGTGAGTGATAAACACCATGACAGCACGTGAAGATGCAATAAATTTTGAAACTTCAATCGGCTGAATACCAACCGCATTTATTGATCCGCTTGCAAGTTTCCGTCTAGCAATAATTTTGCTTGAAGAATCAAGTCCAACGATGTAAAACTCTTCGGTGTTTTTGAAACGTAAAAGTTGTTCGCAATAGTCAAGTATGCTGGATAGATCGTTTACAGGAATTTTTCCAGTAATTCTGCTGATTGTGTAAAGATGAAATATTTCTGGTAAGAGCGAAATCATTCTTGATGCTCTTGGCCCAATACCATTGACCGATTCAAGTTCGAGAGGATCGGCATCAAGCACATCGGCAAAAGTGCCAAACTTGTCAAGAAGACGGTGAGCGAGGGGATTTACATCCCCTCTTGGAAATATGTATGTGAGAACAAATTCCAGCGCTTGAACATCAGAAACATTTTCAATCCCAGCCTTAGCGACCAGATTTGATAATCTCTCCCTATGCCCAGCATGGATATTTTTCCCATCATCCTTTTTCATCATCACTCACTCTCCTTTTAAGATGGCATTCGAACACTAAATGGCATTATGCCTTTATATATTGAATCTAATTCTTCATATCCAAATACACACATCATTAGATTAATTTTCCCTTGCAGTTCGTCCTGTAGTTCATCAGAACCGTACACAAGCAAATCCCAATTATTATCAAAAACTTTATCTTTATATCCTCTATTCCCTGTGCTGTATGTGTCAAATTCATAATAAGTACTTTTTAGTGGTATCCAGGAAGATATACGCACGACAGCCAAAGGCCCAGCTCCCCAAGTTTCCTGAAACATTCCAATACCTCCGAACCCAAATCTTCCTCTACCACCAGTAGTACTTTGGAACTCAATGCCCGTTCCAGAAATTATTCCTGTTTTAATATCTGAGTCTTCAGGAAGGTTTCCCTTATTTCCATTGTCACCAGGGCTTCCTTCATCTCCAGGCAACGAATCAATAGTTTCATCCCAATTTCCGATATTCTTTACATTATTACCTTGTGGAGCATCTTTTCCGTTATATCCCGTTCCTCCAGCACCAGCATTTCCGGCATCTCCAAGTTTTAATAATCCATAATTGTCCAAACTGCCTTGCCATAAGATAGATCCTCCATCTCCACCGTCTCCTCCTGTCAACCCTGCTTTTCTAGATGATTCACCATCATTTCCTTTGTATCCTGTACCTCCGTCACCAGCGTCTATAAACCCATAATTTGTTAATTTTTCAAAATAAGCCAATACATTAACTTGATCCTCACCATTTTCATCTTCAAATGTTTCAGATTTATAACTTTCGGCAAAACCGATAGTCGCTCCTTTTTGTCCATCCGAACCAGATTCATTTGCATTTGTCCCGTCTATTCCTACAATAGAAATATTGTTCTCAAAAGATAAATTACGCGAAATTGCATTATTAGTTTGACCGTTTATGGTAGTATCTGCAAATAATCCATATCCATCTGATGCCGAATTGACAACTCCGTAACCTGAAAGATTTATATAGTTTGTACTTGAATTGCTCGGCAACAAACTTGCATTATTTAACTCTACTAAAAATTTAATGTTTTTGAAATATCCATTGTTATCTTTAGATATCGTTGAATTATATAGACTAGTACCTTCTACTGTGCTATAGAAAGATAATAAATAATCGTTACCTGATATATTAATAAGTTCATTTTTGTCAATTCCAGCAGTAACGGCAGCTAGCGAAATATCTTGCATCAAGATTATATTTCCTGGGGTTACACTACTTCCAGAACTAACAGACGTATTCAATACCTTATTTCCGCCAATAGAAAATGTGACTATTGCACTGCTTGCTGATGCATCCTTTTTCCATAAAATATTTATTTTGTTCTCATTCTCATCTTTTTTATAGACAACCTTATCATCTTTTATTTCATATAAATCAACAGTTCCTATATTTGGCTTATATTCCATAATTTCATATTTAGGGAATGTCAAAATATAACCTGAAACAACATTATCTCTTTCTGACTGTGTATAATATCTATCATTCAGCTTATTTACAACTGCATATCCATTCGTAAAATACAGATATCCATCTTCTGTTATATGATATGATTCTTCTATATTCTCAAAAATCATAAAGTTATTGGTATCAAAACTTGTGCCTGGTATTCCAGATGTACCATCACTTAATGTAGCAGAAGTATAAATAGTTTCTGGCAAAGATGTATGCGTTTGTTCGTAATAGTTATATTGACTGTTATAATATGTTGTGTAAACGCCATCTTCTAAACGCAAAATTGTATTTTCGTTAGTATCATACCAAATTGTAGTACCATCAGTTGTTTTTACTGAAATAACTCCATAATTATTACCTTCCACGGCATAAATATAGCCCACAGTTCCTAATTGCCAACTACTTGATTCGTTATTATATACAAGTACTACAGATGCATAACTATTATCTTTTTCAATTATTGCACTGATAGAATAATTATCGTTTTCAGCCAAATGATATTGAGAATATATTTCAGCGATCAAATTTATGTTTTCATCGGTAATATTTTCAACCTCATTTGAGATACCACTGATAAGATCTCCTGTTTGAGTTACTCCCTTTAATGTCAATCCTGCCATAATCTTTTCTTCTTGGGATTGTGTGGATAAAGTTGCTGACAGACGTTCTGTCCACCAAGATTGTCTTAGTGAATATTCATACTCATACCTATAAATTTCAACATCACCAAGAGTATAAACCGTAATCGCTTCGTCTTTAACAGAAATGGTTACATCTCCATTTTCATGTTTTGTAATTTCAAATATATCGCTCAAAGTCTCATCCAATATCCAATCTTTTCCAATAACTTGGTTATAACCAATTGTAAATTGTCCTTCGTCGCCAAAAATTATTGAGTCTGATATATCTTGTTTCTCAGGGAATAGATCTTCTATATCCATACTATTCTCATTTTCATTATTTGAAATTGCCATCAATCCAGATAGATAACTTCTGATTTGAGATTGCAATTCAGCCAAAATGTCATTTGAGATTTGTTCATTAAATACAAGCCTTACACCTATATTATTCTCCAAAACTTCAAATCTGGCAGTATAAACAATATCATTTATTGTAAATGTAACTTGTTGTTCTTCGTTAACTACAAAACTTCCAGAATTGCTTCTTGCAATCATAGGTATATTTTGATCTAATAACATAAACTCTGTAGGATTTGCATTAAACCCTGTTATATTAAATGCCCCCGCTTTCTCTTGATAAGTATAGGTAAGATTAAGTATTTGATCGAAACTTATCTCCTGTGCAACTTGACTTTCATCTTCATATCTTAGAACAAACAGATCAGATATCGCATTGACTATTCTCTCTGCTTCTTGTAATAAACCACTATTGGTCATATCCAAACCTGAAAGTGTCAATATAAGGCGACCTGTTTCATTGTCATAATTAACTACAAAAGTGTAATTTTCAAAACCAATCGTGGTGCTTTCAACGCCACTCATTGTGAAAGATATTACACCATCAATATCCTGCCCAACAATTTGAGCAATTATAGATTCCTCAGAACCTTTGTAAACCAAATCATATGTGCCTGCTGAAACACCTTCAATAGTGTCTTTAATTGAGAAATTGAGTGTTATCTCACTATCATACTGAGTATTAATTTGTCCACCCATATCTGATAAAACTTCTCCAACAGAAATTGTTCCTTCAACATCATCTTCCCCAGCAGTTTCTATTAAAGTCTCGTTGTGTTGATACTCGGAGAAATCAATTGCAACCTGAATTGTTTCTTCTGCAGAGATGTAAATATTATTATAACTAATCTCTTCTGCAATAATGTTAGTGAAAGGAGTTGCATTGACATCATAATCTTGTCCATCTGGGTCCTTTAAGGTCGCATTTGGCAAATACAATAGTGCTTTGTCATTTTCATCCCAGATCATGTAAATATAATCAGAATCTTCAAAACCTGGCATTGTTATTGCAGAATTATCATTACTTGAGTTATTTATTTCATTATATCTATCGCTTTTCAGCAATTGTATTACTTGCGCTCCTTGATATACTTGACTTCCTGAAGATAAAGTATACCCTTCTCCTAAATAACCTAGCTCTTCGGTGCTATAATTTGTTAAAATCCCATACAATTCAGTCTCAACATCATAATAATAAACAAAATTACTGATGTCCACAATAGATTGTGTTTGATAGTTTGCAGAAAGTGTTGCCGTAAAGTTCCCTGAGAACGGCTCAGAAGAAGAAATTATAATTGACACTTTCGTTTGTCCTTGATCAATATAAATTTGGCTAACTCTTGCATTTACGCTAGTACTTCCGACCATCGGATTTGACAATTGTAAATCACGTGCAGACAAGTATTGCCAACTTTGATCAACATCTACTTCAAGAGTATATGAATACACACCTGCACTAAACAAGGCATTCACATTGTTTGAATTTGCAAGATAATATGACTCGCCATTAATTTCTATCGTTTCATACGATCCAGCTTCTTTTGATCTAGTGCTTGATCGAATAGTTTCAATGTTATTGGTATCCACACTTGCGACATCTACATTTACGCCATCAGTTTCAAATTTTGATTGATAATCAATCAGTCCTCCTGATTGAAAATCTATTGAATAAAGATCTGCATTCACATAACTTTTGTCAGTCGCTGTCCATGATGATGACATTCCGACTGTAACAACATTTGGAACTTTAATCACTGCACTAACTGGCATACCATTTTCATCAAAACCTGTCGATTTAATAATAACAGCAGAATTAGGATTTATTTTACTATTATAAAAATCCTGATCATATCCTAAATTATCAAAATTAATATTGTATTTCCCATTTTCTTCAGTAGCGTTATAATAAGGGCGCGTTTTGAAAACGCCTTGTGAAGCCACGCTAACTGGCACATACCCTCTATCCTGATATAATATTGAACCATTTGTTATTTTCGTTTTGTCTGTCATGTCAACTATTGCTAGTTTACGATCTCCTTCATTACTAAGTTGTTTAGTTCCATTATTTTTTATATTTCCATTATTATAATTGTCTCCATTATCTTCTTCTTGACTATTATTTGTCAAATATCCTATACCAAGTGCGTAAACATTTTGTGACAATTCTGATTTTTGTTCGACATAAACTTCTTTAATGTAATAGTTATAAATTCCATAAAAACTTACTTGAAGCACTCCAGCTGCCCAAAAGGCTCCTTTGACGGTATCCATATTTGGATATTCAAGTATCCGTTTTTCATCAATACCAATTGTATACCCAAGTTCAAATTCCGGATTCTTGCCCAGCGCTTCGATTGAGCCTTCGTTGAAGCAGTTTTCGATTTTTCCTGTTGTGCCATAGCCAATGATTCCACCTGCGTATGATACAGATGAGCCATTTGTTCCCACTTTTTTGTTGCCGGCTTTTACTATACCAGAGTTGTATGAGTTTGAAATGTTAACTGTTCCAGTTGCCCAGCCAACAAGTCCACCTGCATGAGTTGTCATATCCTTCTCGTCTGATGTGCTGGTGTAATTTACAATAACAGAGTTTGCGTTGTATGAATTTTCGATAGTTAATGTTCCACCAACTCCACCAACAAGACCTCCTGCATGGGCTGTTTTTGCATTGTCATTTCCTGCCTTAGATGATCCATTATCATTTTGGATGGTTCCATAGTTTGAACTATAATTTATTGTCACATTTGCACCATCGTTTACATATCCAATCAATCCACCAGCACAGTTGTCAGTGTTCTTTCCTGTCTTCCTTACATGAGCAAGGTTTGTCACAGCGTTGATTGTTATATCAGTTCCATCTGCAAGTCCTGCCAAAGCAGCCAAATTCTTGCTTTCATCACCTTCAACAATATACCCAGACAATGTCACATTTGAAATAGTTGTGCCAGTCTTCAATGATTGAGCCAAAATTGCGTAAGCCAAATGCAAATTGTTATCATTTGTCAGTCTGATGTTTCTAACGGTTTGCTTAACAGATGAAGTAGACAAACTTGTGAACATCGTTGCACCCAAGTTGTTGATTGTATGTCCATTGCCATCAAGTTCAGATACGCCAAGGCTTGTTGGAGTCCAGTTCTTTCTGCTTGATGATGTATTCTCATAGTTGTCTATATCATTTGTCAAAACATAAATATTATATTTATTGCCTACCTGTCCAATCATTTTTGTCAAGACAGTATAGTTTGGAATGCCATATGCTGTGTTGGAAGCGTTGTTGTTGTCATTTCCTATCAAATACAACGTTTTTTCAAGAGACAAACGAGTGTAGTCATATTCTTTAATACAATCTTCATAACTGATATCATCACCATTATCGCTATCATCTGCTTCTGGTCTTGTGTATAGAGATGATGGAGCGAGATATTTGAAGTTTGATCTCACTGAGTAGCCAAAGTTGTATAAACCATTTGTATCTTTAAATTCTCTATCTCCAATTTTTAAGTTAAACGTTCCCCAACCATCAGTTGACATTGTAGTTGATGTACCAAATGCACTTCCTTTATTGGTGTCATTTTTAAGAGATCTATTCAATGCTTTTGCATCATAATACAAATTACTACTCTCGTTGGTTACACTACCAAACACAGAAATAATAGTCGTATCTGCTGGTTCAGTTTTTTCGCTTGTGTGGTCATTCCAGTCCAGAGTTGTGTAAGTGTATGAATTTGTGATTGTGTGGCTTCCTTGTGAGAAGGCATACATGTTTGCATCAATATATGTGCTCAGTCTTCCACCGCTGAAAGATCCATAAATTGAAGCAGAGCCGCTGCCCACCAATCCAGACATTGAGCCGTAAACCGTCTCGCTCTCATTTTCTGGGGTGTCAAGATCATCTTCTATCTCCTCAATACCTGCACGATAGAGGATGTCAGCAACAGCATAACTGTCTCTGACTGTCACGTTTGCCCCCGCATTTGCCACAAGTCCGGCAACGGTGATTGCTGTTGTGCCACCTACTTCAATGTTGCCACTCACACCAACTGCATAAATTTGTCCGATTGTCATATTGCCAACAAGTCCACCGATATTTTCGTTTGTTGTATCATCAATATTTACATCGACATTCAAAACAAGCGATGAAACATATGAAAATCCTGAGAGTTCTGGTATGAATGAATTGCTGTTGCCTGTGTAAGTCAAAGTATAGCCATCACCGATAAGGGCGATGTTTTTGGAAACATTTTCGAGAAGTTGCGCTCTGATTGAAGAATCTTTGTCTAATGCAATGTAGTAAACTCCATTTTCAGGATATTTAACTCCTGCTATGGTGCTTGAAAGTAATGTAGGGTTGAGTTTGTGTCCAGAAGTTGTGGAAGTCAAACCTGCACTCGTAAACGCTGCTAATAAATACCCACTTTTAGCATTTTGTTCCTCTGTGGTAGGAACATAATACTCTCCATATCCTGCGTGGTATGTATAAGTGTAAGGAGCATTTTCAGTGCGTGAAACACCATTGGTATATGCACTTGCATAACCCATATCTGTGCCAAAATCATCCGTGCAAAGTGCAACGCCGTGATTATAGAAGTTAGTGTTTGTTTCAGTACCTTGAACTGACGATCCAAAGAGTGCATTGATATTTTCATTCTCTTGGCTATATTTTCCACTATTTATAGCCACTAGACTGTAATTGTCAGATATATTAGATCCAGAAACATTTGCTGTATAATCACTTATTCCTATAATTCCGCCTGCATATAAATCTAAGTTGTTTGAGGATTCTACAACTCCATTAGAAATATAAATGTCGCCATAGTTGTAATTGTGCTGTATACTTGGGCTCTCTGTAATACCCAAGTGTCCAATCGTTCCACCTGCACGAATAGTGCTTGCTTTGGCAATTCTTATAGTTCCACCAAAGGATGTATACACAATGCCTTGATTTCTATCATTTTCACTTGCACCATTTCCAATAACGCCGCTTGTGATATTCCCCACAATACCGCCGACATTGGCTGTGCTTGCGCTGTTGATAAAGATATGTCCTGTGTATTGTGACAGGTTCTTTTCGCCAGTTCCTGTGATATTGACATTTCCTGTCACTGAGCCAACAAAACCACCAACATTGTTTGCAGAGGCTGTGTCACTATTATTTGTAGATGTTATGCCAGTTGCATTTATAACCATAGATCCGTCATTGCCAATTGTGCCAGAAATTGACACTCCTCCGCCTGAATTGCCAACAAGTCCACCTGCGTTTATAGTGCCAGCTTGAATATTGTATGAATCATAAACATTTGCTCCACCACTGACAGCAGATATTGTTACGCTTCCAGCAGAATTGCCTACCACGCCTCCGACATTGGCTTCGGTTGCACCAGTGAAGGTCAACAAGTTGTCGTCATTTGTTGAGCCTCCTTGGAAGTTGGTTATATTTGCTCCCGTAGTAGTTCCAACAAGTCCACCATAGTTGAGGGTGTCTGTGAATGTGATTTTTCCTTTCAAACTATCTTCAACATTCGTCCCAGCTTCATTTGTCAAAGCAGTTGACAAACTATCAGTAAGAGCGGTGTTCAAAGAAACATTTTCATTATCACTGCCAAACAATGAGTTGTGGGCTGTGAGACCACTTATTGTTGGTGCTGCACCAGTAGATGTTCCCTCTGAAACAACTTCTCCAATCAAACCGCCATAATTCATTGATCCGACTGAAAAACTATTTTCGCCAACTCTTGTCAATTGGTTGTAAACAGTAATGAGGTCATTTGATTGTGTATATCGCAAACTGAGTGCTAAGGCTTGCGACTTGCCAATAAGTCCACCATAATTGAGTGATGTTGGCTTTTGTTCCGTTGATTTCATATCATTTGCAAATTTTACGGCAAAGTTTAATGGTCTGTTTGTGAAGTTTCCGCTGACGCTTGTGATGTTGCCAACATTTCCTATATATCCGCCTACGTTCACATTTGTTGCATTTACGCCAACATAGATTTCTGCAAATCCTAGATTATTACCATCCCCAAATGGGTTTTGCCCTACACTCATTCCTGACAATGTGATATCAAATGGGAAAGTATTTTCTTCCTCACTTACCGCTTGACCGAAATACAGCCCTGCATTGAGAGTATCTGGATTCCCACCTGTAATATTTATTACTGAGTAAGAAGAATTTGATGATGATGATAATCTATTACTATTAAGACTTATGCTGATCTGGCTTATTGTCATCTCTCTTACTGAACTTCCCTGCCTTGCCTCACCCGCAACTAAGCCAACTGACCAAGTTGTATTTGATTCATTTTCTGTATCACTTTCTGTTGTACTTTGCGTGTTGCTATCGCTTACATTTAACAAATTAGCACTTGAAGCAACATTATCCACAATCCTCAGACCTTGAATTGATGTGCTTGTTATTGAACCTGCAACCAAGCCTGCAGTGTCTGAAGATGACCCCATTTCTACAGATGCTGTTTTATTTATTGTCAATGTCACATTTGCGATTTGTGCTTCTAGAAGTGATGGGGCAATTACACCTCCTGAAAGCTTAGGAAGGTTTGTATTAGAAGTATCTGACTCCTCTCCATAAGCAATATCAAGGTCTCGTAAAACAAGCCCTGATCCTGTGGCTTCAAATAAAGTGTTGTTCACAACCAATGAAACTTCATATTCTGAGTTGCCAAACAATGTTCCAGCAAATGGATTTGATGTTGTTCCAATTTGTTGAGTTGTCGTCAATACAACATCGCGATAACTATTTGGATTTTCAAGTTCTGCATCTTCGCTTATAAGTCCACGAACCATAACTTCAACATCTGGATTGTTGTTCATGATTTTAATGATATCTGCAACATTATAGTAATCCAAATATAGAGTTGCTTCTTGCAAGTCAGCATATCTTATTTCAGGGTAAAGTTGTCCTGTGTAATGAACCCAATTTGTGTCACTCCAAGCATTTGAATCAAGGAATGCTGCTCGTGTGTAAGTTCTGCCGGCTGTTGAATCAGTGTATGAAGATGGTGTTTCAATAAGGAAAGTTGCCCCTATAGAATCTGAGCCATAGCCTGGATAATATTGGTTAGTCAAAGTAAGTCTTGTGCCACTTGTAAAGTTGTAGTCTTTAAATTTTCCGATGGAAACAAAGTCATTGTAAGCCAACATGCCATCATCATCAAAGTAACTTTCAAAAACTTGATTGAATGTCAAATAGTTGCCTTCAATATTGGTTGTTGTGACATCATCGTCTGTGTTAAACTGTCCAACGATAGAATAGAATTTGAGCACATTTGTTCCGGTATTGCCACTATAACTTCCGTCTTCACCTGCTGAACCAAGTTGTTGATTTGTATAGTTGACGCCGTTTTGATAGTCATATATTGACAAGAAGTTGACGCTGTTGACTGCTGAGAATGAAACATTTGTGTTTGCCTTTGCAATCACACCAACGATACCACCAGACATTGTGTTTGCACGGACATCGCCAGATGAATAAACTTCTTCAATTGCATATTTTGTTGCAACAACTTCTCCATTGCCCGGATTGAATGAATAAGGTGTCACATCGGTGCCAATATCAATCACGCCGATCACGCCACCTGCAAATTTGCTGTCAAGACCGATGGCATTGATTGTTGAGTATGACACACGCATAGACCCGCTTCCTGCATATCCAACGAGTCCACCGATATATTCTTGTGTATAGTCTGTGAGATCTCCATAATAGAAGATGTCGATTGCACCGCGTTCTGCGGTCATATCACGATTTGAATAATATGTGCCATAGTTGTTGTTGATCGTGCTCAAAACATCATCAGAATATGTTGCAACGATTTGAGAAAGAGCACCAAATGATTGTCCTACCACACCACCAGCATAATATCTTGTTGCAATGATGTGCGTGCTGTTTTGATTCATTGTGCCTTCAATTTCAATTCTTGCATCACGAACGTGAGTTTTGCTTCCAGTCAAACCGAAAAGACCACCAACGATATTTCCTTCAACGTATGTGTTTCCTGTCGCACGTGTGCCGTAAACATTGAAGCCTTGACCATTCAATGTGGTTGAATAATCTTCTGCTGTGAAGTTTGCATTTCTTGCACCATCTGTGAAGATATCAACAAAGCCTGCAATTCCACCAGCATAAGAATAAGAGATAAGTTGATTTTTAAGATTTGTCATTTCATAGGCAGATTTGTTTGTTGAAAGACCTGACAAAGATGTGTAAAGTGTGCTTCTCAATTCAAGAAGTCCCTTGCTGTCAATAGCGATTTCACTATTGTATCTGTCTGCAATGACCATTGCATTTTCAACTGAAAGATTTGAAAGCAAACTGTTGTTGAACACAAGTCCAGCAAGTCCTCCTGCAAAGTTGAGACCTTCAACGCGAGAGTCGTCATTGAAAGTTGCACTGATATTGATCAGTTTTGCATCACGGACATAACCTGAAAGTGCACCAACAGTTGTTGCTGCGTTGTTGCTTACTCTTGAAACTGTCAAGTTGAGGTTAAGTATCATCGTGTCAAGAGTATTTGCTGTTGTGTCGTCTTTTTCAATTGTTCCAAAGAGGCCATAAGAGAACACTGATTCACTGCTTGTGATTGAAATGTTTGAGATAGTAAAGCCGTTTCCATAGAAAATTCCAGTAAAGGCTCTGCTTGAAGATGGAAGAACATATGTTTGCTCGTCTTCCGATGTCAAAAGAGTGCTCAAATCAATGTCTGCAACAAGTCTGTATGTGCCTGAAATTTTTTTGTTACGAAGATAGATTTGAACGCTTGAAGATGAACTTGTGCCTGTCACTTCGACAAACTCTTGTGCACTTCTGATCAAGATTGGGTTGTAAATTGATCCATATGCAGAGCTGTAAAGAGTTCCATTGCTGCTTTGAAGTGTTGAATAAGGCATATTGTAAGTGATAATCTCGCCATCATCTCCAACTGTTGCGCCAGTCTCACCTGAAACGTTTTCGCCGTCTTCAATAACGTTGTAATATCTATGTGAAAGTGTCAAAAGGTTTGCTTCAACAAGTTTGATGCCCTCATCTGTCATCTTCCAGATTGAATCATCGCTGTCGCTTGTGCTGACTGCAAAACCATAGAAATTGCTTGCAAGAGAAACATCTCGAAGTTGACCTGCACCTGTGTTGAAGTCTTCCTCAGTTGTGCTTCCTGATGAATACTGGCTTGTGAAAGATGAGTTGTAGTAATAGCAATTCTCATACCTTCCACCAGAGGTCATAAGGTTTCCGTTTTCGTCAACACCAGAGAAGTTCATTTGAGAATATTTGAGATTTTCAACTTGTGATGCTGAGTAGCAGTTTTTGAGGTAACCTGTGTTTGCATAAACAAAACCTGCTGCCAAATATGCTGCTGAACCTTCATTTACATTTGAAATGAGGATGTTTGAATAACTGTCAATGATTTGCGCTGTGTCTTCATTGCTGTAAACAAAACCTGCGACAATACCATTTGCAGAACTTATGCTTGATCCTGTGTTAGTGAAATTGTCATCATCATCAGTTTTGTCTCCTCGGACGCCTTCAATATATGAAGTGATGACCGAGCCATTGTTTGTGAGAACAAAGCCTGCTGTGTTTTTGTCTGGATCTTCTGAAAGGTTGTCAATCTCAACATTCTTGACATAAGATGCAGCGATTTTTCCTGAGTTTTGTCCAACAAAGCCTGCCACATCGCCTTGCGCTGAAATATTGAAAGTTTGCAAAGAGTAAGTGTTCAGTCTGTAAAGGCCTTCTCCTGCCTCATCGCTCACAACCATAACTTCATCACCACCAACACGAGAATTGGTGATGCTTCCGCTGTTTTCATTGACAAAACCAGAAACTGTTGTTTGCCAAGTTGAGTTTGGTGGAAGGTAAACTGGGCTTGAAGTGCCACTTCCGTTTATGTAAGTTACATTAAGTCCATATGCTCTGCTTGAATTGTAAGAGCCATCTGCACTGTAAGCAACAACATCACAGTTTGTGATTGTTCCTGCATTGTTGATTGCAAAACCTGCAATATTGATTTGACTGTATCTGCTCACATCAGCAAGAATTTGTCCACCATTAAAGATGTTCACTCTCACATTTTTGAGCGTTGTGTTGCTTGTGACATTGTTGAAGAGTGCAAGGTTAAGTGTGCTTGTGTCTGATGGAATAACATTGAAAGAGTCAATGTGAATTGTGTATCCATTTCCATCAAAACTTGAAATATTTGTTGTGTCAAAAGGTGTATATCCAGTGAGATGAAGATCATTCATCAAAATATAGTCTTGTGCTGTTCCGCCAGCCATTGCCATAAACTCATCAACTGTGTAAATGCAAATTGGAACATCTTCACTAGAATATGCCTCAACTGAAACAGTAAATGATGTTGTGTATTCTCTTTCCACTCCATTTACAGTTTCATAAGTTGCCATTCTCATTTGAATTTCTTGGTCATCTGCTGTCTCTTGAAGACCTTCAATTGCCACTGTTCCGTCTTGTGCTGCTGAAACAGTTGCAATTCCATTGAGCGTTCTGCCAGCGCTGACGTTTGCCCACTGTCCAATAGATGTGTCAAAGTATTCAAGTCTTTCAATGAGTGGAACTTCTTTATCATCTCGAACATTGATTGTATAGTTTTGAAGCATATTGTCAGCAGGATCATAATATCCTTTTGATTGAAGTGACTGACGTGCTTCTCTCAAAGCCTTGACTGCCGTCACACTTGCCGTGTCGCTTGCATTGTAAGTGTAGTCTTCTGGCAAGAAGTTATATTCAAATTGCAAGTATTGTGGAAGTCCAACGTATGTGACAAACTCACCTTCAATTGGACTGTCAAGCCTTATATTGTTGCCATCTATCCTGAAATCTACCAGATTCAGAGCAAGTGACACAGTTTTTGTTTGAGGAACATTGTTTTCAATCCTTGAAACTGTGGCTGAGATTTGAAGTGGCAATCTTTCACCACTTTCTGTTATTGTCTGCGCCGTCACGGTTGCTGAAACAGTAAATTCAAATGCTCTTGTGTTTGGAATGGTGCTTGCAACTTCTGTTGGGTTTGATCTTGTGATACCACCCGCACTGTTGAGAAGAACAATGCTCTCAAGGTTGACTGTTTCATTGTCTTCAATGGTGACTCTCACTGTCACTGTTTCACCTTTTGCAAGGACGCCATCTTCACCTACTTGTCCAACAATGGAAATTTGAGCATCGCGAAGATAACTTACTTTTTGATAATATGTTACATAGCCTACGCTCTCTTCATTTGCAAAGAAGGTGATTCTATACTCAATTTGAGTGTCTTCATTGACTGCATCATTGATCCAAGCCCTGAAATAAAGGTTTCCTGACGCTTTGTCATCGTCTGTTGGGGTGATGTCATATCCGTTTGTAATTGGAGTTATGGTTGCAGTCCTGTTTCTGATAAATTGTGTCGCCGGAACAGTATCATCTCTTGGTGAAAGGAAATCAAGCATAACTGCATTTGCAACACCGCTTCCACCGACCGTTCTGTATTCAATTGCGAATGAATCATAGTAAGCATATGCTGGATTGACATTGACTTGAATGATTGAAGCGCTTCCTGGGGCAACAGTGCTTATTGTTGAAGAAGGATCAATTGTGTAAACTGTCAAATATTGTCCACCCACATTCTCATAAGTTGTTGAAGAAATTTCATAATTTGAAACTGCAATGTTGTTAAACTCTTGTCTTGAAACAGTGAGTGTGAAGTTTTGACTTACAATTTGTGAGTTTGAAATGAAAGTCACATCATAGTTCTCATTTGCTGAAACATGGTTGCGATAATCTTCTGCTACTGCAAAATAGAATTCAAATGTGTATTCATATGTTCCGTCGTCTTCGCTCTTTGCTCCTCTTGTCCAAGAAACATTGACATTGAAGCGTTCTTGCGTGCCAAGTGATGCTGTGAAAGTATAACTTCCGCTACTGTCTCCATTTCCTCTTTCTATTGGAGAAATTGTCAAATCAATTCCGCCAAGTGAGATGTTTGCAGTAAGTCTTTCAGCGTCATTGGTTGAAAGGACTACCGCTGTGATATATCCAGGTGTGCCTGGGCTCATGTTGACTTCATCATTGGTTGCGTCAATTCTGATTGCACCTGCAAATGGTGCAACTGTGTATCTGCTTTGGAAGGCAGTTGTTACTGCACTTTGATATTCTGCTCCAAGTCCTTCAACTTTTGGATCTGCGCAAATCAAAGTGTTCACATCGCCAACTTCTGCGTTAAGTGTGATGAAATATCCGCTCGCCTCTTCGCGAAGTGCAACACCTTGTGAATCATTAGGCGCTGCTGAATATTCAATATCAATATCATTTTGAGCAAGTGTATAGATAGATGCAGAATTTCCAAGATAAACGCTGTTTTGCGCAAAAGCATAAGCCACTCTAAGAGATCTGGTTTCTTGAAGAGGAACTTCTGTTGTGCCATCTTCATTTTCTGCTATTTCAACTGAACCACCTGCAAAGTTGTAAGAAGCAACAAGTTTTGACATTGAATAAATGACTTCAACATTGATAGTTTTGCTATTCTGGTAGTCTTGTTGTGAATAAATGGTGAGCACTGCCTCTCCCACACCTCTTACAACAATGCCGTCATTTTGTGCCAAAACAACATTGACATTTGAAGATGTGATCACAACTTTTCTTGCATCTTCTTCTGAAATTCCAAGAAGATCTGCTGTTGAAATTGAGTTATAATTTTCTATATCACGCTCTTCATCCTCGCTAAGGCCGTCCACAGGCATTGTGCTTGGCTGGAAGAAGAAGAGAACGCCTTTATTTCCCTCTGCTCCAAGAGATTGAACAAAATTGTTGTATTCTGCTCGGCTCAAAGCAAGATCTTCAGTGTTTGAATATGCCTCGTCTTGATAGAAATCAAGGTGTGCGTGACCGCCGTTCACATAAGAAAGGAATCCATTGCTTCCACTTGTGATAAATGGAGAAGAAAGACTTTCCTCATCGGCCACCTTTCCATCTTGTCCATAATATATTGATGTATATGTATCATTATCATCATAATAAGAAACATAAGAGTTTGTTATTGAAATAGTGCCTTGTGCAGCATTGCTTGTGCCAACGACTGAGAAACTCTCGTTGACGCTTCCACCTGTCGCACTTCCGACAAACGCCCCTGAATTGCCATTCAAAACGGCTTGTTGTGAACTACTTTGCATTGTATAGTCATAAGCATAAGAGCGTGAGATTTCACCACCGGTCATCTCTCCGACAAGCCCACCAACAGTAGCACCCGTGAAAGTGTTGACGCCACCCTCAAAGTTGTAGAACTCAACTCTTGAATTTTCAATTGTTCCGCTGTTTTGTCCTGCAACACCACCAACAATTTGTCCGTCTGCTGAAATGGTAAGTCCAAGCACGCTTGCGCCGTTAATTGTGCCAGTGTTTGTTCCAACGATACCGCCCGCTGTTTCTGTTGATGTGAGAGTGCTTGATGAGAAAGTCTGAGCATTGTCTTCAACAGTCACAGCCACATCCACTGAAACATTTGTGATAGTTCCGCTGTTTGCATCTGCAACAAAACCAGCACCTCTAACAGAACCAGCAAATGTAATGTTTCTTATTTCACCTGAAACCTCTTGTGCGATATTTTTTCCACTCAAAGTGATTGTCACATCTTGATTTTCACCTTGAATACCACCAGAGATGTTTTCAAATGAAGCGAATTGATTGTCAAGAGTAATCGAATTCATCACAGTGTAATATTGTCTTGGATTGAGAGTTGCAAATTGCTCACTTGTGTAAATTCTATAAGCCGTGTCAAAAGACATTCCATCTGCGACAAGCACTGGAATTCTTACAATAAGATCTGAGAAGTAAATATTTTGGTCGTTGTTGTTTACGAAATATGCGTTGTTTTCTTCAACGAGATAGTCATAATTTGTGCCGTTGTAACCTGCTCTTACCATTCCAAGCTCTGAAAGTCTTATGCTGTCAGCCACGCCATTAACCATAAAATTGATCACGCCGTCGTTGATTGCATCTTCTGGCAAGACATAAAGATATCCAGAAGCGCCTGATGTGGCATTGAGTCTTACCACTCCATTTCCGTCAATCTCGCTGACTGAAATGAAGTTTGCCTCCGCCCCCATTGAGTTTGTCAAATAGAAACGAAGATTGCTGTTTTTTGCATTTGTTGGACTTGTTTGCATAACAAGCACTATATTTTCATGAGTGATATCTGTCAGTTCATAATAGATTCCGTCTTCTCTGTAACTGAGCCAGTTGACATATTCAACACGGTCAGCATTCATAACATTGACAGTCAAAACATTGTCAAGTCTGAAAAGATATCTTCCTTCGTTATCGGCATCTGGAATAACATATGAGATTCTCAAAAAGTCAGTTATCTCGTTGTTTCCATTTGTGGTTAAGCCGTTGACCTCAAAAGTCATATATGTGTCATAAATATTTACATTTGAAATAGTGAAGTTGCCATTCTGCCAAGAAATAAGTTTGATTGAATTTTCAGTTACGCCATCAACGCGTTTTGTTCCCCAACGGCTGTTTACTGCCTCGAAAATGAAGTTGACGCTTGCATTGCGATATGTTACGGCCTCATTTGAGAAAGTCAATCTCACTTGAACTGATGTTTCAGGCAAATCTTCATCTGCAACAGAATTTCTTGCATAAACCTCAACCTCTGTGCGAGACAAAGACCATTCATTTGGTGCAACGTGAGACTCTACAAAGAATATTCTCTTGTATTGCACTTCTTCAAAGTTCTCGTTGTAACCACTGAAAGTCACAACAACCCAAGCATAGCCCTCTTGCAGTGCGGTCATAGTAAAATTGAATTGTCCGCTTGCAGAAGAGTTGTCATTTATGCTGACAATACCGCCAATTGTGCTCAGTTCTCTGCCAAGCACATCGTTTGGAGTAAGGTTTCTAAATGCCTCACGCAAAGATTCGTCTTGATAATCTTCATTTGATAAGTCGGCATATTCGATAGTCACTCTTGCCGCAGCATTTCTTGCACTTGATCTGTTTGTTTGACCAGAAAGCAAAACTGAAAGGCCTTTTTTAACCATAATTGAACTGATGCCTCGTTGTGATCCGTCAACGGCAACAGGCAGTCCGTCAACCATCACATAAAGAAGTCCGTTTTCATCATAGTCAGTTCTTCCATTTGTTTCTGTTGAAATGTCATAGCCAAGTGATGCACTGGTAAGTGGCAAGAATAAGTTTATTTGATAATCTTCTCTAAGTCCATTTGCATGAGCAATTGTATAGTGTCCTGTCTCTGTCAGTCCAAGTCCATTTTGATTCATGGTTATGGTGAAAGAGAAAGTCACGCTGTTTTCTTCAATATTGCTTTCAATAAGGTTGATGCCTGAAACTGTCACATACTCAAAATTTGAATATACAGAAAGCCCTGTGATATCAGTTTGTCCATAAAGAGTGAGAGTTTTTGTTTCCGTTCTCACCTCGTTTGATGCAAAGTTGACATCTGTTTCAACGTCACCAAAATCAAGCGAGTCTGCTGAATGATAAAGATTGAATTGACCAACAGCAGAAACAAGTTCATTCGCAACTGATCTGAACTGCACTTGAACGCCAGAGAGTGATTGCCAAGGCTCTTGAGCATTTGCTCTGACATAAAGTGAAGATACGCTGTCAACTGACAACTGCTCTGAAATAAACAGATTTTCACTTTGACTGTCACGAGTGAAACTGAGTTGTCTGACCACTCCGTCAACGCCTATGTAATAGAATTGCAAGGTTTGAGATGTAAATTCAATTTGACTTCCAAGGTCGTTTGGATAAGTCACTTCGATATAGTAAAGGTCTGCATCTGGATCTGCAACACCGATTGGCAAAATTTGCACATCAAATTTTTCACCATAAGCGCCTTGACCATAAGATGTGTAAATGTTTTGTGTTGGCAAATCAGTCACTTCATCGCCTTGTTTGATGCTTGCAAAATCTCCATATTGAGAAGAAACGCCGATGCTTTCCACACGCAAATAAGATTCAACTTGGAAAGAAGTTGATCTTTGTGAATAAGCAAAATCACGATAGCCCACTTCAAAGTAAGCATTTACAGTCAAGTTTGCACTGTCTTTTCCTTCTACAATAAAATATCTGTTTGATGATTCGTTTGGAGATTGTGCTCCAAGAATTGTCACCATGTCCGTGTCAAGTCCGTCTTGATTTTTCACAACTGGTGTAATTTGAAGATCTTGATTTTCGTTAAGTCCAAACTCAATGTGTGCTCTCTTATAGCCACCTGCTTGGATGTTTGAAGTAAGTTCGATCACGCTTCCGCTTACAAGATCATAAGCATCGCCGAAAGCCTCTGAATAAGAGTATCTCATTTGCAGGTTTGAAAGATCAATGTTGTCAAGCACTTGAAGTGTTATTGTCGTTGAAACTGATGGGTTGTAAACTGATGTAGCCTCAACTGTCACTGTGCTTCCAACGTAATCTGAATCAACCACAAGAGTTACGCCATCATCTTCAATGTGATATCCTACTGCTCCGTCAGTAACGCTCCATGTCACTGCCGTTCTGTTTGTGTTCAAAGTCTTTTCAAAAGCGATAAGGTTTGCCCCGTTCAAAGTCACAGACCCGCCTCTGATTGCATAGTCATATCTTTTTCCGTCAGTGCTTAAAATATCGCCCTGACTCATGCCAGTCACCTCACCGTGAACAAAAACGGTTATGTTTTTGCTTACGCTTTGATCAAAGGATGTGACTGTGACAGTGGCAGTGCCTTCACTCTCTCCCGGAACAAGTGTGATAATGTTTGAATTTGAGGAAGAGTCATATTGCGCCGATGCCATCACAATGCTGTTTTGAGAAGATGTGGCGGTCACTCTGCCATCACTTATGCCAACGATCTCTGCCGTGATTGTGGCAGGCTCAACATTGTCTGAATCAAGCACCACAATCTCTTTGTAGGTTTCTGACAAATTGATATCGACTCTGTTTGGTCCGCACGCAGCAAAAAGAGCCCCGCCAAGGACCATAAAAATTCCAAGAATTCCGACCAATATCTTTTTCATTCTTCCTCCTTGTTTAATATCTCACAAATGTGCAAGAAATAAACATAATAACTCGAAAAAAGTTGTATCATAAAGATACCTGTAAAAAGTATAACTTTTTATGCCATAAATTGTCAAATAAATTATAAATAATTAAATCGACATTTTGCAAAATTGTTTATAAAAATCGCGTTATATTTTCACCAAAAATTTTTACAAAAAAAATTAGAAAAAAATTAGAAAAAAA
>CAMMTJ010000001.1 GCA_946499835.1 uncultured Bacillota bacterium | reverse complement strand
GGCGATGCGGGCAGCGGCGCAGATCAAGGCGAAGTGCCCGTCCTCTTCCGTGCGGCATACAACGCAAACCAAAGACAAGGCACAAAAAGCGCTTTGACAAGAAGTGAAGTAAGAGGACATGCGAAGAAGCCTTATAGACAAAAGGGAACAGGGCGTGCAAGACAAGGTTCAACAAAAGGACCTCAATTTACTGGCGGTGGGGTTGTTTTTGCTCCAAAACCAAGAGATTTCTCAAAGAAGATGAACAAACAAGCAAAGCGTCTTGCACTTCTCAGTGCGCTTAGTCAAAAGATTAAGCAAAAAGAAGTTGTTGTTCTTGACAAGTTTGCATTTAACGATGCAAAAACAAAAGAGGCGCAAGCATTCATCGACGCTTTCAAATTTAATGGCTCAGTTGTTGTTGTAAATGACGCAAATGACCAAACAATTTTGAGAGCAACTGCAAACATTCCTTCATTGGAAGTTGCAAGGGCTGATGACCTCAACATTTATCAAGTTGTTGCAAACAAAAATGTTGTTTTGACTGAATCGGCAATCAAATCTATCAAGGAGGCATACGCAGAATAATGGAAGCACATGAGATTATTATAAAACCACTTCTCACTGAAAAAAGTTATGCTGGCATCCAAAACAAAGTTTACACATTTGTTGTGAACAAAAAGGCTGGAAAGGTTGAAATCAAAAAAGCAGTTGAACAACTTTTTGGTGTGGAGGTTGAAAAAGTGAACACTTGCATCGTTAAGGGTCACAAAAAATATCAAAACACAAAATCTGGAAGAACGGAAGGAAGAACAAGTGACTATAAAAAAGCAACAGTCATTTTGAAGCCTAACTCAAAAACTATCGCGTTCTTCGACAGTTTGTCTTAATTTAGGAGGGAAAGATAATGGCTATTAAAACGCACAATCCAACTTCGGCTGGAAGAAGATTTTATACAACTCCTTCCTATGAAGAAATCACAAAAAAGACGCCTGAAAAATCTCTTCTTGCAAAGAAAGAAAAACGCGCTGGAAGAAACAATCAAGGCAGAGTAACTGTTCGTCATCAAGGTGGCGGAAACAGACAAAAATATCGTATCATCGACTTCAAGAGAAATAAAGACAATGTTCCTGCAAAAGTTGTCGGAATTGAATACGATCCAAACAGAACTGCATATATCGCTCTTCTCTCTTACGCTGATGGCGAAAAGAGATATATCATTGCTCCTGTCGGACTTAAAGATGGAGACACTGTTATGAGCGGTGAAAATGTGGAAATAAAAGTCGGAAACAATCTTCCACTTGCATCAATTCCTCTTGGTTCACTTATCCACAACATCGAACTTGAACCAAAGAAGGGTGGACAACTTGCTCGTTCAGCTGGCGCTGAGGTGCAACTTATGGCGAAGGAAGGCAAATATGCAACTCTTCGTCTTCCAAGTGGAGAAATGAGAAAGGTTCTTCTCACTTGCAGAGCAACAATCGGAACAGTCGGCAATGTCGATCACGAACTTGTTTCTCTTGGCAAAGCAGGAAGAAAAAGACATATGGGCGTAAGACCTACCGTTCGTGGTGTGGCTATGAACCCTAACGACCACAAACACGGTGGTGGTGAAGGTAAGAGCCCTGTTGGTATGCCTTCTCCTGTAACTCCATGGGGTAAACCTGCTCTTGGATACAAGACAAGAAAGAAGAAAAACCGCTCTAACCGCTTGATGGTTAAGAGAGTAAATTAGGAGAGAAAACTATGAGCAAATCATCAAAGAAAAAACCTTATGTTCATCCAAGTTTGGTGAAGAAAGTTGCTGCAATGCAAGAGTCTGGGGTAAAAAAACCTATCAAGACTTGGTCACGTTCTTCAACAATCTATCCAGATTTCGTTGGATTCACATTTGCTGTTCACAATGGCAAAAAACATGTTCCTGTTTACTGCACAGCAGAAATGGTTGGTCATAAACTCGGAGAGTTCTCTCCAACAAGAACCTTCAAGGGACATATCAAAAAGTCGGCTGCCGCTAAGGGCAAGAAATAAGAGGTGAATGATGGCTACAAGAATCAGACAAAAAGCGGAAAAGCGCGCTCAAAACAAAGATAAGCGTCCTTACGCAAAAGCAAAATACATCAAAATGAGTCCATCAAAAGTTGCAATCGTGCTTGACAAAATCCGTGGACAAAAGGCAGAAATGGCTGTGGCAATTTTGGAAAATATGCCAGATTCAGCAGCATTTGAATGTCTTAAAGTGCTTAAAAGCGCTATTGCAAACGCTGAAAACAACAAAGGACTCAACGCAGACAACCTCGTTGTTGCTGAGTGCTATGCAGGAAACGGCCCACTCCTCAAAAGAATTGCTTACAGAGCAAGAGGAAGAGCGGACAGAATTCTTAAAAAGACTTCACACATTACAATTGTGCTTGATGAAGTGGTAGGAGGCTAAGAGTATGGGACAAAAAGTTAGTCCAATCGGACTTAGAGTAGGTATCAACAAGGATTGGAATTCAACTTGGTATGCTGACAAAAAGACTTTTGCTGGCAATCTCAAAGAAGACCAAGAAATCAAAAACTTTTTGAAGAAAAAGTATGCTGCCTGCGCTATTTCAAAAATCACTATTGAAAGAACAGAAGGCAAACTTGTTGTCAACATCTTTACAGGCAAGCCTGGTATGATCATTGGATCAAAAGGCGCTGGAATTGAGGCAATCAAGAAAGAAATTTCAAAGATTATCAGACCAGTTAAAACACTTGTAATGAACGTTAAAGAAATCAAAAAACCTGACCTTGACGCTCAACTCGTTGCTGAGAGCATTGCATCTCAACTTGAAAAACGTGTTGCAGGTAAAAGAGCACTCAAACAAGCTTTGCAAAGAGTTATGAGAGCGGGCGCAAAAGGTTGCAAAGTTCAAATCGCTGGCGTGCTTGCAAAAGACGCACAAGCAATGACAGAAAAATATATGGAAGGTTCTCTTCCTCTTCAAACTTTGCGTGCTGATGTTGACTATGGCGTTGCTGCTGCTTACACAATGCTTGGAAAGATTGGTGTAAAATGCTGGATTTACAAAGGTGAAATCTTAAACGCAAAGAAGTCGTCTGACAAGAAAGGAGGACAAGAATAATGTTAATGCCAAAGAGAGTTAAAAGAAGAAAAGTTTTCAGAGGCAGAATGACAGGAAAAGCAACTCGTGGCAATACTCTTGCTTACGGCTCTTATGGAATCGTGGCAACTGAGCCATGCTGGATCAAATCTAACCAAATCGAAGCCGCTCGTATCGCAATGACAAGATACATCAAACGTGGCGGAAAAGTTTGGATCAAGATTTTCCCAGACAAACCTGTGACAAAGAAACCTGCTGAAACCAGAATGGGTTCAGGTAAAGGTTCACCAGAGTTCTGGGTTGCAGTTGTAAAACCTGGCAGAGTTCTCTTTGAAATCGAAGGCGTTGCAGAAGCAACAGCAAAGGAAGCACTTAGACTTGCAGGTCACAAACTTCCTTGCAAAGTAAAATTCGTGAAAAAAGAAGAAGACAAAGGTGGTGTGAAAAATGAAAATGAGTGAAATCCAAGGTCTTAGCGTGGCAGAATTGAACGCAAAACTTAAAGAACTTAACAGTGAACTTTTCAATCTTCGTTTTTCTCATGCCACAAGAAGCCTTACAAATCCAATGCAGATCAACACTGTGAAAAAGGATATTGCAAGGGTTAAGACCGTTATCAGAGAAAAGGAAATTGCGGCTGCCGCAAACGGAGGAAACAATGGAAAATAGAAATTTGAGAATGACAAGAGAGGGCGTTGTTGTAAGCGCTGGAAAAATGGACAAAACTGTTGTCGTTAAAGTTGTTTCCAGAGTAAAGAGCCCTATTTACAAAAAAGTCGTAAAGAGAACTAAAAAGTTCAAAGCCCATGATGAACAAAACATCTGCGGAATTGGTGACACAGTTCGCATTATGGAAACTCGTCCTCTCAGCAAGGACAAATATTTCCGCGTTGTAGAAATCATCGAAAAGGCTAAGTAGGAGGAGCGTTATGATTATACCTCAAACAAGATTGAAAGTTGCTGACAACACTGGCGCAAAAGAAATCATGTGCATCAGAGTTCTTGGTGGATCTTTCAGAAGAAGTGGAAATATTGGTGACATTATTGTTGCTTCTGTAAAAAAGGCTATTCCTGGTGGAACAGTTAAGAAGGGTGATGTTGTCAAAGCGGTTATCGTTCGCTCTTCAAAAGGTCTTCGCAGACAAGACGGCTCACACATCAGATTTGATGAAAATGCTGCCGTAATTATCGACAACCAAAAACAACCAAGAGGCACACGTGTGTTTGGGCCTATCGCAAGAGAACTCCGTGACAGAGGATATATGAAAATTATCTCTCTCGCTCCGGACGTTATATAAGAGGAGGGCGTTATGAGCATGAACATTAAAACTGGCGATAACGTTCTCGTTATCAGCGGAAAAGAAAAAGGCAAGACTGGCAAAGTAAGTGCTGTTTATCCAAAAGAAAACAAAGTTCTTGTTGACAACATCAACATTGTCACAAAACACAGAAAGCCAAGAAGCCAACAAGATAAGGGCGGAATCGTAAAGAAAAGCGCACCATTCGACGCTTCAAATGTTATGGTTGTATGCCCAGTTTGCGGAAAGGCTACAAGAGTTAGCCACAGCGAAGTCGGTGGAAAGAAAGTGAGAACTTGCAAAAAATGCAATGCATCACTTGACAAAGAATTCGTGAAAGCAAGCAAAAAAGAAGTAAAGAAAATCAAGAGCGCAAGCGAACTTAAAAGTGCAACTTTGAAGCAAGCAGATGAAGTTAAAGAAGAAAAGGTTGAGAAGAAAGCCTCAACAAAATCAACTTCAAAAGCACCAGCAAAGAAAAGCACAACAAGCAAAGAAGGAAGCGCTTCAACCAAAAAGTCGACAGCCAGCACAAAAAAGGCTAGCAAGTAGGAGTGAAAAATATTATGGCAAAAGAACAAAACAGAATTTTGACAAAATATAAAGAGGAAGTTGTTCCAGCGCTCACAAAAGAGTTTGGCTATAAAAATCCAATGGAAGTGCCAAAACTTGTGAAAATTGTGCTCAATATGGGACTTGGAGAAGTTAAAGGTAACTCAAAAAGTTTCAATATCGCTGTTGATGAACTTGCAGTTATCGCAGGACAAAAGCCTGTTGTGACAACTGCAAAAAAATCAATCTCAAACTTTGGTCTTAGAGAAGGTCAAAAGATTGGTGCAAAAGTTACACTTCGCGGAGACAAAATGTATGAGTTCTTTGACAGACTCACAGCCATTGCTCTCCCAAGAGTGCGTGACTTCCGTGGTATCCCTGAAAAGTCTTTTGACGGAAAGGGTAACTACTCTATGGGAATAAAAGAACAACTTATTTTCCCAGAAATCGTTTATGAAAAAGTCGAAAAAATCAGAGGTTTTGACATCACTTTCGTCACAACTGCAAAAACTGATGCAGAGGCAAAAGCGCTTTTGAAAGCACTTGGATTGCCTTTCGCAAAATAGGAGAGAAAGATGGCAAGAAAAGCATTAGTTGAAAAACAAAAAAGAACTCAAAAATACAAAACTCGCGAATATACTCGTTGCAGTCTTTGTGGCCGTCCTCACGCAGTTTTGAAAAAGTATGGCATTTGCAGAGTTTGCTTCCGTGAACTTGCAAACAAAGGTGAAATCCCTGGCGTAAAAAAGGCAAGTTGGTAAGAGGAGGAATGATATGTTAGTTACAGACCCAATCGCAGATATGCTCACAAGAATTCGCAATGCCATTGGTGCAAAGCATGAAAATGTAAGCGTGCCTGCTTCAAAAGAAAAAATGGTAATTTCAAAAATTCTCTTGGACGAAGGCTATATCACATCTTTTGAAGAAGTAAAAGACGGAAACAAGAGAAACATTCTTATCACCTTGAAATATGACGAGGCTGGCGAAAGCGTTATACAAGGACTTAAAAGAATTTCAAAGCCTGGTCTTCGTGTTTACGCTCAAAGTGAAAAACTTCCAAAAGTCATCAGCGGGCTTGGTATCGCAATCATCTCAACAAACAAGGGTATCGTGACAGATAAAGTTGCAAGATCTCTCAATGTTGGGGGCGAAGTTCTCGCTTATGTATGGTAAGGAGGCATGAGATGTCAAGAATAGGAAAAAAAGTTATCGTTATGCCTGCTGGCGTGAGTGCAAAACTTGAAAATGGAGTGCTCACTGTTGCTGGACCAAAAGGCACACTTTCACAGGCTATCGACAAAAACATCAAAACAAATATCAACGGACAAGAAATGTCTTTTGAGGTTATCAAAGAGACACAAGACTCAAACGCAAAGCACGGACTTTACAGAGCACTTGCTCACAACATGGTTGTTGGTGTAAGCGAAGGCTTCAAGAAAACTCTTCTTATCGCAGGCGTTGGTTACAAGGCAAGCGTAAGTGGAAACAAACTTGTGCTCAACCTCGGATTTTCTCATCCAGTTGAGGTTGCAATTCCAAGTGATATTCAAGTTGTTTGTCCATCTGCGACAGAAATTCAAATCAATGGAATTGACAGACAAAAAGTGGGACAATTCGCTTCAAATATCAAAGATTTGAGACCTGTTGAACCATATCACGGCTATGGTGTGAGATATTCAGACCAAGTAGTCATCAGAAAAGTCGGAAAAACTGCTGGTAAGGGCAAGAAGTAGGAGGAGACAAGATGATCGGCAAAATTGATAAAAATGAAAACAGACTTGTTCGTCATAAACGTGTTAGAAAAAATCTTTCTGGCACAAGCAAAAGACCTCGTCTTTGCGTGTTCCGCAGTTTGAGCCAAATCTATGCTCAAATTGTTGACGACACAAAGGGTGTAACTCTTGTTTCTGCTTCAACTCTTGATCCAGAAATCAAAAAAGAAATCGCAGGAAAAAGCAAAACTGAGCAAGCAAAAATTGTTGGACAATATGTTGGCAAAAGAGCACTTGCAAAGAAGATCAAAGAAGTTGTTTTTGACAGAGGCGGTTATATTTACATTGGACGTGTTCAGGCTTTGGCAGATGGTGCCAGAGAAGCTGGACTGAAATTTTAGGAGGAAACCATGGCAGAAGTTAATGAAGTTAAAAAAGAAACAGTTGCTCCTGATGCCCAAGCATCCAAAAAGCCTTCTTTCAAAGACAAAAAAGGCGATCGTAAACCTGTGAGAAGAGAAGATAGCGAATTTGACAAGAGAGTTGTTTCTGTTCGCCGTGTTCAAAAGGTTGTGAAGGGCGGAAGAACTCTTCGTTTCTCAGCACTCGTTGTTGTTGGCGATGGCAAAGGTAAAGTTGGCATTGCTCTTGGAAAGGCAAAAGAAGTTTCTCTTGCTATTGAAAAGGCAACAACTATGGCAAAGAAGAGCATGGTGAAAGTGCCAATGGTTGATGGCTCTATTCCTCATGAAACAATTGGAAAATTCTCTTCAACAAGAATTTTGATGTTCCCAGCACCTGCCGGAACAGGAGTTATTGCTGGTGGTTCAACTCGTGCTGTGCTTGAACTTGCTGGCATCAAAGATATCGTTACAAAAAGACATGGCTCTTCAAACAAAATCAACTGCGTTAAAGCAACTATGAATGGCCTCATGTCAATGAGAACAAAAGAAGAAATCGCTGCTCGTCGAGGCAAATCGGTTGACGAAATTTAAGGAAAGGGGTGAAAAGTATGGCAGAGAAAAAACAAAAAATGCTTAAAGTAACTTATGTTCGTTCAGTCATTGGTTACAACAAAAAACAAGGCCTCATACTTGAAGCGCTTGGACTTAGAAAACTCAACCAAACAAAACTTCTTCCTGACAACGACTCTGTTCGTGGAAGTCTTTTCCATGTGCGTCACCTTGTCAAAGTGGAAGAGGTAAAATAGGAGGAAGAGTATGCAAATCGAAAATCTTAAACCTGCTGTAGGTGCAACCACAAAGAAAGTTAGAGTGGGCAGAGGCATCGGAAGCGGTATAGGCAAAACCAGCGGAAAAGGCCACAAAGGTCAAAACGCTAGAAGCGGTGGTGGAGTTAGACCTGGATTTGAAGGCGGAAATATTCCTCTTATTCGCAAACTCCCTATTCGTGGATTTAACAACAAAAACTTTAAGAAAGGTTACGCTTGCGTAAATGTAGGCGAACTTGAATGCTTTGAACCAAACACTGTTATCACAGAGGAACTTCTCTATGAAACAAGATTTGTTGGCAAAAGAGCACCTTATGGTCTCAAAGTTCTTGGAGATGGAACTTTGACAAAACCTCTTATTATTAAGGCAAACAAAGTTACAAAACAAGCAAGAGAAAAAATTGAAAAAGTTGGCGGAAAGATTGAGGAGTTGTAATGTTTAAGACAATAGCAAATGCATTTAAGATCAAGGATATTCGCAAGAAGATTTTAATCACACTTCTTCTTTTGCTTATTTATCGCCTTGGTTGCTGGTTGCCAGCAGTTGGCTTTGATACCAGTGCTATCTTTGCAAATGAAGGGACTTTTGGGTTCTTTGATTTGATGGATATGGTAAGTGGTGGAGCACTTCAAAACTGTTCAGTGCTCGCCCTCGGTGTTGCGCCTTATATCACGGCGTCCATCGTTATTCAACTGTTGACAGTCGCTGTTCCAGCACTTGAAAGACTTTCAAAACAAGGCGAAGACGGAAGACGAAAGATCAATTTTTACACAAGAATTGCAGCACTTGTCCTTGCACTTGCTCAGGCAATCGGTATTGTGGTTGCTTATTCATCAAGTTTGGACACTGCAAATGCACTTTGGTCTGGCGCTCCAACATGGTTGCTCGGAGCAGGCGTTGTGATTATTCTTGTTGCTGGTGCAATGTTCACTGTTTGGATCGGTGAAAGAATCACAGACCTTGGAATTGGAAACGGCATGAGCCTTCTTATCTTTGTTGGTATTCTTTCTTCTGCTGCAAGCGCACTCAAAGAAGCGATTGGTCAAGCAGTTCAAGATATCACATATCTTTGGGTTATTGCTCTTTTCATTGTTGCAGTTATTGCAATCTTCGCACTCATCGTATTTGTGGATGGCGGAGAGAGAAGAGTGCCTATTCAATATGCAAAACAAATTAAGGGAAGAAAAATGTATGGTGGTCAAAGCACATACATTCCTATAAGAGTGAATGGTTCAGGCGTTATGCCAATCATCTTTGCATCTGCACTTCTTACATTCCCTCAACTCATCTTATCATTCTGGCCAAATTCAAGCGCTTATGCTTGGTACACACAATGGCTTGGAAGTGGGTCATGGATTTACATCGTGCTTACTGCAATTTTCATTTTGCTGTTTGCATTCTTCTATTCAAAAATCACTTTTGACCCTAATGATATAAGCAAACGTATTCAACAGCAGGGTGGCTTTATTCCTGGTATAAGAGCAGGCAAGCCAACTGCCGACCATTTGCGCAAGATCAGCGGAAGAATCACTCTCTTTGGTGCAATCTTCCTTGCAGTCATCGCGCTCATCCCTTCACTTGCTTTCAAAGCAATTGGAGATTACGCACAAGCGGCAACGCTTATCAATGCGTTTAGTGCGACAGGACTTATGATTGTTGTTTCAGTTGCTCTTGAACTTGACAAGCAACTTGAAGCGCAAATGCTTATGAGAAACTATAAAGGTTTCTTGGACTAAACTAGGTTTTAACATGGGGAGAGGCAATCTCTTCCCTTGGAAAGACATAGCGAAAGTTTTTCGCAAATCCACAAATGTGGAAAATCGGGCAAACGCCTTTTAAGGAGGATAATTTATGAAACTTGTTCTTTTGGGAGCAGCGGGAAGCGGAAAAGGAACTCTTGCAAAGAAGATTACAAGAGATTTTGGCATTCCTCAACTTTCAATGGGCGATATTTTTAGAGATATCGCAAAAAGTGGCAGTGAACTTGGACTTCTTGTTCAAAAGTATATGTCAAGTGGTGCACTTGTGCCAGACCAAACCACCTTTGAAGTGCTCAAAGAAAGACTGTTTCAAGATGACTGCAAAAAAGGCTATATCTTGGACGGCTTTCCAAGAACTTTGGATCAAGCCAAACTGCTTGCAAAAGTGACAGATGTTGATGCTGTTGTAAGCGTTGAACTTCCTTTTGAAGAACTTGAAAAAAGACTTGTTTCAAGAAGAAATTGTCCAAATTGTGGAGAAATTGACAATACAGAATATGAAGGTTATACTGGCAAATGCAGAAAATGTCAAACTCCTTTGTTTCAGCGTGATGACGATAAACCTGAGGCAATAAAGGCTCGTCTGGAAGTTTATAAAAAGAATATAACACCACTTATAAACTTCTACGGTGATAAGGTCTTCACAGTTTCAAGTGCTGGTTCACCAGATGAAACTTACAGACCTGTAAAGACTTTTTTGGAAAAATTGGGGGCGAAATAAGTGAATAATCTTTCACCAGCAGAAATGGTCTTAATGCGAAAAGCAGGACAGATCACAAGAGATGCCTTAAATTATGTGGAAACCCTTATAAAACCAGGCATTTCTACGCTAGAACTTGACAAATTTGCAAAAAAGTTTATAATAGATAGTGGTGCGACACCGTCCTTTTTGAATTATGAAGGTTATCCTGCTTCCATATGCGCTTCCGTTAATGACATGGTCGTGCATGGGATACCATCAGACAAGATCATTCTCAAAGAAGGCGACATTATCAGTATTGACCTTGGAGTGATCTATAAAGGATATAACGGTGATGCTGCGAGGACTTTTCCAGTCGGGAAAATCTCACCAGAGAAAGCAAGGCTTATCGAAGTGACAAAGCAATCTTTCTTTGAGGGGATAAAGCACCTTAAAGTTGGACACAGACTTGGAGAAGTTGGTCACGCCATTCAAGAATACGCAGAAAGTCATGGCTATTCAGTCGTGCGAGAACTCGTTGGACATGGCATTGGCAAAAAAATGCATGAACCACCAAATGTTCCAAACTATGGCAAAGTCACAGATGGACCTTTGGTAACAGAAAATGCTTGTCTTGCCATTGAGCCTATGATCAACATGGGTAAACGAGGTGTGTGGCTTCTTGAAGACGGCTGGGGCGTGATAACGCAAGACGGTCTTCCAAGTGCACATTATGAAAACACAGTCCATGTGACACGTGAAGGCGTTGAAATTTTGACATTGTGAGGTTTTTATGGAAATAGGAAGCATTGTCAAAGCGTGCGCAGGCAAAGAAAAAGGTGAGATATTTGTGGTTGTGGCAACCGAAGGCAATTTTGTTTATCTCGCCGATGGAAAAAGGCTAAAAAAAGAAAAGCCGAAAAAAAAGAGCCTCAAACATGTCAAAGTGTTTGGCTCTGAAAAATTGACCCCAGAAGTTGTGCTTGACACAAATGAAAGGGTTAATGCAAAAATCAGAAAATTTTTACAACAAAAAAGGAGAGAGTATGTCTAAAGACGATGTTATGGAATTCGATGGCGTTGTGGAAGAAGTGCTTCCAAACACAACATTCAAAGTTCGTTTGTCAAATGGACATGTTATCACCGCTTATATTGCTGGAAAACTTAGACAACATTATATCAAAGTTTTGGAAGGCGATAAAGTTAAAGTCGAAATGAGCCCTTATGACTTGTCTAAGGGCAGAATAACTTGGAGAGACAAGGGCTAAAAGGAGACAAAATGAAAGTTAGAGCATCTGTTAAGCCGATTTGTGACAAGTGCAGAGTTATCAAGAGAGATGGCAAAGTTATGGTCATCTGCTCAAAGAGCGCAAAGCACAAACAAGTTCAAGGCTAAGAAAAATTAAATTGGAGGAAAGAAAATGGCTAGAATTGCTGGTGTAGATTTACCCAGAGAAAAAAGATTGGAACTTGGTCTGACATACATTTATGGTATTGGCAGAGTAACTTCCAACAAAATTTGTGAAGCAACTGGCGTCAGCGCTGATATTCGCGTTAAAGACTTGACTGACGACCAAATAGCAAAGTTGCGTAACTATATTGAGCACAATGTAATCGTTGAAGGTGAACTTCGCAAAAAAGTCGACATGGACATTAAGAAACTCAGTGATATGGGTTGCTATCGTGGTATTCGCCACCGCAAAGGGCTTCCTGTGAGAGGACAAAACACAAGAACAAACGCTCGCACAAGAAAAGGTCCAAAGAAAACTGTGGCTGGAAAGAAAAAGTAAGGAGATAGGAAATGGCTGTTAAACAAACTGCAAAGAAAACAACAAAAACAAAGAAGAGAGTCAGCAAAAATATCTCTTCTGGTCAAGTGCATATCAAGACTTCTTTCAACAACACCAACGTTACTTTCACAGACTGCCAAGGAAACGTTCTTTCTTGGTGCACTTCTGGAAAACTTGGTTTGAAAGGCTCAAAGAAAAGCACTCCATTTGCTGCACAATCTTGTGTTGAAGAAGCAGCAAAAGTTGCAAAAGAGCACGGAATAAGAAGTGTTGAAGTTTATGTTAAAGGACCTGGCTCTGGCCGTGAACTTGCAATCAGATCACTTCAAAATTGTGACCTTAACGTTACACTTATAAAGGATGTTTCACCAATCGCTCACAACGGTTGCAGACCTCCTAAAACAAGAAGAGTATAAAAGGAGAAGAAAATGGCAAGAACTATTGAACCTGATTGCCGTCAATGCAGACGCGAAGGTTGCAAACTCTTCCTCAAAGGTGAGAGATGCACAACAAAGAAGTGTGCAATGGAAAGACGCCCTGTTATCCCTGGACAACATGGCAATTCAAGAAGAAGAGTAACTTTCTCAGAATACGGCACTCAACTTCGTGAAAAACAAAAAGTAAAGAGAATGTATGGAATTCTCGAAAAACAATTCCATGCTTATTATGAAGAAGCAGAAAGAATGAAGGGCGTTACTGGTGAAAACCTTCTTTCACTTATTGAAAGACGTCTTGACAATGTAGTTTACAGAATGGGCATCGGTGCAAGCCGTAAACAATGCCGTCAAATTGTCAACCATGGACATATCACTGTCAACGGAAAACGAGTAGATATTGCTTCTTATATAGTTAAAGTGGGCGATGTGATTGCGGTTAAAGAAAGCAAACAAGATCTTGACGCTTTCAAATCACTCAAAGGAATGAAAATCGTTATGCCTAAATGGCTTGAATTTGACACCAACACACTCACTGGGAAAATCCTTGCACTTCCTAAGAGAGAAGATATCGATAGTGATATCAAAGAACAACTTATTATCGAAATGTATTCTAGATAATGATGTGGAGGGCGCTTATTATGAATATGGAAATAGAAAGACCAAAAATCACTTGTGAAGAAAACAATAATGGTTCATTTGCAAGATTTATTGTAGAGCCTCTTGAAAAGGGTTATGGAATCACACTTGGAAACGCACTTAGAAGAACTCTTCTTTCTGCTCTTCCAGGATCTGCACCAATCGCCGTAAGAATTGCTGGCGTTGCTCATGAATTTTCAACAATTCGTGGGGTAAGTGAAGATGTTGTGGATATCATTCTCAACCTCAAAGGACTTGCAGTAAGATGTGCAAACAAAGAGCGTGACTTTGTGACATATCTTCACATTAAGAGAAACACACCAGGAGAAGTTACAGCAAAAGACTTTATGCCAAATGATGAAGTTGAAATTTTGAATGAAGATCTTCATATTTGCACAATGGACGAAGGTGCTGTGCTTGATATGGATGTTATGATTGGAAATGGCAGAGGTTATGTGCCAAACAATATCAACAAAACAAAGTTTGACAATATTGACTACATAGCCATGGACTCAATCTTCTCACCAGTAAAACGTGTAAACTTCAATGTTGAAAGCACACGTGTTGGACAAAGTGTGAACTTTGACAAACTTATCTTGGAAGTTGAAACAAACGGAACAACTTCTGCACGCGAAATTGTCAGCCTTGCTGGAAAAATTATTGTTGAACACATCGGAGTTTTCGTTGACCTTTGCTCTCAAATGAGCAATATGGAAATTCTTGTTTCTCGTGAAGAGGACAAGCAAGTCAAACTTATGGAACTTCCAATCGAGGAAATGGATCTTTCTGTTCGTTCCTACAACTGCTTGAAGAGAGCAGGTGTCAACACAATTGAGGACCTCGTGAAGAAATCAAGAAGTGATATGCTTAAAGTTAAAAACTTGGGAATCAAATCTATTGACGAGGTTATTGCAAAACTTGAAAGTTATGGACTTTCACTTCGCAAAGACGAAGACTAATAAAAAAGGAGAAAAACAATGGCTAATGCAAAATTGGGAAGACCAAGCAAAGAGAAAAATGCCCTCGTCAGAGGATTGGTGTCTGACCTTCTTTGGAATGGAAAAATTGAAACAACTCTTGCTAAGGCAAAGTCAGCACGCTCTAAGGCCGAAAAAATCATCACTCTTGCAATCAACTCTTATGAAGATATCGTAAAAGTGACAAAAGAGATCAAAGATGACAAAGGCGTTAAAGTGAAGACAACTGTTTCAAATGATGGCCCAAAGAAGTTGCAAGCACGCAGAAAGATTATGTCATATCTCTATGATCGCCAAGAACAAAGAAAGCCAAAAGAGACCAAAGAAGCATTTGTTGCAAGAACAAAGGATATCAAACATCCTCTTCTTGAAAAAATCTTCAACCTTTACGCTCCAAAATATGCACAAAGAGCAAAAGAAGTTGGTCAAGGTGGCGGTTATACCAGAATTATAAAAATGGGACAACGCCGTGGCGATGCTGCTGATATGGCAATCGTTGAACTTATTTAACTAAATAAAAAAAACGACAGGTTAGACTGTTGTTTTTTTTCTCTTAATAATTTCGTTGAAATTCAACAAAAAAAGTGAAAAATTTGCAATTTAATGTTTAGTAATTTATATTATAATAAAAGGCAGGAGAAAAATTATGACAAAAGTTATTGGGTTGCCTTATATTTTGAAAATTGATAGAAATAAAATCAAATTGTCCGTTCTTGGCAAAGGTCGTTTTGTGATTGATGAGGAAAATTACAATTTGCCAAAGGATGTGAAGAAATGTTTATATAAAGGCCTTGAAAAAGCAAGTGCAGGAGGGCGAGTATTTGGGCTTCTTCCTGCGCTTCCAAGAAATTTGTTTGCAGACAATGGCGTGAGAAAGGTTATCTTGGAAAGTGCACGAAATATACAAAGCAGTGAACTTGCTTCCGGACTTGCCATCATGCTTGCAAGAACAAGTTATCAAGAAGCAACTAGTCAAAATTAAGGCGTAGATAGAAAGAGTTGATTTTGTCATCTCTTTTTTTTATATAATCAAAAATTATTTTATTTTACAATGTTATAATGGTATAATGGAAAAAAGGAGAACAGATGAGAGCAGTCATTCAAAGGGTGAAAAGTGCGAGTTTGTCAGTAGATGGCACGCTTATCAGTGAAATAGGGAAAGGTTATGCCGTATATTTGGGAGTAGGGCAAGGCGATAATGAACAAGATGAAGATTATATCGCCAAAAAAGTGGCACTTTTGCGTGTTTTTGAAGATGAAAATGGCAAAATGAACAAGTCTCTTACCGATGTCAGTGGAGAGATCTTGCTTATAAGCCAATTCACGCTGTTTGGAAATTGTTCACATGGCAACAGACCAAGTTTTGTGGAGGCAGAAAAGCCAGAAATTGCAAACAAACGTTATTTGAGCGTAAAAAACAAACTGGAAAGTTATGGAATAAAGGTAAAAACTGGCGTTTTTGGTGCAGATATGCAAATTGTTCAGCACAATGATGGCCCAGTGACAATTCTTATTGACAGCAAAAGAAATTAAGGTGCAAGAGGCAAAAAGAGAATTTTATTCTTCGCTCGCAACTTTCTTGCATTTTTTTTTGTGCTGTATTATACTTGTTTCAGGAGAAAATTATGGTATTGTTTGGTGATTATCATACTCACACAAAATATTCAAGACATAACCATGGCAAAGGCACCATTCTTGAAAATGCAAGTGTTGCCAGCAGTAAAGGCTTAAAACAAATTGCAATCACTGACCATGGCTTCAATCATTTTTGTTTTGGGGTGAGAAGAAAGGATATACCTGAGGTTAAAGAAGATATTTGGAACGCAAGAGAAGTCACTGGCGTTGACATTTTGCTTGGAGTTGAAGCCAATTTGATTTCAACTGACGGAGATGTTGATGTGAAAGTGGAAGATTTTGAGTTTTTGGATATTCTTTTGATGGGATACCACAAACTTGTCCATATGAACAGTCAAAAAGATTTTCGTCAAATAAATCTTGTCAATATGGTTGGCTCACCATTTAGACCTAGCAAAGAAAGGCTTAATAGAAATACAACAGCCTTTTTGAAGGCTCTTGACAAGTATCCAATTGATATAATCACACATCTCAATTATGGTTTCCCAACTGACACTTTGGCAGTTGCAAAACTTGCCAAAGAAAAGGGGACTTATGTGGAACTCAATGGAAAACGAATTTGTTTTACAGAACAAGAGATTCTCACAATGGCAAATGAAGGGGTCAATTTTATTGTAGATTCAGACGCTCACACTCCTGACAGGGTGGGAGAGTGCAATGAAGGATTGAACCTTATCTTCAAACTTGGCATACCACTTTCACAAGTGGCAAACATTGACAAATTTCCAAAATTTTTAAGGACGAGAGGTAAAAATTGAGTTTTGCAAAAGATTCAAAATTCGAAGTGTTAAGTCAGAGGCCAGAGGACGCTGATTGCGCCCTTGCCTTTTTGTCAGGTTTGTTTCATGCATGTGGTCAACTGACAAAAAACAGCGAAGGCCTAAGAGCGGACATTGTCACTGACATAAAGGAAATTTTTGATTTTGCAAACGATATCGCCAAAACTTTGTATGGAGGCGAACTTAAACTTGAAATAAGTGATGATTATATAATAAACAAAACTGTTTATTATCGAATTATGTTTCCAGTAGATATTTCACAGAGGGTGCTTCAAGACTGCGGAATAATCACTTTTGATGTGGAAGGAATGCACATTCAAAAGGAAATCGATCAAAACTTGATCGTTGATGAAGAGGCAAAGAAATGGTTTATCAAAGGTGCTTATGTTGGATGTGCAACATCGAGCATAAAACTCTCAGAACTTGGCTCTCAAAATGCAACGACTGGATATCATGTTGAATTTTCTTCACATACCAAAGAGTTTTTGGAAGGATTGCAAGCCATATTGCAAGAATATGGAATTGTTTCAAAATTGGTGGAAAGAAAGAGGATCTTTGTGCTTTATCTCAAAGATTCAGAGGCAATAAAAGACTTGTTGGCACTTGTTGGAGCCAGTGAGAGCGTGATGACCTTGTCCAATGAAATGGCAACGCGAGGACTTCGCAACACAGTCAATAGGCAAGTCAACTGCATCAATGCAAATATCAACAAAACCCTCAATGCTTCTTTTAAGCAAATTGAGGCGATCGAACTTATCAACAAAAAAATAGGGCTGGACGCACTGCCAGAAGATTTGCAAGAGGTTGCAGTGTTAAGGCTTGCAAACCAGCAGGAGAGCATGGAGGAACTTCTCAAACTCTCCACAATAAAACTTACAAAAAGTGGGCTGAACCATAGATTTAGAAAAATTTTGCGTATAGCCCAATTACTCAAAGACAAATAGGGAGGAGAAATGAAAGAGTTTGTGCATTTGCATGTTCACACTGAATATAGTTTGCTTGATGGTCTGGCACGAATTGACAAACTTGTGAAAATTGTCAAAGAGAGAGGTTGGAAATCAATCGCAATTACCGACCACGGAAACATGTATGGCACGCTCAAATTTTTTGAGGCCTGCGTTTCTAATGGCATAAAACCAATTATAGGTGAAGAATTTTATATTTGCCATGACAGAAAATCTCGCTCAAATCGTGAAGATACTGGGCATCTCATTTTGCTTGCCAAAAACAACACAGGATATCGCAACCTCTTAAAACTCTCTTCCATGGCTTATCTTGAAGGATATTATTACAATCCAAGGATTGATTATGAACTTCTCGAAAAATATAGCGAAGGGATAATCTGTCTGTCTGCTTGTCTTGGTGGACACATACCCCAATATATTTTGAAAAGACAATATGACGAGGCCGACAAACTGGCTCTTTGGTTTAAGCGTGTTTTCAAAGATGATTTCTATCTTGAAGTGCAATATCATGGCATACCTGAACAAAAGGAAGTGCTTGTTCACCTTGCCGATATGTCGCAAAGGCTTGATATTCCTCTCGTCGCCACAAATGATGTGCACTATCTTTATAAAGAAGACGCCGAATTGCAAGACGTGCTCCTTTGCGTGCAAACTGGAAAGACTTATGACGATCCAAACCGCATGAAAATGTCAACCGAAGAGTTTTATCTCAAAACTTACGAAGAAATGGAAGAGGCACTTCCTGGATTTTCTGAGGCGCTTGACCGCACGCTTGAAATTGCCGATAAATGCAATGTTACAATCAAAACAAAATCTTTGCGTGAAACGGCGGAGGGTGGAAATCCAAACATTCCAAAGGAAGACCAATTGGGTGCAAATGAAAACTTTATTCCAAAGTATGTGCCAGATACTGGCGAAGAGCCTTATGAATATTTGACAAGACTGGCTTGGGAAGGACTGAAAGAGCGTTATAACCCAATCACAAAAGAACTTGAAGATCGAATGAATATGGAACTTACCACAATTCATAAACTTGGCTTTGTGGAATACTTTTTGATTGTTTGGGATTATATCAACTTTGCAAGAAAAAATGGCATTCCTGTTGGACCTGGAAGAGGATCGGGTGCGGGAAGTTTGGTTGCCTATTGCACAGGTATCACTCAGGTTGACCCAATAAAATATGAACTCTTCTTTGACCGCTTCATCAATCCAGAACGTGTGTCAATGCCTGACTTTGACGTTGACTTCTGCATGGATAGACGTGGAGAAGTTATTGAATATGCAAAGCGTAGATATGGCTATGATCATGTGTCAAACATTGTGACTTTTGGAAATATGCAAGCCAAAAACGCCATTCGCGACGTTGCAAGAGTGCTTCGTTTTCCTCTTTCAGAAGTTGATAAAATCACAAAGGAAATTCCAAATAAACCTCTTAAAAAACCACCTGTGCTTCAATATTATTTTGGTCAAACAGGGAAAGAGGAAAACAGCAAATTTATTGTCCCTGAACTCAAAGCCATGTATGATGAAGATGATATGATTCAAAAAATTGTCAACATGGCTATGAAACTTGAAGGTGTGCCAAGAAATATTTCCATGCACGCCGCTGGTGTGCTCATTTCACCTGATCCAGTTTATGACCACGTGCCAATGGCAAAAAGTGGGGAGGATGTCATCACTCAACATGATATGACAGAACTTGAACACCTTGGTCTTCTCAAAATGGACTTCCTTGGACTTCGCACTTTGACTGACATCAAAAAAGCAATAGATTATGTCAAAGAAGACTATGGCGTGGAGATTGATTTCACAAAAATGGAATACAACGATCCAGCCGTTTTTGAACTTATCAGTTCTGGCAACACTGACGCCGTTTTCCAACTTGAAAGTGGTGGTATGAAACGATTCATGAAAGACCTTCAACCATCATCTCTTGAAGACGTTATCGCGGGTATTTCTCTTTACAGACCAGGGCCTATGGACTTCATTCCAAAGTTCATCAAAGGTAAGAAAAATCCAGAAGAGATCGAGTATGATGACCCTTGCCTTGAACCAATTCTTTCAACCACTTATGGCTGTATTGTTTATCAAGAACAGGTTATGAAAATCTTCCAAGTTATGGCAGGATTTTCTCTCGGTGGAGCAGACAATGTGCGAAGAATTATGGGAAAGAAAAAGCCTGAAAAACTTCCACCAGAAAAAGAGAAATTTTTGCATGGCTGGAAAGATCCAGAAGGGAAGAAAAAGGATATCCCAGGAGCACTTGCACTTGGTCATAAAGAAGATGTCGCAATCAAGGTCTTTGATCAAATGGCAAAGTTTGCAGGTTATGCCTTCAACAAATCGCACGCGGCTGCATACGCCTATGTGGCTTATCAAACAGGCTATTTGAAAGCACACTATGAAATAGAATTTTTGACAGCGGTGCTCAACAACCGTATCACAAACGCCGATCTTGTGAAAAGATACACAAACTATGTCCGCAAGGAAGGTTTCAAAGTTTTGCCTCCTGACATCAACAAATCACGAACTGAGTTCCGTGTGGAAGATGGCAACACAAGATTTGGTCTTGGTGGACTTAAAAATGTTGGAACAAACGTTGTTGACCAAATTATCTCTGAAAGAGAGAAAAATGGACTTTTCAAATCGTTTGAAGATTTCATATCTCGTATGACTCCATATGGAACAATCAACAAAAGAACGGTTGAGAGTTTGATTTTGAGTGGAGCCTTTGATCAATTTGGAGTTTATCGCTCACAACTTATGGCAGTATATACTCTTGTTATGGATAGGGCAAACCACGACAAAAAGAGCAAAGCAAACGGACAAACGTCAATCTTTGATGTGTTTGAAGCGGAAACACAAAGCGTCAACACAGTTGAATATCCAAAGATAAAAGAGTTTAACAAAGAGACGTTGCTCAAATACGAAAAAGAAATTGTGGGAATTTATCTTTCTGGTCATCCGCTTGATGATTATCTCGACAAATTTGATGACTTTGATTTCACATCTGACATGATTGCAAGTGAAGATGAGGGTGAGTTTGAAGAGAGTGAAGAAGGGGTTGAAGAAGAAAAGGTTTATGACCAAGTTAAAGACGGGCAAAGTGTTGTCTGTGGCGGTGTGGTGACTGCTATCAAAAAAATTCCTTCAAAATCTGGCAATATGGCATTTCTCACAGTGGAAGACCTTAATGGAACATTTGATGTTATGCTTTTTGCAAAACTATACAATCGATACAAGGACATAGTTGCCGAGGACAAGATGTTCACAATCAGAGGGCGTCTTTCAATAAGACCGGGGAAAAGCCCTGTTGTGATTGCAGAGAGTTTGACACCATGGGAAAAGGCGGAGGAAGTCAAAGAAAAGAAAGTATATTTGAGATTTGACACAAAGGATATTGACATTTATCAAAAAGTGAAGGATATCATTTCTTCCTATCCAGGGAAAATGCCTGTGGTTATCAAGTGTTCGTCGAGCAACAAGGCTTTTTCATTTAGTGCAAAAGTTGATGCAAACAACTATCTTGAAAATGAACTTGTTGGGCTTCTTGGTGAAAAAAATGTTGTTATAAAATGAGGAAAATATGAAAATATTGGTTTTAACAAGTGGCGGTGATGCCCAAGGTATGAATAGATTTTTATACCAAATTTACAAAAAATTTGGCAAAAAAGTTTATGCTTGCAAATATGGTTTTCGTGGACTTATTGATGGCAACTTTGAACCACTTAAAAACTTTGAGCCATTCAAAAACAGAAATCAGGCGGGCAGTTGCATAAAAAGTGCCAGATGTCCTGAGTTTGCCACAGTCAAAGGTTTTAAGAAAGGACTTGCAAACGCAAAAGAGTTTGACTGGGTGATTGTGCTTGGAGGCAATGGCTCATACCGAGGTGCATGTCAACTTTCTGACAATGGTGTGAAGACTATCTTTGTGCCAGCGACTATCGACAATGACGTTGACAACAGTGAATACAGCCTTGGTTTTCATAGCGCGGTGAAAGCATGTTGCCAGTATATCAAAAACACAATGCCGAGCATGGAGGCATTCAACCGATGTTGCTTTTTTGAGGTTATGGGGCGTCATCATGGTGCAATAGCCCAAAGCACAGCGCTGGCACTTGAAAGCGATTTCGTCATTTGCAATGAAGATGATGTTGACTTTGGCAAAATGGCAAAAGTGGTCAAGGAAAATGCCAAAAGGGAACATTCGTCAATGATAGTAGTTCGCGAAAACATTCTCCCGCTTTCAGAGTTTGTGAGCAAACTTAAAAATGCCTGCCCAAAAGTTGACATTGTTGGACTGAGGATAGGGCACTTTCAGAGAGGGTTTAAGCCAACAAAAGTTGAAAGAGCAATGGCAGACGCTTTTGCAAAGCAAACAATAAAAGTTATTCGCAAAAAGGGGTTGCCTTCTGCTGTTGTCAGTGTAAATGGAAAAATTCTGGCTCAGTAGGCTAAAAAAGGGAAAAGCATGGCAGAAAAATTTAGTTTTTTTGCCAAAATTCTTGACAATAATGTGTGGCTATGATAAAATTGCATAGTCAACATATGCAGGTGTAGTTCAGTGGTAGAACCCCAGCCTTCCAAGCTGGTCGCGAGGGTCCGATTCCCTTCACCTGCTCCACTAAGCTTCCATAGCTCAGCTGGATAGAGCAATGCCCTTCTAAGGCAGAGGTCGAAGGTTCGAATCCTTCTGGGAGCACCACAAAGTCTTATGGTGGTCGTAGTTCAGTTGGCAGAACGCCAGATTGTGGCTCTGGAGGTCAAGAGTTCGATCCTCTTCGATCACCCCAGAAACTTAAACTCTTTTCGAGTTTGTCAGTGCGCCCTGAAAATCTGCTTATCTTCATTGGGGTGTCGCCAAGCGGTAAGGCATTGGACTCTGACTCCAACATTGCGTAGGTTCGAATCCTACCACCCCAGCCAATTTGCTGGATGAGTGGGTTGTCCTTACTGCTTTGTTTCTGACATAAAGGTTTGCCGTGATGGGGTGTCGCCAAGCGGTAAGGCACAAGATTTTGATTCTTGCATGCGTAGGTTCAAATCCTGCCACCCCAGCCATATCGCTTTTGAAAAAAGCGAAAAAATTTGGTCTACTAGCTCAGTTGGTAGAGCACTTGACTTTTAATCAAGGGGTCCCGGGTTCGAGCCCCGGGTAGGCCACCAAAAAAGACTGCAAAAGCAGTCTTTTTTTGTTATCCGGGGCTTGCAAAGATTTTCAATCTTGGTGCAAACTTTGTTGTCGAAACCGTGAATAGTTTCAAGTATAAGTCATAATTAAAGTGAAATAAAAAAACTGCACTAAAGCGGCAGTTTATTATAAGGTTAAAAAGATCCAATCCAATAAAATAAATTAAAGAAATTTGTGAGGTCATGAAAACTATAAAAAACATATAAAATCAAAGTTATAATAGCAATAATTTTGTGTATAGGCTTTTTATAAATCACAAGAGAAATCCCTGCAAGGATACATCCAACAACAGGTAGAAGTGTTAAAAGCAAAGATATTAAAATTTGTATAAAACTCATATTCACCTCAGGCTTAAAAAACAAAAGTTAAAATAAAAACAATTATTGCAGGAACACACACAAAGATCAAACCTAAAATACTAAGAATGCCTAATTCTTTTTTTTCAACCTCTTGTGGGGGATCAATGGTTTCGACCTTGTTTCCGCAGTTTGAGCAAATTGTTTCGTTTTCGCTTATTTCCTTACCGCATTTTTCACAAAACATTTTTATATCCTCCTCAAATCTTCATCATGCAAAGTAAACATCAAAAGACCTGCAATTGTGCAACCGAAAATAATACATAGAATGGCCACTGTTGTGAGTTCTTCCACTTTTTTTACACTTCCAAGTTGGCCAAGAGCACATGCACCAACAATCGTGGGAATAAAAAACATAAACACGCCACAAATCATATGAAATATAATAAACCCTTTGATAACCGAAAATTTGCGACTTATAGAAGGGTATCCTTTATTTGTCTTGTTGTATCCACAATTTGGGCAAAAGTTAGATTCTTCTGGAATTTCTTTTCCACATTTTCTGCAAAACATTTCTTCTCCTTTTATCGACTTTATTATATACGAGAATTTTTCGTATGTCAACTAAAAAACGAAAATAGTTCGTATAATAATTTTATGAAAATTGGGCAGACAATAAAAGAACTTCGCAAAGAATATGGAATGTCGCAAACACAACTTGCGTCTCTTTTGTTCATAAGTCAAGACACGGTTTCTTTGTGGGAGTGTGGGAAAAGTTTGCCTGATATTGAAACGGTTGTAAAATTGACAAAAATCTTTAATGTGACAAGCGATTATTTATTAGGTATTGAAAAATAGAATAATTTTTTGTAAAAATAGCATCATAAGTGTATGAAAGGAATTGTATCATCAATATTTGCTTGTGCACTTGCCATTTCCAGTTCTTGTTCTTTTGCAGGAAGTGGGTTTGTGTTTGACCAATGGAAATTAAGTCAAATATATATCTGCTCATCAGCACAAAGTGCCTTTCAAGAAAATATTTCTTTGAAGATTGTCACTGGTGGGGAAGAAAAAGAGGTTGTTCCAAATGCAAACAGTGGTTATAATCCAAGTGTTTTCTTGGGCGACTTTTTGGGCAATGGCTTGAATCAAATATTTTATTCAGTGGAGAGCGGTGGCAGTGGAGATTACAGTTTTTATCAACTTTATTCAGGTGAAAATGGTGAAATATCTTCAATTTTTGACAGCCAAAATTTTAATCAAAACCTTTCTGCCACAATACAAGGCGATATTATCAACATAGAATATTTGGGGCAAACCTTGCTTCTTGACGCTTCCAAAAATGATTTGTCAGGTGCAAGAGAGGTGACTGTCAGTCCTATTAACACAATTTTGCCACTATATAACACAGCGTTTGATCGTTATCAAATGCTTGTCTATCAAAAAGTTTATGTCGACTATACCGCAAATAATGTTGGATATGTGACAACGCTTTTAGATTTTTCTACTGGGCAAGCAAACGTTGTCAATGTTGGGGTAGCACTTAATTTTGATTATGCACAAACGCTTTGAAATAAAAACAAAAATGTGTTATCATAATATCATGAGGATAAAATTATGATAAAAATACGAGATAAAAAAGATGCCGTTGCAAAAATGAAAGAACTTCGCTTAAATTATTTCCCTCTTGATGTTTTTGCAACAGATGACATTGAAGGTATAAAAAAATTTTTCAAAAAGTATCCTGCAAAAGAATATGTTTTGCGCAACACTGACAAGCCTGATGGAGACTTCTTTTTTGTAACTTCTTTTGAAGAGGCTTTGCCACTTTTGTCAAAGTTTGGCAAAAGGGTGACTGTGGATGTATCTTACAATGAATATAAAGAAGATATTGTTTTGGTCGGCGATGTTAAGGTAACGCGTGACGGCTACCGCGAAATGATTGACCTCATTGCTCGTGATGATGAAGAGGGGACAAATCGCAATGTTTATGACAATCCAAAATACAATATTCACACCAGCCTAGATGACGACAAAGTATGGCGTATTCCAGGCTTTTCAAAACTTATGGCATATATCAGTGAACATGAACTTTACAACATGATCATAGAGTTTATTGTTTATGACTGCAAGGTTGGAATAAACAAAGAAAATGTTGTGATAGTAGAAATTAGAACAGATTATTAAGATAAGGCTTGGTTTGTAAGCCTTATTTTTATACAACTGTAAATGCAATGTTATAAATGATTAAAAAATTTATTTAGATATGGTATCATATAATCATAAAAGATATAATTGAAGTTATTAGATTAAGGATAAAAATCTTGATGGATGAAAAAGGTTGGGATGAAAAGATGCTTGCAAAAAAAAAGCAGGTTTATCTTTGTATGTTATACATGATATTTTAACTGATTCTAATGATATAGATATTAACATTATATTAAAAATATCAAAAGCATTCGGCTTGTATCTGTCAGACTTTTATTGTGAAGAGTTGTTTGATAGGCATGATTTTGAAAGTTAGTTTTTCAAAAATATTTTCAAAATAAACGCTAAAATATTTGCCTATTTTTTTTCTTTTTATTATAATATGTTTGGTAAAAAAAGGAGAAGAAATTTATGAAGAAATTTGTTTACTTATTCAAAGAAGCAGATGGCAAAAACAAAGCGCTTTTCGGTGGAAAAGGTGCAAACCTCGCTGAAATGACAAGCCTTGGAATGCCTGTGCCACAAGGCTTCACTGTTACAACTGAGGCCTGCACACAATATTATCAAGACGGCAGAAAAATCAACAAAGATATTCTTGCTCAAATCAAAGAAAAACTTGCCGAACTTGAAAAAATGACTGGCAAGAAATTTGGAGATGTGAAAAATCCTTTGCTTGTTTCTGTTCGTTCAGGTGCACGCGTTTCTATGCCTGGTATGATGGACACAATTCTTAACCTCGGTCTTAACGATCAAGTGGTTGAAGGACTTGCTGCTCTTACAAACAACCCTCGTTTTGCTTATGACTCATACAGAAGATTTATTCAGATGTTCAGTGACGTTGTTATGCAACAAGAAAAATCAAAATATGAGAGAATCCTTGACAAAGTTAAAGAGAAAAAGGGTGTTCAATTCGACAAAGACCTCACTGCTGATGACCTTAAAGAAATCGTAAAAATGTTCAAAGACCTTTACAAAAAGGCACAAGGGGAAGAGTTCCCACAAGATCCACAGGTTCAACTTATCGAGGCTGTTAAGGCTGTGTTCCGTTCTTGGGATAACGACAGAGCAAACGTTTACAGAAGAATGCACGACATTCCTTATGAATGGGGAACTGCTGTCAACGTTCAATCTATGGTTTTCGGTAACATGGGCGAAGATTCAGGAACAGGTGTTGCTTTCTCTCGTAACCCTGCTACTGGTGAAAACAAACTTTATGGCGAATATCTTATGAACGCACAAGGCGAAGACGTTGTTGCTGGTATCAGAACACCTCTTCCAATTTCAACACTTAAAAAACAAAATCCAAAAGTTTATGCTGAATTTGAAAATATCGCAAAAACTCTTGAAAAACATAACAGAGATATGCAAGATATGGAGTTTACTATTGAAAAAGGAAAACTCTATATGCTTCAAACAAGAAATGGTAAGAGAACTGCAAAAGCCGCTCTCAAAGTTGCCGTTGACCTTGTAAAAGAAAAAATGATCACAGAACAAGAAGCACTTATGATGCTTGATCCAAAACAACTTGACGCTCTCTTGCACCCACAATTTGACCCAGCAGCACTTAAAAAGGCAAAAGTTATTGCTGAGGCATTGCCTGCTTCTCCGGGCGCTGCAAGCGGAAAAATTTGCTTCACTGCTGAAAAAGCAAAAGAAATGGGCAAGAAAGAAAAGGTTGTTCTTGTTCGTCTTGAAACTTCACCAGAAGATATCGAAGGTATGGCTGCTTCACAAGGTATCTTGACCGCTCGTGGTGGTATGACATCTCACGCTGCCGTTGTTGCTCGTGGTATGGGAACTGCCTGCGTTGCTGGATGCAGTGCTATCAAATTTGCAGAAGATGAAAAATCTTTCGAACTTGCTGGAAAGAAATATGTTGAAGGGGATGTTATCTCATTTGACGGATCAACAGGAAAAATTTATGATGGCGCTATCGCAACAGAGCCTGCAACTATCTCTGGCGAATTTGCAACCATTATGAAATGGGCTGACAAATATAGAGCACTTCAAGTGCGCACAAACGCTGACAATCCAAAGGATGCAAAAAATGCTTTCAACTTTGGTGCAGAAGGTGTTGGTCTTTGCAGAACAGAACACATGTTCTTTGAAGCAGACAGAATCCCTGCTGTGAGAGAAATGATTGTTTCTACAACAGTAGAAGAAAGAAAGAAGGCTCTTGCAAAACTTCTTCCAATGCAAAAGAAAGACTTCAAAGGAATTTACAAAGCAATGGAAGGCAAGGCTGTGACAATCAGATTCCTTGACCCACCACTTCACGAATTCCTTCCTCACGAAGATAGCGAAATCAAAGCACTTGCAAAAGAAATGGGAATTTCATTTGCAAAACTTAAACAAACAGTTGCTTCTCTTCATGAATTCAACCCAATGATGGGACACCGTGGACTTCGTTTGGCTGTAACTTATCCTGAAATTGCTGAAATGCAAACTCAGGCTGTTATTGAAGCCGCTATCGAAGTAAACAAAGAAAAAGGATACAAGATTGTTCCTGAAATCATGATCCCTCTTACTTGTGATGCAAAAGAATTCAAATATGTTCGTGATATCGTTGCAAACAAGGCAGACGAAATCATCGCTAAGAAAGGCGCTAAACTCACATACAAGATCGGAACAATGATCGAGATCCCTCGTGCTGCTTTGACCGCAGACGAAGTTGCAAAATATGCTGAGTTCTTCTCATTTGGAACAAACGACCTCACTCAAATGACATACGGATTCAGCCGTGACGATGCTGCAAAATTCCTTGATGTTTATTACACAAAGAAAATCTTTGAAAGCGATCCATTCGCAAGACTTGACCAAAACGGCGTTGGCAAACTTGTAAAAATGGCTGCTGATCTTGGAAAACAAACAAGACCAGACATCAAACTTGGAATTTGTGGAGAGCATGGTGGCGATCCTTCAAGTGTGGAATTCTGCCACAATGTTGGACTTACTTATGTTTCTTGCTCACCATACAGAGTCCCAATCGCAAGACTTGCTGCTGCACAAGCAAACATCAAAAATCCAAGAAAATAACAAAAAACACTGCATTTTGCAGTGTTTTTTTATGCCAAACATGATATTATTGAAAAGTTTTGATTTTTGTCAATTTAGAGCACAAAGCATTTCTTCGACCATTGCAAGTTCGGAAAATTTTTCTTCTTGTTCAAAGCAGATATTATAAAAATCAAGATCTTCTTTATCATCGGCCCCAAAAAGTCTTGTCTGAAAATGTTTTTTCCAGCAATCTTGCATATGAGAAATGAAAGGCCTGCCATATTCAATCGTCATGCTTGAAAAATATGATTTTTGAAGAGTGGCAGTCAAATATTCGCTTAACAATTTGTTTTCCAGCCCATTGTCATCTTTTGCTGTGACAACTGCATCAAATGTTGAAAGAGTTGCATTGCAAGTATAGTGAAGATATGCAAATTTCGTGACAAATCTTTCAAACGTTGGTGCTTCATATGGATATAGATTTTTTGAAAATATAGGTTGATTTGTGGTTTGAATTTGTTCAAAAAAGTCATTAAATGAGTCTTGAACAATGTTTTTTGTAAGTAAAATTTCTTTTTTCATTATTGATTCCTTTTATAGCGCGCAAGTTATATTATATGACCTAAGAGATAAATTGTGTGAGCACTTTTTTGTCGGGCATTTGATTTAATTGTCGAATATTTATGGCAAATCGTCATCAAAATATGCGTATAATGGCAAATTTTCTCTTTACAAAGGCAATTTTTTGTGATATACTTTGTGAGTAAAAAACTATTCGAGGTGATTATTATGATGCTTTATCCTTCTATTGATACTCTTTTGTCCAAAGTGAAAAACAAATATGTGCTTTGCACAATCGTTACAAAAAGAGCAAAAGAAATTGATAGTGTAAGAAGACTTGAACTTGCTGACCAAGACAAAAAATCTATTACCTTGGCTTGCGAGGAAGTTGCAAGTGGAAAAGTTAAGCCTAGCGATTTCTAATTGTGGACAGGCAAGAAAAAATGTGTTATAATTCTATTGTCGAAAGACGATAGAATTTTTTTTGGAGAAAATATTGTTTGCTCAGATTATAATCGACCAAGATGCGAAAGCACTTGACAAAGTCTTTGAATACAAAGTGCCTGACGGAATGGATGTGAAAGAGGGTATGCGTGTGATTGTGCCTTTTGGCAAACGCGACCTTCAAGGCTTTGTTGTGGGACTAAATGAGAATTGTCAATATGATGAGCAAAAGATAAAACCTATCAAAGAAAAAGTTGAAGATTTTTCCGCCATAAAAAAAGAAATGCTAAATCTTATGAAATATATGGCAGAAAAAAATCATTTGAAACTTGCATCGATAATAAGACTTTTTTTACCAGCGGAGATGAGAGAGGGGAAGGTAAGGGAACTGTTTGAAACTTTTTATTCACTCTCTGGCACAGAAGTTTCAGTTGGCAAAAGTGCGCACAAACAGCAGGCACTGCTTGAATATTTGAAGAGTGAAAGAAGTGCCTCTTCCAGTGAACTTTGTGAAAAGTTTGGAAGAAGTGCGCTGAGTTCACTTCTTGAAAAAGGGGCAATTTGTCAAGAGAAAAAAACAAAAAGAAGGGAGCCAGTTTTTGTCGAAGAGGATGACAAAAAAGTTACGCTCACTCCTTCACAAGAGAGGGCAGTTGAGACAATGTGCGAAAATGAAACATACCTTTTGCACGGCGTGACCGGTTCTGGTAAAACCGAGGTCTATATGCGTCTTATCTCGCGTGCTCTCAGTCAGGGGAAGAGTGCGATTATGCTTGTCCCTGAAATTTCACTTACTCCACAAATCTTTTCAAACTTCAAAAGTCGTTTTGGCTCACGAGTTGCTATTCTTCACAGTGGACTTTCTGCTGGTGAGCGATTTGACGAATGGAAAAGACTTTTTTCTGGCGAGGCAACAATAGCAGTTGGTGCAAGATCGGCAATATTTGCACCAGTTGAAAATGTTGGAGTTATAATTGTTGATGAAGAGCATGAGCAAAGTTACATATCAGAGTCAAATCCAAGATTTTCAACTCACGATGTTGCTATCTTTCGTGCAAGAGCAAACAAAGCACCTTTGGTGCTTGGATCTGCAACGCCAAGTGTTGAGAGTTATGAAAAAGCAAAGCAGGGCAAATACAAACTTGTTGAAATGCCTGTAAGAGCAAACGGGAAAGAACTTCCACAAATTCAAATTGTTGACATGGTGGGAGAGTTGCGTAAAGGCAACAGCACTATCTTTTCAAGTCAACTTATTTCCGACCTTGCAAATGTGATAAATCAAAAGAAGCAAGCGATGATGTTTATCAACAGACGTGGCTATTCTTCCTTTATGAGATGTCGCGATTGTGGCTATATTGCAAAATGCACCGATTGCGATGTTTCATTGGTTTATCACAGAGAGGACAATCGTCTCAAATGTCACTATTGTGGGAAGCAATTCAAGGTGCTTGATAGATGTCCAAAATGTGGCAGTGAAAATATCAAGCAAGGTGCGGTTGGGACAGAACAGGTCGTCCACGAACTTCATAGACTTTTTCCAGACGTAAAAATTTTGCGTATGGACAACGACACAACTTCAACAAAAAATGCACATCAAAAGATTTTGACTGAGTTCAAAAACACGCTTCCAGCAATCCTTGTTGGCACACAGATGATAGCCAAAGGGCACGATTTTGAAAATGTCCTCTTGGTTGGAATTATTGATGCCGACCAAAGTCTTTTTCATGCAGATTACAGGAGCACAGAAAGGACTTTTCAACTTATCACGCAGGTGGCAGGCCGTGCAGGAAGAGGTGCACTTGCTGGCAAGGTGGTCTTGCAAACTTATGCTCCAAGGCATTATGTCTATAAGTTTGTGGCAAACTATGACTATAAAGGATTTTTTAGAAAAGAAGAAAATATCCGTCAAACAGCACAATTTCCACCTTTTTCACGTATTTTAAGGATACTTTTTAGTGATAAAAATGAAAATTATGTGCGAGACCTGTTGAAAGTATGCTATAATGAAATAGCAAAATTGAAAGAAAAATATGAGGGCGAGATCTTTTATCTTGACGCTATGAAATCGCCTATCAAGAGGATTCAAGATAAATTTCGATATCAAATCATCATAAGAATGAAACTAGATAAGGCTGACCAAATAGAAAAAGAGGTTTTTGATATTGTTGACAAAGCGTCAAAAACAAGTGTATTTTTTGAGGTTAATCCTCAAAATATGTCATGAAAGGAGAGAAAATGGCAACGAGAAAAATTGTTCAAGTGGGAGATGAATTGCTCAGAAAAAAGTCAAAGCCAGTTAAAGACTTTGATGAAGATTTGTGGCAACTGCTTGATGATATGCGTGAGAGTATGTATAAAAATGACGGTATGGGTTTGGCTGCACCACAAGTTGGAGTTCTCCGCAGGGCAATCGTGATTGATGTCAACGGGATGTTTGCTGAACTTATCAATCCAGTCATTGTTGCGCAGGAGGGTGAGGATATTGAAGAGGAAGGCTGTTTGTCAGTGGGATCTTTCCATGGCAGAGTAAAGCGCCCTTATAAAATAACTGTTAAGGCTTGTGATAGATATGGCTATCCTTTTACTCTCACAGGAGAGAAATATCTTGCAAGATGTATTTGCCATGAAGTTGATCATTTGGACGGCGTGTTGTTCATTGATAAGACGCTTGACAAAGACAAATACTTTGGCAAAAAATAGGAGGGGTGATGAAGATATTGTTTCTTGGCAGTCCCTATTTTGCTGTAAAAATTCTTAAAAGACTTCTTCAAAGCAGTCATAATGTTGTCGCTGTTGTTACGCAAAGTGATAAGCCAAGCGGAAGAGGACAAAAACTTATGCCAACACAGGTCAAACAGTTTGCCACCGAAAAAGGAATACCAGTCATTTCTTTTGACAAACTTTCACAACATCTTGACGAAATTGAAAAGATTGACTATGACATTGCAGTGACCGCTTCATTTGGACAAATATTGAATGAGAAATTTCTGTCTATTGCGCCTTGTATCAATGTTCATCCATCACTTTTGCCAAAATATAGAGGTGCAACACCAATTCAAAGTGCACTCCTTTCAGGCGACAAGGTGACAGGCGTGAGTATTATGAAAGTGGTCAGGGCGGTTGACGCTGGCGATGTGATTGCGCAAAAGCAAGTCAAAATTGAAGAAGATGATGATTACACAACTTTGCAAGAAAAACTTGCAGATGTTGGTGGAGATATGCTTGTTGAAGTTTTAGATTTGTTTGAGAAAGGACAAGTTAAAACTTTTAAGCAAGATGATGATAAGGCAACCTTTTGCCGAAAACTTGAAAAAAGTGACGCGTTTTTGGATCTTAACAAAACGGCATCTGAAATTGTCAATCAAAGCAGAGCCCTTTGTGAAATGGGAGTCTTTTTGCTTGTTGATGGGCAAAGATTGAAGGTTTCCGAGATCAAGAATGTGAGCAAAGATTTTCAAAATTTGAAAATTGGAGAAGTGGCTCCTGTTAAGGGAAGAATAATTCTTGGATGCAGTGATGGTGCTGTTGAGATAGGAAAATGTTTATCAAAAAATGGGAAAATGGTTCCTGCCAAAGATTTTTTGAACGGATTTTCATTTGAGGGGAAGAAAATAAATTGATTTTGTCTGATTTGTCACTTGCCCAGATGCAAGATTATGTCAAAGGTCAAGGTTTGCCAGCATTTCGTGGCAAACAACTTTTTGATGCGATTTATAGTGCAAAATCTTTTGACGAAGTGACAAATCTTCCAAAAAATATGCCACAAGAGATTGTGGAAAGTTATCCAAAATACAAAATTTATAGAAAATATGTCAGCAAGGATGACACGATAAAATATCTTTTTGCATTTGATGATGGCAATATTGTGGAAGGGGTGCTTATGAGTTACAAATATGGGCACACCCTTTGTTTGTCCACACAAGTTGGTTGCCGAATGGGGTGCAAGTTTTGTGCTTCAACTTTGCATGGACTTGTTCGCAATTTGTCTGCCGGTGAAATGCTCGGCCAAGTTTTGCTGGTCAATCGAGATCTTGGCGGAAATGGAAAGGAGCGAAAGATAACCAATCTTGTGCTTATGGGAAGCGGTGAGCCACTTGATAATTATGACAATGTGACCACATTTTTGAAACTTGTGAGTGCAAAAGAAGGCTTGAATATAAGCCAAAGAAATATATCTCTTTCAACGTGCGGAATTGTTGAAAATATTTATCGTCTTGCAGATGATGGTTTTTCTGTAACTTTGACGATATCTTTGCACGCTTCAAACGACTTGTCAAGAAGAAAGTCAATGCCGATAGCAAACAAATATTCTATCAAAGAGATAATTGATGCTTGCAAATATTATTTTGAAAAAACTGGACGAAGAATAATTTTTGAATATGTGCTTATAAGCGGTGAAAATGACAAGGATGAAAATGCCCAAGAACTTGCCTATCTCTTGCGAGGATTTCCATCGCATATAAATGTCATTCCGCTCAACAAGGTTGCTGAAAGAAGTATTAAGGGAGATAACAGAGAAAAATGTTATGAATTTGCAAAAAAACTTGAAAAACTTGGACTTTCTGCCACCGTGCGTAGAACTATGGGTGAGGATATCGGCGGTGCGTGTGGGCAACTTCGCAACAAGGTGCTTGGAGGTGAAAAATGAAGGGACTGGTTATCAAAAAAAATGCAGACCTTTTTTCTGTGCAAAGCGAAAGTGGAGTTTTAAAAGTAAAAAGCAGAAAAAATATGAAAAATGATGGCATTTTTGTTGGTGATAATGTTGAATTTGATGAAGTTATTGAAAATATTGAGCCAAGAAAAAACCTTTTGATAAGACCTCCTCTTGCCAATGTTGACAAAATGTTTATCACCATTGCACCAATTCCAAAACCAGACTTTTTGCTTGTGGACAAGATGATTGTCTATTGTCAAATGTCAAAGATAAAGCCATATCTTTTGATAAACAAAACTGATTTGGCCTCTGACGACTTTGCCAGTAAAGTGAAAAAGTTGTATAAAAATGTTTTGCCAGTTCTCACAACCTGTGCAAGAGAGGAGGAGACAAAATCTTTGGAAAAAGAAATTTCTGGCATATGTGCATTTGCAGGACAAAGCGCGGTTGGAAAATCTTCTCTGATAAACGCCTTGAAACTTGAAAAGAGTGCTATTGTGGGCGATCTTTCAAAGAAGATTGCAAGAGGAAAGCAAACAACCAGAACAGTTCAACTTTATAAGACAAAAAATGGTTATATTGCTGATACTGCTGGATTTTCAATGTTAAGTTTGCCACTTATATCCAAAATCAAAGAGGCAGAACTTGGTGGATATTATCCTGATTTTCTGCCTTACAAAAAAAATTGCAAATTTCGCTCTTGTTTGCATCAAAAAGAAAAAGAGTGTGGTATAATAGAGGCTGTAAAAGAAGGGCGTATTTCACAGGAGCGCTATCAAAATTATCTCAAAATACTGACAGAGATTTCTGCATCGAGAAAATATTAAGGAGGAGAAAAAATGTCAAACACCTATGTGGCTGTTTCAACAGATCCAATCAAGAGTTATGAAGAAATTGTTGAATATGCAAAAGAAATGCAAGACAAGGCAGACCTTTTGCATTGCGATGTCATGGATGGCAAATTTGTCCAAAGCAAGACTTATGACTGGGCAATGGTTGAAAACTTAAACCAAAACACCGCACTCATGCTTGACGTTCACCTCATGGTTGATGAGCCATTGCAGTCAATAGAAAACTACATAAAAGCAGGCGCAAACATTGTCACACTTCATTATGAGGCATTCAAAAAGAAAGAAGATCTTGTCAAGGCAATAAACCTTGTCAAAAGCATGAAAACTCTTGTTGGGCTTTCTATAAAACCAGAAACTTCTTTCAAAGAGATTAGGCTTTTTTGTTATAACATTGATGTGTTGCTTGTTATGAGTGTTGAGCCTGGAAAAAGCGGTCAGAAATTTATCAGTGACACCTTTGAGAAAGTGAAACAAATTGCCCAATTTAGGCATGACAACAACCTTAATTTCAAGATAGAAGTTGACGGGGGTGTCAATGAGGAAAATGCAAAAGGACTGCGAGAGGCAGGGGTTGATATTTTGGTCAGTGGAAGTTATGTGTTTGGCGCAACCGACAGAAAAAAGGCGATTGAAAGTTTGAAAAAAAATTGACAACATAAAGACGCAAAACAAATTTTTGCGTTTTTTTTATTTATATTTAATATATTTATTATATAAAATGCTATATTTATAGTATCACAACGTTTCCGCACAAAACATCAAAGTAGGAAAATGTTTGTATTTGTTTGTTTGGCGAGTCTGTCAAAACAGTGAACACGCTTGGATAAACATCTTTGATCGTTCCATTTATCGTGTCAATCTTTTTGCGTCCACGATTGACATTCATTTCCACCTTGTTTCCTTTGAGTGCAGATATTTTTGCCTTAACTTCGTCAAGACCTATTCCAACTTTTCTCATAAAATTCTCCTTAAATCGCAATCTTTTTTTTGACATCTTGAAAAAATTTTATACATTTTAGTCATACTTTCCAGTTTTTCCAAGTAAATATACTAGCGTAGAACATGGAGGGGAAAATGGCATTTGAAAGTAACAATTTTACTGTTGTGAAAAAAGAAAAGTTGAACAGAGGAGAATTTCTTGTTGAGGGAGGAGTTGCGCTTACATCTCCTAGCAAGATTTTGTCAGTTTGTGCAGATGCTTATGTGTCAAGTATGGAAGTGCTTGCAGGGCAAGTCAATTTTTCTGGCGTTGTCACAATGTGTGTCATATATTTGACTGATGAGGGTGAAACTGAAAAGGCGGAGGAAAATGTGAACTTTTCTTCCAAGTTTGAAGGAGACAACATCACAGCAGGTCAAAAGGCACTTGTCAAAGTTAAGGTCATCGACTGCGAAGTGTCAGCATTTTCTGGTGACAGCGTGCGTCTTTCAATCAATTTGGAGCAATCAGGCGAAATTATTTGCGAGAAGGAAATTTCTTCAATCAGAGCAAACGATGATGACATCTGTTTCAAAGATGAGCAAATTTCTGTTATCAAATTCGTTGGAGAGGCATCAGAAGTCGCTTCGCTTTCAAGTCAGTTGTCTGCAAGAGGCAATGTCAAAAAGGTTCTCTTGGCAGAGAGCAGTGTGATTGTCAAGGATGTTGAGGCAGGAGTAAACTTTGTTTCAGTAAGCGGAGACATTGTTTCACGAGTGCTTTATATGACAGATGAAGATAAATTTGAAAGTGCCTATGTGACCGATGCCTTCAAGCAAGAAGTTGAACTTGCTGGCACAAATCAAGACAGCCTTGTTGAAGGTTATGCCACTGTGCGAAGAGACAATATTTCAGTCCAAGTTGAAGAAAGTGACAAAGGTGCAAAAATCAATTTGACAGTCCCTGTTGAATTTGCTGTCAAGGCATATGAACAGGCAAGCGTCAATGTCATTCGTGATCTTTACAGTGTGGCAAATGATATCAAAGTGACAACAGAATCTTTTGATATGACTCATACTTGCAAGGCTGAAATCGTTGAAGGCAAGATTGACGGGTCGCTGACAATTGAAGACGATAAGCCAAGAATTGACAAACTCTTGTTTGTCGGTGGCAATTCGCTTTGCGTAAGCAATAGTTATCTCAAAGACGGTGAAGTTGTCATTGAAGGTATTGCCAAGGCAAATGTTGTTTATCTCAATGATGAAGAAAATTCACTCAACAGCGTGCAAATTGAAGTGCCTTTTGTCATCAGTGATAAGTTTTCACAAGACAATGCAGATGGTATTCTTGTTGTCGATGCGATTTTGTGCGATGTTGATGTGGTCGCTAAAAAAGGCAGAGAACTTTTGTTTGATGCCAAAGTGAAAGCCTGCGTAAACTACTGCTATGACGAAGTTTCAGGCGTCATCAGTGAAGCACTTGTTTTGGATGCTTATCCAGAAAGAGAATATGCGATGGAGCTTGTTTATGCACAAAAAGGACAGGATGCATGGGATATCGCAAAAAGTGCAAAAGTCAAAGAAGGGCAAATTGTTGCTCAAAACCCAGATGTTGTTTTTCCACTTATGGAAGACACAGGGCTTATACTTTTCTACCAAAAAATTTAACAAAAGAATTTTCTCCTTTACCAGAAAAAACAAGCAAAAAGGCTTGTTTTTTCTTTTTTTTATCAAAAAAGACATTATTTTTTTAATTAAAACCTCTTTTTCGGTCAAAAAAGATTGTGAGGTGAAATTATGAAATATATTGTTTCAGTTTGCTGTGCCATTGCTCTTGTGATTGTTCTTGTCTTGTGCGCAGGTGGTGGACAAAGCGGTGAGGTGGAATATCTGAGAATACATATTCGTGCAAACTCAAATTCAGAAATAGATCAAAGCGTCAAATATATGGTCAAAGATGCCATAGTTGAGGCTCTTATACCTGTGCTTAGTGAGGTGGAGAGCAAAGACGAGGCTGTAAAGGTCATGACTGAAAATTTTGACTATATCGAAAATGTTGCCGATGCCGTGCTTAAAAGTGAAGGCTTTTCATACAAGTCATCTGCTCGCATAGACAATGAGTATTTTCCTTCAAGGACTTATCAAAATCTAACGCTTGACGAAGGCTATTATGATGCACTTATCGTTGACCTTGGAAGTGGTGAGGGCAACAACTGGTGGTGCGTTGTTTTTCCTGCTTTTTGCTTCACAGAAACAAAAAATTTCGACAATATTGTGTATATTTCTCGAATTTGGGAAATACTTAAAAGTGTAATAAATAGTTAATGGAGGATAAAATGAAAAAGAAACTTACGATAGCACTCTCTGCTTTTCTTGCCATATCTTCAATTTTGACGGCGGGGGGATTGACAAATTATTTCAAGCCACAAAGCGAAGTGCAGTATTCTGTCATGGCTACGACGACCGCGGAGAACAAAGTTATACAACAAAAATTGAAAAGATGGGGATATTACACAGGAAGTGTCGATGGCATTTATGGATCAAAGACAAGAGAGGCGGTGAAGTATTTCCAAAGAAAGAACGGGCTTTCAGTTGATGGTATTGTTGGCCCTAAAACGGCGGCTGCACTTGGCATGACGCTGAGCGGAAGTTCAAGCAGTTCATCACAAAGTTCGTCAGATCTCAATCTTCTTGCACACTGCGTGTATGCTGAGGCAAGAGGTGAGCCTTATATCGGTCAAGTGGCTGTTGCTGCTGTCATTTTGAACAGGGTGAAAAGTGCATCTTTCCCAAATACCATTGCGGGTGTGATTTATCAGCCTTATGCCTTTTCATCAGTCAGTGATGGGCAAATCAACTTAACGCCAAATGACACCGCCTACAAAGCAGCACAAGATGCACTCAATGGCTGGGATCCTACATATGGTTGTCTTTATTTCTATAATGCTTCAACTTCGACAAGCAAATGGATTTATTCAAGAAAAACTGTTGTAACTTATGGCAATCATATCTTTGCGATTTAAGGAGGAAAATCAATGAAAAAAGATGTTTTAGATGTGAAAAAAGACCTCTCACGTGAAAAAAAAGAGGTAAAAAAGAAAAATAAAGCGGTGATTGGACTTTCTATCGCAACAGGCGTGCTTGCACTGAGCACAATCGGACTTGGCGTTGGCGTGGCGATAAGTCAGTCACAGGCAATGAGTTACAGGGGTGATCTTGAATCGGTATATCAAAAGAGCATGTATGAACTTGTGGACAGTGTCAATAACACAGAAACAAAACTGGCAAAAGTTTTATCCTCTGACGGATCGGCATATCAGAAAAAAATGCTTTTGGAAGTTTCAAAAAACACCAATGAGGCACAGGGATATATTTCCTCACTTCCTCTTTCTCAAAGCGACATTCAAGAAACTGTCAAAATGGTCAATCAAATTTCAGGTTATACCTCAACTTTGGCAGAAAAACTTTCTACTGGCGGCACTTTGACTGAAAGTGAAATGGACACACTTGCAGATATTCATCAAAATATCGTGCAAATGAAACAAGAACTCAACACTCTTTCAAGAAAAATGGAAAATGGCTACAATCTCATGGATGAAAGTCTTGATTTTGATGGCGATATGAATATGCTGACGCAGGAACTTGAAAAAATGCACGATGTGGATGTAGATTATCCAACAATGATCTATGATGGCCCATTTTCTGATTCAGTTGTCAGTGCCCAGATCAAAGGTTTGAGCGGGGCAAATATAAATCAAGATGAGGCTCTTGAAAGAATAAACTCTTCTTTCAAAAATCTTTCATCAGTTGAATTTGAGAATCAGACAAGCGGAAGATTTGAAACTTTCAATTTCAGAGCAACCAATTCTGACGATGAGAATTTGTATATTCAAGTCACCAAGATTGGCGGGCATATTTTGACTGTCAGTGGTGCCGGCAACAGCGACAGAGAAGTGGAGGTAAATTATGATCAAGCCAAAAAGATTGCCCTTGACTTTGCAAAGTCAAATGGTATTGAAGAAGGGGAAGTCGTTTGGACGGACACAATTTATGATCAAACATATTTCAACATTGCACCAGTTGAAAATGGGGTGGTCATTTATCCTGATCTTGTGAAGGTCAAAGTGGATCTCACAAGTGGGACGGTAGTTGGCTATGACGGAACAACTTATTTCACAAACCACACTGAAAGAAATTTAGGTGCTGTCCTCTTTTCAAAAGAGAGCGCACAAAAAGGTGTGCCATCAGGCTTTGAAATCACTCTTTCAAGGCTTGCACTTGTGCCACTTGAATATAACCGAGAAGTGCTTTGCTGGGAGTTTGAATGTGAGAGAGGAGAGGACGTATATTATTTCTATTTCAACGCAAAGACTGGCGAAGAAGAGAATATTTTGAAAGTTATCAAGACTGATGATGGAAGCAAATTGATGTAAAATAAAAAACCTTTCGCAATTTGCGAAAGGTCACCAAAAAACGCTTTTGTATTCAAAAATACAAATATCTTGCCACTAAAAACTAGTAATTTCAAGAACATAGTCGAACTTTGACTATGTTTTTATTTTCTACGCTTCAACTGATGCTTTTTCGTATTCAGCCATGATTGCGTTTTTGATCATTTCACGAGTTTCTGTGTTGATTGGGTGAACGATATCTTTGTATTCTCCCTCAGGTGTTTTTCTGTTTGGCATTTGAATGAAAAGGCCTTCTCTGCCAGAAATAATTTTGATGTCGTGAACAACGAAGCATTCATCGATTGTGATTGAAGCAACTGCCTTCAACTTTGTGTCCTCTTTTGTGACCATTCTCACTCTAACGTCTGTAATTTTCAAGTCTGTATACCTTCCTTTTATTGTTTTTTACCATTTCTGGTTAAAAATATAATACTATTTTTTTAAGAAAAAAACAAATATTTTTAAGCATTTTAAGCAATTTTTATCTTTTCTCATTTTTTTCTCAAACTTTTTTCTTTGTCAAATCATAAAAAGGAATATGACTTTTTCTTATCAAGGCGTAAAGGTGTTTTATAAATTTGTTGGAGGCAAATCTTTTCGCCCAGTTTTGCTGTTGCATGGTTGGGGATGTGATTGCACAATATTTGATGAGTTTATCAAACATTTTCCGCAAAAAAGTTTTCTTATGATTGATTTTCCACCATTTGGCAAAACAAATTGCACTCCAAACGGATGGAATATATTCACATATGCAAGCATGGTGATAAGTTTATGTGAGCATCTGAAAATAGATAAATGTGACATAGTGGCGCACTCTTTCGGTGGGCGTGTGGCAATTTTGTTTTGTGCCCTGTGTCCTCAAAAGGTTTCTTCCTGTGTTTTATGCGACAGCGCAGGGCTTAAACCGAAACGAGGACTTTCATATTATAGAAAGGTCTGGTCATACAAATTGCGAAAAAAACTCCACTTAAATGTGCAAGGATATGGATCCTCTGATTATCAAAAATTGGATGACGAAATGAAGAAGGTCTTTGTTGAAGTGGTTGGGCAAATGCTTGATGAATATTGTCCACTTATTGAATGTCCGACAAAGATTATTTTTGGTCAAAAAGACAAAGATACGCCACCATATATGGCAAAAAGATTTCATAAACTTATCAAAAATTCGCATATGTGCATTTTGCCAAATGCTGGTCACTTTTCTTTTTTGGATAGCCCTCTTGTTTTTGCAAGAGAGGTAAGTTTGTTTTGGGAGGGGTTAAAATGAGTCATGTGTATGCACTCACATGTGTGCTTATAATGATATGCTGGGCGTATATTTATTTCAAAACTTATCAACTTTGCGGTTATAACATCGTGAAATTCTTTTCAAAAAGTTTGGAATTCAAACTCGCTTTTGGCGATAAAAACAAACTTGTCTTCACAAAGCGTATGTGGCGTTTTTTGATAGTTTATGTGGGGCTTTGTTATTTATTTTTCTATCTTATCAACAATTTTGTTTTTTCCATTTTTCTCAAAATTCTCGACTGCACTCTTATATATCTTTTCACGCCAGTCATCGTTTGTCTTGTGCATATCTTACTTTTGCCGGTTGAAATTGCAATCAAAAGTTTTTATATAAAAAAGGCTGGCAAACGCCTTGCAAAAAAAGATTGTATAAAAATTGGCATAACTGGAAGTTATGGAAAAACCTCGACAAAAAACATCTTGGCACAAATTCTTGAAAAGCAGTATAAAGTTTGTGTGACGCCACAAAATTATAACACCGATATGGGAGTGACAAAAACGATACTGCAAAAACTTGATGATGAAGATGTCTTTATTGCTGAAATGGGAGCAAGAAAGAAAGGAGATATTGAAAAAATTGCAAAGTTTGTCAAACCTGACTATGCGATTGTCACCACAATCGGAGCCCAACATCTTGAAACTTTTGGTTCGCTAAAAAACATTGAAAACACCAAATATGAACTTGTTGAAGGAGTGAAAGAGGACGGAATAATTGTTTTCAATGGTGACAGCCCTTCCACAAAAAAACTTTTTAGCATATGTCCCAAAGAAAAATATTTGACGTGTGATGAGAAAGGGTATGCCTATGCAAAAGATGTCAAAATAAATGCCGATGGCTCAACCTTCTTTCTTATTATAGACTCTCACCAAATCAAAGTCTCAACAAAACTGCTTGGACAGATAAACATCAACAATATTGTGACTGCTTCTGCTCTTGCTTATCTTTTGGGAATAAGCATGGAAGATATTCGCTCGGCAATCAAACATCTCGAACCAACTTCTCACAGGCTTGAACTTATGCGAAGTGGCAAGGTGGTCATTTTGGATGATAGTTACAACTCCAACATAATCGGCGCAGAAGAGGCACTCAAAGTGTTGTCATCATTTGATGGACAAAAGATTGTGGTTACGCCTGGCTTTGTTGAACTTGGGAGGGAAGGCTCTGAGGCAAACTTCAAACTGGGGGCAAAGATAGCAGATGTTGCCGATTATATCATCATAATGAATGAAACAAACAAAAATTATCTTTTATCAGGCGCAATCTCACATAATTTTGACAAAAAGAAAATATTTTTTGCAAACAATCGAAAAGAACAACGCTCCCTTCTTGCAAAGTTGACAACATCAGGCTGTGTTGTGCTTTTTGAAAATGACTTGCCAGACAACTTTTCATAAGGAGGTAAAAAATGAAAACAGTAGCGGTTATCTTTGGTGGAAAAACGGTGGAGCATGATATTTCAGTGATCACTGCTCAGCAGACGCTTAAAAATATGTCCAAATTATACAACATAATTCCTATATATATAGATATAAATGGTGTTTGGTGGACGGCACAAAATCTTGGAGAAAGCCAAACTTTTTTGAACTTTGAGCAAAAGGCAATAAAAAAGAAGAGAGTGACTTTTTTGGCAGGAAGCCCAGTGCTTATGTGTGAGAGCAATGGAAAATTCAAAAAACAGGATAAAGTTGATGTCGCTCTTCTTTGCACTCATGGGAAGGGCGGTGAGGATGGTTCATTGCAAGGGGTGCTTGAATCTTCTTTTGTGCCTTATACCTCTTGCAAAGTGGCATCAAGTGCAATTTGTATGGATAAGGCACTTACAAAAAGACTGCTTAAAACTTTTAAGATCGACTCTGTCAAATTTATAGAAGTTTTTCAAGGCGACTTTTTGTCAAATAAATTCAAAACGGTTCAAAAGATAAAAGAAAAGTTGAAATTTCCGCTGATTATAAAACCAGCGAGACTTGGAAGCAGTGTTGGTATATCTTTATGTGACGATGTTGAAGAGTTGCAAACAAAACTGCAAGAGGCATTCGCTTTTGATGACAAAGTCCTTGTTGAAGAATTTTTGAAAAATGCTGAGGAATTTTGTTGCGCCGTGGTAAAAGTCAACGGGCATGCACTTACAAGCAAGGTTGAGCAGGTTGACAAAGGAAAGATCTATTCTTTTGATGAAAAATATCTTGCCACAAAACAAAAATCTGACAAAAAAATAGACAACGATCTTGAAAACAAAATCTTAAAAGAGAGCATATGTGCATATAAAGCACTTGAATGTGATGGTGTTGTCAGGATTGACTATCTTTATGACAAAGGCAAAAATAAACTCTATCTCAATGAAGTCAACTCTATTCCCGGATCCCTTGCATTCAACCTCTTTTCTTCACCATTTCGAGATGAAATAGACTTGCTTATTGATGAGGCAATATGTGCATATGAGCATAAGCAAGAACAAGTTTACAAGTTTTCTTCTTCTGCGATTGAACAGTATTGTAGAATAAGCAAAAATAATAAATATGCAAAATAATGAATAAAAATACACATAAAATTTAAGGAAATTATCGAAATTTGTGAAAAATACTTTTAGTATTGAGAAAAATGGTAAAAAAGTAACAAATTTGGGCTATATTTTCCTTTTTTAGATGAAAGGTTATAAATGAAATAAAGCAAACTAAAATGGTATAAAGGGGTGAAAGATGAGGCTTAGTGAAGTTTTGGAAGGGGTGACAAGTGAAGATAAATTTTCTGACGTTGAGGTCAGAGATGTTTGTATTGATAGTAGGAGTGTCAAAGAGGGCGACCTTTTCATTTGTCTTAAAGGTATAAATTCAGACGGAAACGACTTTGTGCAAGAGGCACTTGATAAGGGGGCAGTGGCAGTTGTTTCAGATAGCAAAAACACTAAAAATTGCATACAAGTTGAAAATGCTCGAAAGGCTTATGCTCTTTCAAGCAAAAATTTTTTTGGGAAGAAGTGCGATAAGATGAAAATTGTTGGAGTGACTGGCACAAATGGCAAGACCACCACAACTCATCTTTTGGGGGAAATTTTGAAAGGTGCTGGACTCAATGTTGGAGTTATTGGAACAGAGGGGGCTCATTTCAATGGCAAAGTTGTTGATACTGGCATGACAACGCCTGATCCTTATCTTCTTCACAAACTCTTTGCCAAGATGCAAGAGGAAGGCGTTGAATATGTTGTTATGGAAGCCTCAGCACATGCCCTTGCACTTAATAAACTTGATGGAATAAACTTTGAAGTGGGTGTGCTGACAAATATCACAGAAGATCATCTTGACTTTTTTGGTGATATGAAAACTTATGCCAAGGCCAAACTGGACTTTTTTGACAAAAAGCATATCAAACTTGGAGTGGTGTGCTCTGATGATGAACTTGCAAGGTGCTTGATTGACAATGTTGATGTGCCTATTTTGTGGTATGGGCTTGACAACCCTGCGGACACATTTGCCGTTTCAATAAATTCAAACTTTGACAATACCACATTTTTTTGCAACTGTCTTGATGATATTTTTAATATCAAAACCAACCTTATTGGCAAATATAATGTGGAAAATGCCCTTGCAAGCATAACTGTTGCAAGAGCACTTGGTGTGCCAAAAGATCTTATTCAACTTTCTCTTTGCACGGCTATGCCAGTTGAGGGGCGTTTCAATGTGATAAGATGCAAAGGTTTCAATGTTGTTGTTGATTATGCTCACACGCCTGATGGTCTTGAAAAGGTGATAACGACTGCCAGAGAACTTACAAAGGGTCGCGTTTTGACACTTTTTGGTTGTGGCGGAAATCGTGACAGACAAAAAAGGCCAATCATGGGCAAGGTTGCAAGTGACAATTCAGACTATGTTTTTCTGACAAGTGACAACCCTAGGTTTGAAAATCCTCGTGATATTATTTCTGAAATTGAAAAGGGGATGCACGGCGATTATGAAGTGGAAGAGAGTCGCACGGTTGCAATTGAAAATGCACTTTCAAAATGCCAAAAAGGAGACACATTGATTATTGCAGGCAAAGGTGGGGAAAAATATCAAGATATAATGGGGAAAAAGGTTCCTTACAACGACTTTGACACAGTTTACAAGTATTTTCGAAAGCAACTGGGTCAAACAAAGAAGGGAGAACAAGGAATATGGTAAACTATATAATTGCATTTTTGTCAGCACTGGGCCTTGGCCTTCTGCTGACATTTCCAGTCATCCATCTATGCAAAAAGTTGAAAATCAATCAAACTATTTTGCATTATGTGGACAAGCATATGGACAAGAGTGGAACGCCAACAATGGGTGGCTGGATTTTTATTTTGGCTGGAATGGCGGTCAGCCTCATTTTTATTTTTGATGGAGATTTTTTTGTTCCGCTGATTGTCCTTCTTGTCATGCTTGGATATGGACTGCTTGGCTTTCTTGATGATTATATAAAAATTAAATTTCATCAAAATGAAGGACTAAGGCCATATCAAAAAATTATTGGACAGGTTGGGATCTCTTTGATTGTGGCACTATACATTTATTTCAAAGTGGGGACAAGCATAGATTTGTTTGGACTGAAAATTGAACTTGGTCTTTTCATCATACCTTTTATCATTCTTTTCTTTGTGGCTGTCACCAACGCTGTCAACCTGACTGATGGGCTTGATGGACTTGCAGGTGGCGTAAGTGGTGTTTATCTGCTCTTTTTTGGCATAATTCTTGCTTTACTTTCTGAGTTTGATAGTCTTGCACTTATCTGCTTTGCTTTTGTGGGTGCAATTCTTGCCTTTTTGTGCGTAAATTCTTTCCCTGCAAAAATCTTTATGGGTGACACAGGCTCTTTGGCACTTGGTGGGCTTATTGCAGGCATAGCCGTTTTTTCTGGGCTTGAACTAATTATGCCCATCATTGGAATAATGTTTGTGATGAGTGTACTTTCTGATATATTGCAAGTGGCACATTATAAAAGGACAAAGAGGCGTATTTTCAAAATGGCACCGCTTCACCATCATTTTGAAAAACTTGGAGTGCATGAAAACCGAATTGTGACAATATATATAGTAATAACTCTTGTGTGCGGACTTTGCTGCACACTTGGCTATATGTTTGTTGCAGGGGTGATATGAGAGATTTCAAAGGCAAAAAAGTTTTGGTTTATGGCATGGGAACAAGCGGACAGTCTGCTTGCAAGTTGTTGCATAAAAAAGGGGCGTGCGTAAGTTTCTATGACGATGAAGACAAGTTTGGTTCATTTTTTGCCTTTGATAAAAATCCAACACTTCATAAATATGATTTTGTGGTTTTAAGCCCTGGCGTAAAAATACTTGGCAATGAAATAATTTCTCATTTTACACTGACGAGGACACCGATTATAAGCGAACTTGACCTTGCTTACTTTTTTTGTAAAGGAAAGATTATTGGCATTACTGGAACGAACGGGAAGACAACTGTCACATCTATGGTTTATCAAATTTTGAAGGAAAGTGGAAAGAAGGTTTTTTCCTGTGGCAATATTGGTTTGCCATTTTCTTCTGTTTGTGAAGAGGGCGGAAAAGACAGCATTTATGTTTGTGAGGTTTCCAACTTTCAACTTGAAAGTTCAAGATATTTTCATGCAGGACTTGCTTGCGTTTTGAATATTGCACCTGATCATATTGACAGGCATGGGACTTATCAAGAATACATCGCCGTAAAGCGAAAAATAATTGCAAAGCGTCACCAAAAGGTTGTGCTTAACTTTGACGATGAAATTGCAAGGTCTTTCAAAATATCAAAAAAAGTGCTTTATTTTTCAAAAAAAATGCTTAGCAGGGGTGTTTTTGTGAAAAATAATGCAGTTTATTTCAACAAAACGAAAATTATCTCTTGCAGTGATATACCATTTTTTGGACTCAAAAATTTGGAAAATGTCATGGCTGCTGTGGCAATTTGCGTCAAACTTAAAGTTAAAGCAAAGGTGATAAGACAAGGTATTTTGTCCTACAAACTTCCACCGCATAGGCTTGAATATGTGGGACAGACAAAAGGGGCGCACGTCTTTGATGACAGCAAAGCCACAAATATTTCCTCTGTACAAATGGCTGTTGAAGCACTGGGTGGAGCAAGGCTTGTTCTCTTGATGGGAGGACAAAACAAAAATATCAATTTTGATGACTTTTTTTCAAAAAAATATGAATTTGAAAAACTTTATTGCTTTGGCGAGGCAGGTGAAGAGATTTACAACTGCGCCAAACGATTTGGATACAACCCACAACTTTTCAAAACTATGAAAGCCTGTGTTCATTTCGTCCGTGACCATTTGGAAGAGGGACAAGTGATTTTGCTCTCTCCTGGCTGTGCCAGTTTTGATGAGTTTGCCTCTTATGCCGTCCGTGGTGAAGTTTTTAAGGAGATCATGTTTGATTGTTATGAAAAGATTGAATATTGACAAAAATAGCATCTCCATTGTGGGAATCGTTCTTCTTCTCACCTCTTTTGGTTGTTTGATGGTTTACAGCGCAAGCAGTTATTCTGCCGAGTATCATTATGGCAACCAATACTTTTTTTTGGTTAAACAAATTATGGGTGTGCTTATGGGCATATGTGCAATGCTCTTTTTCACCTTTTTTGATTATCATAAACTGAAAAAATATAAGTGGGTTATTGTGGCAGGCTCTGCCATTTTGTTGGTGCTTGTCTTTATCCCTGGTCTAGGGGTAGAAAGTTATGGTGCAAAGAGATGGGTATCTATCTTCGGACTCTCTATTCAGCCCTCTGAGATAGCCAAATTTGCACTTGTCATTTTTTGTGCTGCTCATCTTGCTGACAATCATGAAAAAGCAAAAACTCTTAAAGGTATCTTGCCAGTTTTATTGGTGGGCGGAGGCTTATGCCTGCTTATTATGCTCGAACCAAGCATGAGCGTGACTATGTGCATTGCTTTTGTCACACTTTTCATGCTTATAATCGGCGGAATGAGCAAAAAGCACACTTTGATGTTTTCAATTCCTGCGATAGCCGTTGTTCCGCTCCTTATTTTTTTGGAGCCTTACCGCTTAAAACGACTGCTTGCCTTTCTTGATCCTTGGGCGTCTCCGCAAGGTGAGGGCTTCCAACTCATTCAATCGCTTTACTCACTTGGCTCGGGTGGTTGGTTTGGTGTTGGACTTTTTCAGTCTAGGCAAAAATATCTTTTCTTGCCATTTGCAGAGTCAGATTTCATTCTTTCAATAATAGGGGAAGAGATCGGTTACTTTGGGCTTATCGCACTTATGATTGTCTTTTTGACTTTGGTCATTTTGCTGATAAAAATTGGACTTAATGCACCTGATCGCTTTGGCGCTTTGCTTGCCTGCGGAGTGGCTTTTATTATAGGCGTGCAAACCCTTCTCAATATTGCAGTTGTTACTGGATCAATTCCACCAACAGGACTTCCTCTTCCATTTATTTCAAGTGGTGGAACTTCCGTTATGGTGTTTATGGCAGGCATTGGAATATGTCTCAACATTTTGCGTCAAAGTAGAAAATCGCAAGGAAAAATTTTCAACATTTCATTTTTCAAAGTAAAAAGAAAAAAGGCGAGATGATTTATCCACATTTTTGATAAAAGAAAAATTAAATAAAAGTGAAAAAACAAACAAAAATTTGCTTAAAATATGTGTTAAGCACGACATTCTTTCCACTTATGCACATTTGATCTCCTCCACACATAAAAAGTTGTGGGGGCTTTTTTATGCAAAAACTTTTTATAAATGGCGGGAAAAAACTTTATGGAAAGATAAAAATTGACAAGTCTAAAAACGCCATTTTGCCTTTGCTTGCAGGAGCAATTATGGTGGAAGGAGAAGTGGTGTTTGAAGATGTGCCACCTCTTAGCGATGTTGTCAATATGTGCAAGATATTGCAAAGTCTTGGTGGAAGCGTGGTATGGCAAGAAAACAACCTCGTGGTTGACATGACAAATTTGTCAGCACATGATATTTTGTCGCCTCTTGCAAGCAAACTGCGATCATCCATATTTGCGCTTGGGCCTCTTTTGTCACGAGCAAAAATTGCAAAGATTGCCTATCCCGGTGGGTGTGAAATTGGACTAAGACCAATAGACATTCACCTGTCTGCGATGAGAACGCTTGGAGCGAAAATTGTCGAAAAAAATGGGTATATTTATGCAAACGGAAGTGCGATGGAAGGGGCTGACATTGTGCTTGATTTTCCAAGCGTTGGGGCAACTGAAAACGCAATGATGGGTGCCGTTTTGACGCGAGGGATAACGCGAATATTCAATAGTGCAAAAGAGCCAGAGATAGTCGATCTTCAAAATTTTCTAAACAAGTGTGGGGCAAAAATATCGGGTGCAGGCACAAACCAAATAACAGTTGAAGGTGTGAGCAAACTGCATGGATGTCTTTACAGCACAATACCTGATCGCATAAGCGGAGGATCTTTTCTTCTCACTGTGGCAATGTGTGGTGGTGATGTTGAGATTGAAAACTTTTTGCCTTATCACAATCAAGCCCTTCTTTCAAAAATCAAACAAACTGCTTGCTTTTATGATATAAAAAATGATAAAATCAAAATAAGGTCTGATGGCAAACTTACCACTTTTGGAGAAGTGGAAACGGCTGTCTATCCTGGTTTTCCGACAGATCTCCAACCTCAAATAATGGCGCTTGCCTCTGTGTGTGAGGGCTATACTTTGATTGAGGAGAACTTGTTTGAGTCTCGTTTTTTGCATGTGAGTGAACTCAAAAAAATGGGAGCAGACATAAGATGCAAAAACAATGTTTGCATTGTGCACGGAAAGGATAAACTCTTTGGAGCAGAGGTGTCCTCTGCTGATCTGCGAGGAGGTATGGCACTTGTGATGGCTGGACTTCGCGGAGAAGGCTACACGACTGTCAGTGGAGTGGAGTATATTGACAGGGGATACTATCAGATCGAAAAAATCTTGTCTCAGGTCGGGGCAGATATAAAAAGGATTGAGGAGTGAGCAGAAAAAAGAAATGGGCTATTGCCCTTGCAGTGATTATTGCGCTTGTCGGCATATTGGTGACGTTGTCTTTCACTGTTTTTTCGCTGAAAACTGTTCAAATCAATTTCTTGACTTCGCACACAATTTCATTGACAGCTGAGGAGGCTGTTCAAAAAGGGGAAATCGGCATGGGAAGGTCAGTCTTTTTTCACAGCAAAAAAGGATATGTTGAACGTCTTGAAAAAGCATATCCAAGCCTTGAAATTGTCAATATAGAAACAGTTTTTCCAAACACTTTTGTGATAAACTGCGCACAAAGACAACAGGTCTATGCAGTTGAGAGCGCGGGTGGCTATTTCATCTGTGATGAAGATCTCAAAGTGCTTGAAAAAGTGCAAACATTTTCTTCTGCCACGGACAACCCTATACTTTTGCAAAATGTGATTGTTGAAAATCAAAATGCCGAGGCAGGAGACTTTTTGCAGGTGCAAAATTATATTGATATCTATTCTGCGCTTGTTGAAAACAATAGACTGCTCTTTGAACAACAATCGATTATCGAAAGAGTGAGTTATTCTACCGAATATGATCAAAATTCAAAAAGAGATGTTTTTGTCGCAAGTGTGCATATGTTCAATGGTCAAACTTACCGCATTTTGAACGCTGATATCATCCTTAACAAAAAGATGGCGACTCTTATGCAGGTGTATTCTCAAATCTTTTCTTTGATAGGTCAGCCTATTGACCAAAGTGATGAGAGCATTGGCGTTTGGACAGAAGAACTTTTGCAAAATGCGACTGTTGAGATAAACAATTATTATCTCGACCAAGAAAACTGTTATTTCTCTGTTATAAAGCCACAAGAAAGTATGCCAAATGTTTGACAAACTTTCTTTTTTTTATTACACTATTAAAAAATATATGGGTGGATTATGAAAAACGATTTTATGCTTGTCTTTGATATAGGCTCTTCAAAAATTCGTGCAATGGTGGCAAAAAAAGGTGTCAACAACACATTTATCATCAAAAATCATGTTGATACCGATTATGATGGCTTTTATGAAGGCAGATTTCTTGACAGAGAAAAACTTTCACTTATCTTTTCACAAATGCTGACCGATCTTGATTATACCCTCGGCAAAGGGGAGGAAAAGGTCTATATCGGTGTGCCTTCTGAATTTTCATCTGTCGTTTCCACTTCTGCTTTTATCAATTTTGGAGAAAGAAGAAAAATCAAACAATCAGACATAGACTCAATGTTCTATTCTGCTGGTGAGAAAGCAAAAGGCGAGAGAGTTGAGATTGTCAGTGTCAATCCAATCTCTTTCAAAATCGACGATAATCGTTGGGTGGCAAATCCTGTTGGAGAAGTGGCAAATTCTCTCAGTTGCCAACTTTCAATCATCTATGGAGGGAAAGAATTTATTGATCTTTTCAACAATATCATTGCAGGACTTGGGTTTTCAAGTGTGGAATACATATCTGAGCCACTTGCTGAGGCGCTGTTTGTTATAACAAAGGAAGGGCGTGAAGATCTCAATTTGCTTGTCGATATTGGTGACTTGACAACATCTGTTGCTGTTGTCAAAGGGGAAGGACTTGTCAATCTATCCTCTTTCTCAATAGGTGGGGCATTTATTACCAATGATCTGGCGGAGGCATTTGACCTTTCTTTGACAGAGGCGGACAGGCTTAAAAGACAGGTTGTGCTTTCATTGAAAGGCAAGGCGTCAGATTTCTATGAACTGACCACAGATGTGGGCACAGTTGTCAAAATTCCTCTCAATCAAGCAAATGATGTGGTTGGATATACCATTGATACAATAGGCAGTGCAATTTCAAAATGCTTGCAACTCTTTTCAAGCCAATATATCCCATATCTTCCAGTTTATCTATGCGGAGCAGGGGTGAGCAAGATCAAGGGCGGGCGAGACTACCTTGCAAAATGCCTTGGCAGAAACATCTCTTATGGCGTTCCACCATTGCCTGGCAAGGATAAGCCAGAACTTGCATCCATTTATTCGCTAGTCTCATCCGCTTTGAATGGTGAACAGAATGCATAAAAGCATAAAAAAATGAAAATTTATACATTTTTTCAAAAATTATGTGTAGTTTAATTGCAAAAAAATAAAAAAAGTATTACAATAGAGTTGTAAAATTACTTGAAGGAGTGTTTTTATGGATAACAATATGGTTACATCAGTTGCAAAAATCAAAGTTGTCGGTGTCGGCGGTGGCGGAAACAACGCTGTCAATCGTATGATTGATGCTGGGGTAAGTTCTGCCGAATTTGTTGCGATCAACACCGATCGTCAAACACTTTTGGTTTCAAAGGCTGAAACAAGAATTCAAATTGGTGAAAGATTGACCCAAGGACTTGGTGCTGGCGCTAAACCAGAGATTGGACAAAAGGCGGCAGAGGAGAGCAAGGCACATATCACCGAAATGCTTAAAGGGACAAACCTTCTCTTTATCACCGCTGGTATGGGTGGTGGAACAGGAACAGGTGCAGCACCTGTTATTGCTCAGATCGCAAAAGAAATGGGAATTTTGACGATTGCTGTTATCACAAAGCCTTTCAACTTTGAAGGCCCTGTAAGAGCGGCAAACGCAAAAGCGGGCATTGAAAAACTCCGCAAATATGTTGATGCACTTATTGTTATTCCAAACGAAAAACTCTTGGAAATCGTTCCAAAGAGAACTCCTCTTGCAGAATCTTTCCGCTTTGCTGACGATGTTCTCCGTCAAGGCGTGCAAGGTATTTCTGACCTTATCGTTTATCCTGGGCTTATCAACCTTGACTTTGCCGATGTTTCAACAATTATGAAAGATAAAGGTCTTGCTCATATGGGCATTGGCTATGGCACAGGTGACAACAAAGCACTTGATGCTGTCAAACAAGCCGTTGCCAGCCCACTTCTTGAAACAACCATTGAAGGTGCAACCGGTCTTTTGATCAATATCAAAGGTGGGGCAGATCTCACACAAGACGATTTGGCAGAGGCTGCTGCTCTTGTAAGAGAAGTTGTTGATGAATCTTGCAATATCATTCTTGGAACAAGCATTGCAGAAGATATGCAAGACGCTGTTGAGATCACAGTTATTGCAACTGGATTCCCAGCACCAGAAGAGAGCAAAGAAGAGGAAAAAGACAACCCAGTGGCAAATGCAAAAAATATTGGCGATATGGGACAAAGAAAAGAAATGCCTTCTGCAAGAAGCATGTTCAGTCAATACGCTAAGGCAAAAGCCGAAGAAGAAAAACCTGAGGTTAACCTCACACCAAAAAATGATATGGCATCATCAAGAGTGGATGTTGAAAGACCTTCTTCTGTGCCACCATGGATTGAAAAACTCAGAAGAAACAAAAAATAGCATAAATCCGCTTTGAAGCGGATTTTTTCTTTTTTACTTATGACAAGGGGTGAAAATATGCACATATTTGACAAGAGAAGAAGAGATGATGAGAGTTATCAAACCTTCTGTGATGAAATGATAGAAAAACTCAAAAAGTTTGCACGTGACGACGAAAACGTTTTGGCGTTATATTTGGTTGGCTCTCGTGCTGGAAACAAGGAGACTGACAAATATAGTGATTTTGACGTTGTTTTTGTGGTCAAAAACACAAAAAAAGTCATCAAAGACAAATCTTGGATTGAGACCTTTGGCAAAGTCATGATCATGCAAGAGCCTGACAATGTCAAGATCTTTGGTGGTGAGGATAATTCTTCCAATCAATATCATTTCTTGGTGCAATACAAAGAAGGGCATAGAATAGACTTCAACTTTGTCACAATTTCTCATCTTGAAGATGGCGATATGAAAGAAGAGCCTTTTATAGTCTTGCTTGACAAGAATGGATTGCTTAAAAAACTCAAAGCGAAAGATTTTTGGAAGAGCAAAAAGCCGAGCAAGAAGGACTATCTTGCTTGTTGCAACGAGTTTTGGTGGGTTTCGCTGTATGTTTTGAAAGGCTATTTTAGAAAACAAGAACTTTATTGTCTTGAACATATTGACAACGTGCTTAGAAAAGAACTGATGAAAATGGTAGATTATTATGTGACACTTTCAACGCAGGACAAACCTTCGACTGGCAAAAATCACAAGTTTTTGAAAAAGTATTTGTCAGAAACACAATATAGTCTCATTTTGAAGACATATAATGCTGGCAATTTGAGAGGAATTTACAAATCATATCTTGCTCTTTGCAAAGCGTTTGTATATTTTTCAGAACAAGTTGCACTTCTTCTTGGTATTGACACATACCCAGTGCCATCATTTGACTAAAATTGGAAAGGCAAAAAAGCCTTTCTTTTTTATTTGCGATGATTGAACATTTTTCGACTTTATAATCTTTTGCTATCTTTCCAGCCTCATTTATACTTGTTTTGTGAGGTGAGAAATGACGATTGATATTGAGTTGTCGCTTTTTGTTAATCTTGTTTTGAACTCGTTTATTTTGTTTCTTACAGGTTATTTTTTCAAAGAAAAACCTAAGTTATGGTTTTTGTCAAGTTTGATCGGTGCAACGATTGCTCTTGTTATGCCAGGGCTTTATTTGCCTTTATATGCAAAAATCTTGGCACAAGTTTTTCTGTCACTTGTCATGGTGAGCCTCTCTTTTGATGTCAAACCTTTGAAAAAATTTGTGTATAGATATATCACTTTTTTGGCAATGACTTTTCTGTTTGGTGGAGGATGCTATGCGCTTTCATCCACTCTTGGCAGTTTGCCACTTGTTGCCGTTGTCGGAACAAGTGTGGTCATATTTTGTGCTTTCAAAGCAGTTATTTTTTATAGGAACAGGCAAAAGATAATTGAAAATTTTTCTTTCAAAGTCAAGATAAAAGCAAAAGATAAAGAGATTGAAGAAGAGGGCTTTCTCGACAGCGGAAACCTTCTTTATGATCCTGTGACAAAAAAGCCTGTTGTGCTTATAAATTTCGACATATTTTCAAAGTTGTATGAGAATATAGATTACTTGAACGCACTGCTAAAAAAAATTGATTTGTCAGAGCTTGAAAACGCACACTACATAAAACTTTCCACAGTGGCAAGTGGAACGCAAATCCTTGTATTTTCAGTTGGCAGTCTGGAACTTGTCGGTCAAGGCCTTAAAAAAAGTTTTTCTCATGCCATGCTGGGGCTTTCCTTTTCTGGCTTTGAAAAAGCATTCGGCAAAAAGATTTTGCTTCATGGCGAGTTGTTATAGGAGGTGATTATGAAAAAAGTTATTTTCAAAATTAAACTTTTCTTTTACAAGATTTTTCACAAAATTTCATTTCAAGATCCAAAAAGCATTGTTTGCTATATTTATGGTGCGACAGAACTTCCAGAGCCACTCTCTTCCGAAGAAGAGCAATCACTTCTTACTGCAAAATCGCAAGGGGATGACAATGCTCTCAACCTTCTTATTGAGCACAACCTCAGGCTTGTTGTCTTTGTTGCAAAGAAGTTCAAAAACTGCAACATTGAATTTGAAGATTTGATATCTATTGGTTCGCTTGGACTTATCAAGGCGGTCAAGACTTTTAGTTTGGAGAAAAACATCAAACTTGCAACATACGCTTGCCGTTGCATTGAAAATGAAATCTTGATGCAAATAAGAAAAGATGCAAAATTGACAAAAAATGTCAGTTTTGACAAGCCTCTCAATGTTGACAAAGAGGGTAACAAACTGCTTCTGTCAGATATCTTGCAAGAGGATGATCCATCTGAAAAAATGATTGATGATGATTTTGACATGCACACAGTCCGCTCGTTGATCAGCAAACTTAAAGGAAGAGAAAAAGAGATTATGCTTTTGAGATATGGGCTGGTTGGCGACAAAGAGTTCACGCAAAAGGAAGTGGCTGACAGGCTTGGCATAAGCCAAAGTTATATTTCAAGAATAGAAAAGAAAATTCTTGATGATATGCGTGTTCAAATCGAAAAACTTTGATTTTTTTGAAAAAAATTGATTAAAACTGAAAAAAGTGTCAATAATTATATTTTTTGGCACTTTTATTTTTTATTGTGTAAAAATATTTAATCAACTTTTTTTGTCTAAATTTGTCATAACAGAATAGAAGTTTGCCTCTTAGTAAAAGATAGTCTTTGAAACTTATGGGAGGGGAGAGAAATGTCTTCAAAGGTTGTCATTGCAGGGGTGGATACCTCAAAATTGCCAAAGGTGTCAAATGCTGATCTTGTGGAAATGATGAAAAAGGTCAAAAGTGGAGACTTGAAAGCAAGAGACTATTTTGTTGTGGCAAACCTTCGTTTGGTGCTTTCTGTCCTTCATCGTTTTGGGGCAAGAGGGGATAAGGCTGATGATATGTTTCAAGTTGGATGCGTGGGACTTATGAAAGCCATCGACAATTTTGATGAAAGTTTGAATGTTCGCTTTTCAACTTATGCCGTGCCTATGATTGTGGGTGAGATAAAGAGGTATCTTCGAGACAACAATTCAGTGCGTGTGTCGAGAAGTTTGCGTGATGTGGCTTACAAGGCTTTGCAGGCAAAAGAAGAACTTTCAAAATCTTTGGCAACTGAGCCTACCCTTGATCAAATTGCCTCGCATATCAATGTCCCTCTCAAAACTGTCACTTTTGCACTTGATGCAATAAGTGAGACAGTTTCTCTTAGCGAGCCAATTTATTCAGATGGCGTGGACACAATTCATCTGCTTGATCAGATTGCTGACACAAAAAATACCGATGAGGCAATCGAAGAAAATTTGTCAATAAAAGATGCAATCAAAACTCTTTCTGGAAGAGAAAAAGAAATTCTTTTGATGAGATATTATGTTGGCAAAACTCAGGTAGAGGTGAGCGAAGAAATAGGTATAAGTCAAGCACAGGTGTCAAGACTTGAAAAAAATGCGCTAAAATCTATAAAAGATTTTTTGTCATAAAATGAATTATTCTGTCTTTATATGCATAACGTTTATATGTGGAAGCAACATTTTTGGAATTAAGATGCAAAGAAGTTGTCAATGTCCTTGATGGTCGTAGACTTGGACATATTGTTGACATCGCTTTTGATTTGCAAAGTGCATGTGTGCTTGGCATCATTGTGCCGGGTGAAAAGTCGGGCTGGAATATATTCAAGGGCACGACTCAACTTTTTATACCATTTGGATGTATCACCAAAATTGGTGAAGACACGATTTTGGTTGAACTGAGTGGGCAGGGAGTGCCAGAAAATCCGTATGCACTGTCGCAAAGCAAGAAAAAATAAAAAACGCAACCGATGTTGCGTTTTTTGGTGGTTAAAATATTTTACATTTCGTCAAGAAGTTTTTTGAAAGATGTGACGTCTGCAAACTTTCTGTAAACTGATGCAAAGCGGACAAAAGCCACGTCATCAACTTTTTTAAGTTCTTCCATCACCATCTCACCGATTTGTGAAGAACTGATTTCTTGAAGCATGCTGTTTTGAATTTTCTTTTCAATATTTGTCACCATCATTTCAATTTGAAGGGCGCTTACAGGGCGTTTTTCACAGGCCTTGATAATACCTTTTTTGATCTTTGATGGGTCAAAACTTTGTCTTGATCCGTCTGATTTGATGACCAAAACAGGCGTTGTTTCAATAGTTTCATATGTGGTAAATCTCTTTCCACATTTAAGGCATTCTCTTCTTCTTCTGATTGCATTTGATTCGTCAGTGCTTCTTGAATCAAGAACCTTGCTTTCTTCACAACCACAATATATACATCTCATTTGTTTATCTCCTTGACATATTATAGCATATTTTGATTTTCAAAGCAATCAAAATGTTTAATTTGTGAATTTTCTTGAAACAAGCAAAATAACATTTTTGTATGGAAAATCTTTTGCAAGCAAAAATAGGAAAACCATACAGAATCGCAGGGTTTGAAAATGCGCCAGTTAAAATCAGACGCAGGCTTTTGGAACTTGGGCTGACAAAGGGACAGAAAATTGTGCTGTCAAGAAAGTCACTGCTTGGCAAAGCACTGCTTGTTGACATAAGAGGATATTGCTTGTCTCTTCGCAGTGATGTGGCAAAGGTGGTGATGGTTGAATGATAAAGTGTAATTTGGTTGGCAATCCCAATACTGGCAAGACCACTCTTTTTAATTCTCTTACTGGTGCGCATGAGCATGTGGGCAACTGGCATGGCGTGACGGTTGAGGAAAAAGTTGGCTCTTTCAAGTTTCAGGGGCAAGAGATTGTGATAGCCGATTTGCCAGGAATTTATTCACTGACAAGTTTGAGTTATGAAGAGCAGGTGGCAATAGACTATATCTTAAAAGACAGAGATAGGCTGATTGTCAATATTTGTGATGAAAACAATTTGCAGAGAAATTTATATCTCACCCTTTGTCTTTTGGAGGCTGGGTGCAACTGTATTTTGGCTGTCAATCGTATGGGCAAGCGAGGTGCATGCAAAATCAACTTTTCTTCACTTGAAAAAGAACTGGGTTGTCCTATTGTGCTTTTGCAGGCAGACAAAAAGAAAGCACTTGATCCTCTCAAAAAAGCAATCATTTCTTTCAAAGCGAAAGATAAGAAAAAGTTGCCATATCTTGCAAAGTTTGATTTAGGAAAGGTTGCATCTTTGCAAGAGATGAAAAAAGTTCCAGAGAAAGAGAGAGAGTTTTTTACGCTTAAACTTTTGGAAGGTGATGGCGAGGTGGCAAAAAAGTTTGGGCTTGACAATAAAACTATCCCTGACAAAGTGGAAGAGATTGCAAAGGCGAGGTTTGACTTTATTGACAAAGTGCTTGGCAAAAATATTTCGGCAAAACAAAATGTCTATGGCAAAAGCAAACTTGACAAGATTTTTATGAACAAGTTTCTTGCTCTTCCAATATTTCTATTACTGCTTGGGCTTACCTTTTATCTAACATTTTTTTCAATCGGAGCGTGGTTGAGTGACGGGTTATCCTTTCTGCTTGAAAAATTTGTTGGTGATCCGCTTGTCTCTTTCCTGACCAATCAGTTTGGTGCCGACTCATGGATTGTTGGACTGACAAGCGTTGCAATAGTTGGTGGACTTGGCTCAATCCTTGCTTTTTTGCCACAAGTGGCACTTCTGTTTTTCTTCCTCTCACTTCTTGAAGATAGCGGTTATCTTGCACGCATCGCCTTCATTTTTGAAGATATTTTGGGCAAAATTGGACTTTCAGGCAAAAGTGTTTATACTCTTCTCATGGGGTTTGGTTGCTCAACGACTGCCGTGCTTACTGCCAGAAATATGGACGATCCAAACGCAAAGATCAAGACCGGACTTTTGACTCCATATATGAGTTGCAGTGCAAAGTTTCCAATTTATTCGGTGATTGGCGGTGCATTTTTTGGGGCAAAAAACATCTTTGTCATTATGGGGCTTTATCTCTTGGGAGTTGTTGTTGCCATAGTCCTTAGTTATATTTTTGAAAAAACTATTCTTAAAAGCAAGGGTCAGACTTTTATCTTAGAATTTCCACCTTATAGAATGATGAATGCAAAAAGGGTGTTCTCTGTCCTCTGGCAAAACTGTCTTCTTTTCCTGTCACGTGTGGGAACGCTTATTGTGGCAATGAACATCATTGTGTGGGTTCTTTCAAGTTTTACAATAACTTTTTCTTACACGCCTAAAAGTGGCGGAGTGAGCATGCTTGAAACATTTGGCAGGTTGCTTGCACCAATTTTCACTCCACTTGGCTTTGGAAGTTGGGGGATTGTTTCTGCCCTTATTGCTGGCTTGGTGGCGAAAGAAGTCATTGTCTCTTCAATTGGTATGTTCAATGGAGTGGAAGGCTTGGCAATTGGGCTTTCACTCTTTGATCCACAAAACCCTGTACATTTCTCTTCGCAATCTGCCGTGCTTGCCTTTCTGGTTTTTGCTCTTCTCTATTTTCCTTGCCTTGCCACATTTTCAGTTTTGTGCAAAGAAATAGGCAAAAAATGGGCTTGCATTGGAGCGCTTATAGAATTTGTCGTTGCCTATATTTTAGCCTTTGTGGTCTTCAATTTTGGACGTGCTTTTGAAGTGTTTGGACTGTGGAGTGTGCTTATATTTGTTGGCTCAATCTTGCTTATACTCTTTTCTGTCATTTTTGTGTGGAAGTCGGTAAAAAAGAAAAGGTATTGTCCCTACAAAAACAAATGCGGAAAAAAGTGTAATCGTCATGAAAAATAAGGCGATTTTGTGTATTGACTTTTGACTTTTTTGGGGGTATAATTTTCAAATGAGGTAGAGAAAAATGTTGAAATTGATGTCATTTGCATTAAGATTTACAAACGATTCAAGAAATTTAAGAAAAATTGTTTTTAGGCTTAAAGACAGATATGCTCAAAACAAAGATGATATATATGGTTTGTCAGCACGCTTTTTTCATCTTTTGAGATGTCAAGAAGACAATTATAAAGAAGGTATAAAAGTTTTCAGGCAAGACAATAGTGAATATTGTGCACAAAAAAGTGTTGCAAACAGTTCTTTTGAAAAAATAAAAGATTTAAGAAGGTTTGAGTTGTCGCCAGGCGAGGTGAAAGAGTCAATAAGAGAAGAAATTGGGCTTTTGAAAACAAATCGCAAAGAATATAAAAGATTGAGAGCAGAGGTGGAAACTTTTGAAGAGGATGGCAAACTGCCAGACCTTGACAGGTCATATGACAGCAGTGATATTGCACTTGATATTATGCTCGCAAGATATGAATGCAAAATGGGAAGACATAGACTTGATGTTATAGAAAAACTTGTGTAAAGAGGAGAATATTTTTCCTCTTTTTTTTGTTAAAAAAATATATTTGAGGTCAGTTATTTGCTTGTGAAAAATGGGCAAATATGTTAATATTTAACAAAAGGAGTTTTATGCACAGACCTATTGTTGCTGTCGTTGGCAGACCTAATGTTGGCAAAAGCACTTTTTTCAACAAAATTTGTGGGAAAAGAATAAGCATTGTCGATGACACACCTGGCGTTACAAGAGATAGACTTTATGCCGATGCAAATTGGTGTGGGCATGACTTTTTGCTTGTTGACACCGGTGGACTTGACCCAAAAAGTGAGGATGTTTTTCAAGCAGATATAAAAAAACAGGCTGAAATTGCAATGCAAGAGAGCGATGTTATCGTGTTCTTGGTCGATGGAAAAAGTGGGATCACTTCGACTGATGAGGAGGTCGCATCTATTCTCAAAAGAAGGAAAAAACCAGTTGTTCTGGTTGTCAACAAACTGGACAATTTTGAGGTTGAAAACACATATGAGTTTTATAGCCTTGGACTGGGCGACCCAATGCCACTTTCTGTGATGCAAAGCAAGGGACTTGGCGATGTGCTTGACAAAATTGTGGCTTCTTTTCCGGAGAGAGTGCAAAAGACAGAAGATGACAAAGAGGTCAAAATTGCCATTGTTGGAAGACCAAATGTGGGAAAATCATCACTCGTCAATGCTCTTCTTGGCAAAGAACGTGTGGTTGTGAGCAATGTTGAAGGCACAACACGTGACAGCGTGCTTGTCCCTTTCAAATACAACAAAAAGGACTTTGCACTTGTTGATACCGCAGGATTGCGTCGTCAAAGAGGTGTTGAAAGAGAATCGATTGAAGGCTATTCAGTGCTCCGCACTATGTCCGCCATTGAAGAGGCAGATGTTGTGCTTATTGTGGTTGACGGAAGTTCGGAAAAACTCACCGAGCAAGATGTGAGAATTGCTGGCTTTGTGCATGAGGCTGGCAAACCATCGGTGATTGTTGTCAACAAGTGGGATATAAAAGGGCATGACAAAAATTCTTTTGAAAAGTTGCTTGCAAGAGATCTTGCTTTCATGGACTATTTCCAATCAATCTACGTGTCTGCTCTCACTGGCGCTGGCGTTGGACAGATTATGGAAAATGTGGAGAAGGTGTATGCAAATGCCAGCAAAAGAATCACGACGGGGCTTCTCAATGAGATTTTGCATGACGCTATTCTCAATTATGAGCCACCATTTCGAAATGGCAGAAGGGGGAAGATACAATATGTGACTCAACCTTCAACCAATCCACCAACCTTTGTCTTTTTTGTCAATGATGCAAGGCTTTTTAATTTTGCCTACACAAGATATCTTGAAAATCGTTTCAGGGAAAGAATAGATCTTGTAGGCACACCAATAAAAATAATATTAAGAGGAAAGGAGGATAAGTCATGAGCATAGCAGTGGCATTTGTCTTGATAGCAATCATCTCATATTTGATTGGAACGGTCAACTTTTCAAAAATTATAGCGTGGAACGCAAGACGAAAGGACATCACCAAAGTTGGCAGTGGCAATCCTGGAACAATGAATATGCTTCGCTCTTTTGGTTTCAAACTGGCACTTTTTACCTTGATTGCAGAAGTTATAAAGGCAGGACTTACTGCACTTATTGTCAAGATTGTGATGGATCATACTTTGGGTTATGGAGAAGTGGCTTATTGGTTTAGTGGGCTTTTTCTTATGCTTGGCAATGATTTCCCTGTTTGGTCAAAATTTAAGGGTGGAAAAGGCGTTGCTTGTTTTGTGGGCATCTTTCTTTTCAGTCAAATAGGCTGGGTTGGACTTATATGGCTTATTCTTTGTGCGACCATTTTCTACTTTATTGGATATGGTTCTGTTGCCTCGTTTATGTTCATCACAGGCATGGCCATTGCATACACAATTTACACATGGGTGTTTGCCACTTTTCCTTTGGCATGGGCAGTCACTGCAATCATTTGGTTTTTGGTGGCACTCACATTTGCAAAACACCATGCAAATATTTATAGACTTTTCCACAAATGTGAAAACAAGATTGATTTCAAACAAAAACTTAAAGAATGTTTTTGCCATAAGAAAGGTGAGGAGATTATAAGCGAAGACCAAGTAGAAACAAAGCCTGAGCAAGAGATCGTGATTGAAGAGGAAAATTCTTCAAGCCAAGAGGATAAAGAAGATAAAAAAGAATGAGGAGAAAGTCCTCATTTTTTTGTTATAAAAGAGATAAAAAGTTTGAAATAAAGGGTTATATTTGCCACAAGCGACACATATGATAGAAATGTCCTTGGAGGTATCTTATGGAAAAATATGAAATCTATGATGATATAAAAACTCGCACAAACGGGGATATATATATTGGGGTGGTTGGCCCTGTTCGCGTGGGAAAGTCAACTTTTATCACTCAATTTATGCAAAAACTCGTTGTGCCAAACATCACAGAAAAAAATGCAAAGGAACGCACGATTGATGAACTTCCTCAATCTGCCGATGGCAAAACAATCATGACCACGCAACCTAGATTTGTGCCAAATGAGGCAGTAAAAATCAGAATTGCAAATGCAGATATGAAAGTTCGAATGATTGACTGTGTGGGTTATCTTGTCAGTGGCGTGATGGGTCACATTGAAAATGACAAACCAAGACTTGTGAAAACGCCTTGGTCAGAAGAAGAACTTCCGTTTGAAGAGGCGGCAGAACTTGGCACAAAAAAGGTCATTGACGAGCATTCAACAATCGGCATTGTTGTCACGACTGATGGCACAGTTACAGAACTTGCAAGAGGAAACTATGTTGATGCAGAAGAAAGAGTTGTCGCTGAGATGAAAGAGGCGAAAAAGCCATTCGTGATTGTGCTTAACACCAAAAATCCATCCTCAAATGAGGCTAAAAAATTGTCGGCGTCTTTGGAAGAAAAATATGCAGTTCCTGTCATTGCCATGAACGCACTTGAAATGAAAGAGGGTGATGTTGACAAGATTGTTGAAAATATCTTGATGGAATTTCCAGTCAAATCAATTCATGTCAAAATGCCAAAGTGGCTCAGAGCACTTGATTTTGACAGTGACATTATCTCAGAGATTGCAAGCGAAGTGAAAAGACTTGGCAGTAAGATGAACAAACTTAGTCAAGTTGACAAGAGCAGTCTTGCCTTCACAGAAAGTGAATGTTTTGACCCTATCACTTTCTCAAATATGGAAATGGGAGAGGGAGTGGTCAACTTTGATGTTATACCAAAAGATAACCTCTTCTATAAAGTGCTTAGTCGTGAGTGCAACTATGAAATCCATGATGACTATGAACTTGTTGGTTATATCAAAGAACTTGCTCATGCAAAATGTGAATATGACAAGATCAAAGGGGCTCTTGAAGAAGTCAGACAAACAGGATATGGCGTGGTTGAGCCTAGAAGAGAAGACCTTGAACTTGATGAACCTGAAATTATCAAACAGGGTGGAAGGTTTGGAGTCAAAATCCGTGCCACAGCACCAAGCCTTCACATTATGCGCGTTGATGTGCAGACAGAAGTCACTCCTATTGTTGGCACAGAAGATCAAAGTCAAGATCTTGCAAAAAATCTTATGGATCAATTTGAGGCCGATCCTTCAACCATTTGGGATACAAACATCTTGGGTAGAAGCCTTTACAGTCTGATAGGAGACAATATAAATTCAAAATTGGTTATGATGCCAGTTGAGGCTCAAAAGAAGATGAGAAAGACTCTTGGAAGAATTGTCAATGAAGGAAAGGGCGGAGTGATTTGCATCCTGCTCTAAAAAAGGAAAGTCGCTCAGGCAAATGCTTGAACGGCTTTTTCTTTCAATTTTTGCTAACAAATTGCGCTTTTGAAGAATAGATTATACCATGGAAAAACAGAAAGAAGGAAAAATCACAATAATCTGCATTAAGGCGCCACGATGGCTTAGCTTCTTTTTACGCAGATTACATAAAAAACAAAAGTAAAAAACTTTAAGCACAAAAAAAGCAAGGGGTGACACCCTTGCATTTAGGCGATGAAAAAAACAGACAAATTATTCTGCCTTGGCTTTTTTGATACATCTTGTGCAGGCTTTAACTTTTTTCTCCTTGCCATCAACTGTGATGGTTGTTTTTTGCAAATTAAGCTCATATGTTCTGTTTGATTTGCGATTTGAGAAACTTACTTGTTTGCCGGCTGATTTTGTTCTTCCGCACACTTCACAAACTCTGCTCATTGTTTTCACCTCCATAACATTTGCATTTTAATATATCATTTTTTGTCAGAAAAATCAACTCTTTTTTCACAAGTTTTTTATATTTCCAATATTTCACCAAGAAATTTTCTTTAATTTTTCACAAATTGGTTGTCTTTTTTTTGTCTATATTGTATAGTATATAAGGCGAAAGATATTTTATAGGAGGTCACTTTGACAGTCGATACCAACAACTATTATGGAAACATATCGATCAGCGACAATTCAATTAGAGTTGTTGCAGGTTATGCTGTGCTCGACTGCTATGGCGTGGTCGACCTTGTATCTAGATCGATTGTTGATAGTGCCAAAGAACTTTTCAAAAAAGAAAACTATTCAAAAGGGATAAAAATAAGCCATATCGACAATAGAATTTTTATTGACGTTTACTGTATTTTGAAATATGGTGTGTCTGTTTCTGCTGTGGCAGAATCTTTGCGTAAGTCTGTGAAATATACCGTTGAAAATTTCACAGGTATGCTTGTTGACGCCGTCAATATCCATGTCGTTGGCGTGAGAGTATAGGGAGTGAAACTTTATGATTAAGTCTATAAATGGTGCCACCTTCCGCAAGATGATTGTGGCAGGCGCTGGCCTTTTAGAGCAAAATAAAAAATACGTTGACTCGCTCAACGTTTTTCCTGTTCCAGATGGCGACACAGGAACTAATATGTATTTGACAATGAAGTCTGCTGTCAATGAGGTGTCAAAGTGCATCACAAACAACTTTGACGCACTCAGTGATGCTTTTGCAAAGGGTGCACTCAAAGGTGCAAGGGGAAATAGTGGTGTTATCACCTCACAAATCTTCAAGGGCTTTTGTTCTGAGGTTGGCAAGTGTACTGAACTGACAACCAAAGTTTTTGCAAAGGCTATGCAAGAAGGTGCAAACGTTGCTTACAAGGCAGTGACAAAGCCAAAAGAAGGAACGATTTTGACTGTCATCAGGGTTATGGCAGAAAATGCTGTCAATGTGGCAAAGAAGTGTGATGACTTTGAAGTCTTCCTCAAAAAAGTGCTTGAAACTGGTGAGGAAATTTTGAAGCAAACACCTGAAATGCTTCCTGTGCTCAAAAAAGCGGGAGTTGTGGACGCTGGCGGAAGAGGTATTATTGTCATCTTCACAGGTTTTTACAAACTCATAATGGGTGAGGAAGATTTTGAGTTTACATTTGACGATGAAAAGAAACCTCAAACGGTTGACGATGTGATTGCAGACATCAACAATCTTGGAGATATCCAATTTGGATACTGCACAGAATACATGATCATCAACATGAAGAAAAAGACAACAGAGGCAGACATTGACAAACTTAGAGAAAAACTTATGGAACTTGGCGACTCTGTCATCTGTATCGGAGACCTTAATCTCGTCAAAGTGCACGTCCACTCAAATGAACCAAACAAGGCACTTGGATATGCTCTTGAACTTGGAGAAATTTACAACATCAAGATTGAAAACATGCTTGAACAAAACCGTGAACTCAAAAAGAAAGCCAATGTGCTTGAAGAGATCAAAGAGGTTGGTATGGTGGCTGTTGCACCTGGTGATGGACTTAGCGCAATCTTCAAAGATCTTTCAGTTGATGAAACCATCGTTGGTGGACAGACTATGAACCCAAGTGCAGAAGATATCGCTGCTGCTGCCGATAAAGTGCCTGCAAGGACTGTCTTTGTTTTCCCAAACAACAAAAACATCGTGCTTGCTGCTCAACAGGCAAATGACCTTACAAACAAAAACCTTGTCATCATTCCAACAAGAAGTGTTCCAGAGGGCATTTCTGCTGCCATTGCCTTCAATCCAGACGCATCAGTGGAAGAAAATACTGAGGCTATGAACGATGCAATGAAAGGTGTCAAATCTGGCTCTGTGACTTATGCAGTGCGTGACACTCATGTTGATGGCTTTGACCTTGCCGTTGGTGAGATAATCGGTCTTGACGACAAAGCAATTCTGGCAAAAGGCAAACTTGTTTCTGAAACTACCGAAAAACTTGTTGAAAAACTTATCACTGAGGACACCATGAATATCACACTCTTCTATGGCGAGGACATCCGTGAAGAAGAGGCTGTTGCCCTTTGTGAAAAACTTGCACAAAAATATCCTGATTGCGAAGTGACTTCTGCATATGGTGGACAACCAGTTTACTACTATCTCGTAAGTTTGGAATAATTTTCTAAAAAACAAATAAAAAGCCTGAAAAAACAGGCTTTTTTCTTTTTTTATCCACTTTTTTATGTTAAAATTAAAACATGGAAAAAGTTAGACTTGACCAATTTCTGGTTGCAAGAGGCGATTGCTCTTCAAGAGAAAAGGCGGTGCAGACAATCAAAAGTGGACGTGTTTTGGTGCGAGGCAAGGTTGTTTCAAAGCCTTCTTTTTTGGTGGAAGGAGAAGAGATAACTGTTCTGCCAGCAGAAGAATATGTTTCGCGTGGTGCCTTCAAGATCAAGAGGGCATACCAAGTGTTTGACCTCTCATTTGAAGGAAAGGTGGTTGTTGATATTGGTGCATCGACTGGTGGCTTCACTGACTTTGCGCTTAAAAATGGGGCAAAAAAAGTTTATGCCATAGATGTTGGCAAAGGTGAACTTGCGCCTTCTCTTAGGCAAGATGAAAGGGTTGTCAACTTGGAAGGACAAGACTTTCGCTTGATAGATAAAAATTTATGCAAAGATGCAAATATGATCATAGGAGACTTGTCTTTCATTTCACTTAAACTCATTTTGCCGAGAATAATTGAGCTCTTTGGAAATAATATCGAGATTTGTATGCTTTTCAAGCCTCAGTTTGAATGTGGTATGGCCATTGCAAAAAAGTGCAAGGGCGTGATAAAGGATAAGGCTCTTCATAAAAGACTTTTGAAAGAATTTGAAAAGTTTGTCAGTGAAAATGGGCTAAATATTTCAAATCTTACTTATTCACCAATCAAGGGAAAGAGCGGAAATATTGAATATCTTTTCCACATCAACGGGCAAAACAAACCTTTTGACATTGATAAAATTGTGGATGAAGCCTTTGTTAGCGCAAAAAAAGAAGTCTAGGTAAGACTTCTTTTTTATATATTTGTATTTCCTTGCACTCTTGTGCCGTTTGGGTTGATTGCCGTTGGGTATAATGGCAGATCTTGAAGTGCTTGACAACTTTGTGATGATTGTGCTTGTTGGCAAGGTGGCACAACAGGGTAGCCATATGATGGCACGAGGATATCAACAACAGCGGTCACTTTCAAAAGGATTTGAATGCATCCTGTAACTGTGAATGTGTTTTCGCCTGTGTAAGATCCAATTGTGCTTGCAAAGAGGGCTGTTGCCGTGATGTTTACAGGACTAAGCGATGGTTGTGGAACGAAGAGCATAACATTTTTTTGAACAGTTATACTTGACGTAGCCGTGCCAAGCACGCCATTTGCGTCACGATATGTTACTGTGATAGGAATTGTGACGTTCAAACTTACATTTGCATAGTTTGGTGTGCAATCAATTCTGTCAATCACAAGATCAGATATTACGGCTGGTGAGTTTGGTGTGTTTTGTGCTGAAACATAAGTAAGTGGGAGTGCAGGACCTGCTGGGTTAAAGTTTGAAAGTGGCAACACAATTCCGCTTTCTGTTGATTGAGAAACACAGGCGTCAAAGACTTTTGTGGTTTCAATCAGGACTTTTTCACAAATTCCGTTCAGTCCATTTCCACATATAGGGCCAGGTCTGTTTGGATTTGTGTTATTGATGTAAAATGACATTTATAACCTCCTAAAATAAATGTGTAATTAGGACTTTTATCGTCCTTGATACACTTTATGATATGATTGCATATTTGATAATGTGATTTTTTCCACATTTTTAAGCCATATTTTTTATTGACAATAAGGCTTTGAAAAGTTAAAATAAAGTGTAAGGAGAAACAATTATGATACTTGATAACTATAAGACAAGACTTGAAAAGATGAAGGAAGATTTTTCTTTTATAAAGGAGTGTCTTTGACCCCGCTAAACTTGAAAGTGAACTTGCAAGACTGAAAGAAGAGCAAAACAGTCCTGATTTTTATTCAGATCAAAAAAGAGTTTTGGAAGTGGGCAAAAAAGCCAAACATTGTGAAAACAAACTTGAAAAACTTGGATCTCTTGCTTCAAAAATTGATGATATTGAAACGCTGATTGCTCTTATTGAAGAGAGTTCAGATCCTGCGTTTGAAAAGGAACTGGAACAAGAGATGACTTTGCTTGAAAAAAATATGGAAGATGCAAGAGTGGGAACTCTTCTTTCTGGAAAATATGACAGCTATGACGCAATCATAACTCTTCATGCCGGTGCTGGCGGGACTGAGGCGCAAGACTGGACAGAAATGCTCTACCGTATGTATTGTATGTATGCAGAAAAGAATGGGTTCAAAACGAAAGTTTATGATGTGCTTGATGGTGATGAGGCAGGACTCAAATCGATCACTTTTGAGGTGAGTGGTGACAATGCTTACGGCTATTTGAAAGCGGAAAAAGGCGTGCATAGATTGGTGCGAATTTCACCATTTGATGCAAATGCACGCAGACACACATCTTTTGCCAGTGTGGAAGTTGTGCCAAAGATTGAAGAGAAACCAGAAATTGAAATCAGACCAGAGGATTTGAAGATTGACACATACCGCTCATCAGGTGCAGGTGGACAACATGTCAACAAAACGGAGTCTGCAATAAGAATCACGCACTTGCCAACAGGCATAATCACCGCTTGTCAGACAGAGAGATCTCAGGTGCAAAACAAAGAGATGGCAATGCAGATGCTTTATTCAAAACTTGTTGAAAAGCAGGAGAGAGAAGAACTTGAACGTCTTGCCCAGATTCGTGGTGACATCAAAAAAATTGAATGGGGAAGCCAGATAAGGAGTTATGTTTTTTGTCCATATACCATGGTTAAAGACCATAGGACTGGATATGAAACGAGTGATATTCAAGGTGTTATGAACGGCGACATTCAAGAGTTTATCAATGAATATTTGAAGAAAATTTGATAATATTTCAAATTTATAGGCAGTAAAAGTATATTTTATTGCCTTTTTTTTGTATGTTTGGTATAATGCCAGTATGACTTATTCTGAAATAGCAAAAGACAAGTTTGAAAAGTTGAAAAATAAAAAAGATGTGCTTATCCTTTCAATAGAATCCTCTTGTGATGAAACAAGTGTTGCGATTGTAAAAAATGGAAGGGAAGTTTTGTCAAACATTATTGCATCTCAAATTGAAATCCATAGGCGTTTTGGCGGAGTCGTTCCAGAAGTTGCGTCAAGAAATCATATAACTGCCATTTCAAACATCTTTGAAGAGGCTTTGAAAGAGGCAAATGTGAAAAAAGATGATCTTGATGCCATTGCAGTGACTTATGGTGCGGGACTTATGGGCGCTCTTCTTGTTGGAGTAAACTTTGCAAAGGCTCTTGCTTATTCTCTTTCCCTTCCACTTATTGCAGTAAGCCATGTCTATGGTCATATCTCGGCAAACTATATCTCTCACAAAGAACTTGTTCCACCATTTTCTTGTCTTATGGTTAGTGGTGGGCATAGTGCTATCTTGCAAGTGGATGACTATTGCAAATTTCGCTTGGTGGGAAGCACAGTGGATGACGCTGTGGGAGAATGTTTTGACAAAGTTGCAAGAGTGCTTGGACTGCCTTATCCTGGCGGGCCTGAAATTGATAAACTTGCAAAAAGTGGCAAAAATGAATATAATTTCACAGTTTCAAACAGTTTGAAGCATACCTTCAACTTTTCTTTTTCTGGCATTAAAACTGCTGTTGTCAATTTTGTGCATAACAAAGAGCAAAAGGGAGAAACTTTTGACAAGGCAAATGTGGCGTGTTCTTTTCAAGAGGCTGTCACAGAGGAGTTATGTGAAAAAGCAGTCAGAGCCTGCCAAGAAGGAGGAACAGGAAAACTTGTTGTTGCAGGTGGTGTAGGCGCAAATTCAAGGCTTAAAGAAAAATTGCAGACTGCGTGTGAAGAAAAAGGAATTTCTTTTTATGCGCCAGTTTTGCGTTATTGCACAGACAATGCCGCAATGATAGGCTCGGCTGGCTATTATATGATGAAAAATGGACTTGGATTTGCAGGACTTGATCTGACAGCAAAGCCAAATGTTGATTTGTGAGGAATTATGAAAAAGATTGACTTTTCAAAGCAGTTGCAAGAAATGTTTGCAAGATTTAAGTGGTATGAAATTGCCTATATAAGTATTGGACTTGTTGCAGTGATTGTTTTGTCAATAATAGCAAAAAGTTCGGCTTTGACCATCATTTTTTCAATTTTTGCCATACTTTATGTAGGTTTTTTGGCAGAACAATTCAAAGTTGCTATCATTTTTGGGCTTATTCAATGTATCCTATATATCGTTCAATCTGCTCTTTACAACAACTGGGGCGAATTTATACTCAATGTTGCAATTGTCTTGCCACTTTTAATACTTGCCCTCGTCAACTGGTTTCGTGGCAAAAGCGAACAAGGGCTTACTGTCAAGAGTCACAAAATTGGCTGGAAAGAATGGACAATTTTGATTTGCGTTTCTCTTGCAGTTGGAATTGGATTTTTCTTTGTTCTTCGTTATTTTAACACCCCTTACGTCTTATTTGCCAGCATATGTGGTTTCTTTTCCACGATGGCCAATTATCTTGTTATGAGAAAAAGCCCTATTTCATTTGTGTGCTTTATGTTTTCAAATGTGTTTATGTTTCTTATTTGGCTTTTGCCTATCGTTGAAGGGCAGAGTGCAAACTTTGAAACAATGCCAATGCTTGCTGTGCTTATAATCTACACAATATCAAACATTTTTGGACTTATAAACTGGAACAAGTCTTCTTCAAAAGTGGAAAAACAAAATACTCTTACCACAGAAACAGAAAATAGTGAAAAGGAGAAATAAATCTATGGAACTTCTTGCACCAGCAGGAAATTTTGACAAACTTGTTACCGCTGTTCATTTTGGAGCAGATGCGGTATATTTTGCTGGAAAACAATTTGGACTTCGTGCCTTTGCTGGCAACTTTTCTGATGAAGAAATTGTCAAGGCAATGGAATTTTTGCATGCTCATGGCAAAAAAGGTTATGTGACGCTCAATATTGTGGCAAAAGATAGCGATTTTCAAAATATTGATCCATATCTTCAACTTCTTGTTGATGCAAAAGTTGATGGAGTGATAGTTTCAGATGTTGGAGTGATATATTACCTTCGCAAAAACTTTCCAGCACTTAATGTTCACGTGTCAACACAGGCGAATGTCAACAATTCATTTTCTGCCAAGTTTTTCGCAGATATGGGGGTTACACGCATCGTGCTTGCAAGAGAAATGTCTGTTGATGAAATTGCCTTGTTACGCAAAAATTTGCCAGAAAATGTGGAAATTGAAGCCTTTGTGCATGGTGCAATGTGCATTTCATATTCTGGAAGATGTCTGCTCTCAAACTATTTGACAGGGCGTGACTCAAACAGAGGAGCATGTGTGCAAGCGTGCAGATGGCAATATACCATTCGTGAGGTTGGCAGGAAGGACGAACTTCCAATAGAGGAAGACGAGCGAGGGACATATATCCTCAACTCCAAAGACCTTTGCATGATAGAACATTTGCAAGAACTTGAAAAAGCAGGTGTGGTATCACTCAAAATAGAAGGAAGAATGAAGTCGGACTATTATGTTGCCTCAGTTGTCAATGCCTATCGCAGAGCATTAGACAAGAAAAATGAGATGTCACTTTTGCAAGAAGAACTTGAAAAGACCAGTCATAGGCGCTATACAACAGGCTTTTATTTCGGCAGTGACGACAAAGAATATCTTGAAGACTCTATGCCAGTCCAGACGGCTGAGTTTGTTGCAAAAGTGGTGGAAGACAGTCACGATGACACAGTCAAAATTGAGATGAGAAACCGCTTCAAAAAGGGTGACGTGCTTGAAATCTTATCGCCAAATGATGCTTTCTTAAAGAAAATTAAGATTGAAAAAATTGTTGACGGCAAAGGAAATGAAATTGATGACTGCAAACGTGTTCAAGACATTGTCACAATAAATTGCCCATATGACTTGAAAGCAGGAGATATTTTGAGAAGAGACGCAAAATAGGCGTCTTTTTTTATTAAATATATTTCAATATAAAAATAACAATATATAAAAGTTGGCTTTTCAACAAAAAATTTCAAAAAAAATTTGAAAAAGTGGCAAAAAATGTTGACTATTTTTTCAAAACTGCATATAATAGTGCTAGCACTTAAAACAAAAGAGTGCCAACAAAGTCGAAAAAAGGTGAGAAAATGCAACTTTCTGAAAGAAGAAAAAAGATACTTTGCATGGCTGTGGAAGAGTATATCAAAGATTGTGCACCCATCACAAGTGGTGGCATAAAAGATGTCACTGACCTTGGGTGTTCAACTGCCACTTTGCGAAGTGAACTTAACACTTTGGAAGCAATGGGCTATCTAAGGCAACTTCACACTTCTGGTGGAAGGGTGCCAACGCCACAAGGTTATCGTTATTATGTTGAAAATCTGCTCCAAGGGGTGGAGGCAACGGATAGCGAACTTGATGAGGTCAAAGATTTGATATCTTCAAAGACAAAGAGTTTGACTGATATCATTTCTGGCATTGCAAAAATTGTCAGCAAAGCAACAAACTATCCAACGGTTGTTATGCTTGACAGCATTGAGGATCTTATCTTGCAAGATATCAAAATCATTCCTCTTTTGGAAGAGAAAATCATGGTGCTTATTGGCACGAGCGCAGGTTACATCACAGACACCATTGACTTGCATGCCGATGCGAGCGACTGCCAAGATGCGTCAAACTATCTCACCAAAAATTTCAAGGGCGAAACAATTGGCTTTATGATTGAAAACATTGACCAATTCAAAAGCGGTATGCATGGTGAAATCAAAGCCTTCCAAAAAATTGTTGACACCCTTGTTGGTGGTCTTAAAAAAATCAATCACCAAAAACTGCTTGATGTGCGCCGTGAGGGCAGTGCCAAACTGCTTGAAAACAACGGCAACATTGAAGAGGCGAAGAAGGTTCTGTCAATTCTTGACGACGAGGAAAAACTTCAAGATGCTTTGAAGATTGAAAACAAACAAGGCAACATTGAGGTTGATGTCGGTGAGGGAGAACAGGTTTCTGTGGTGAGAGCACCAATTTGTGTGCAAGGAAAACAACTTGCTTCCATTGGTGTGATTGGTCCACAGCGAATGGACTATGCAGGCATAGCCTCTGCGCTTAAAGTTGTGGTTGATGGACTGAAAAATATAAAAGGAGATTAGGCCATTGTCAAAGGAAGAAGAGAAATTCAAAAAACATTGCCACTGCGATGATTGTGATGACGAATGCCATTGCGAAAAAGATTGCCATTGTGATGAACATGACAAATGCAAGGATGATTGTCATTGCAAAGAAGGACATTGCTCTTGCCATGGCGAAGATCATGAATGTGATTGTGAAGACTGTCACTGCGATGATGAATGCGAATGCGATCATTGCCATGATGAAAAGGAAGAGATGTTTGAATGTTGCGGTTGTGATGAGCATGAAGAAGAGATCAAAAAGACTGAGGATAAGAGCGAACAATATCTGCTTCTTGCAAAACAAATTCAAGCCGACTTTGAAAACTTTCGCAGACATGCTGGGGAAGATGTCAAAAATGCAAGAGTGGCAGGTCAGGCGTCAGTGATAGAAGTGTTCTTGCCATGTCTTGACACCTTCAAAGAGGCGAAAAAGATGATAAGTGATGAAAAAATCTTGGAAGGCGTTGAGATGATTGAAGAAAAAATTGTTCAAGCACTTGAAAGCCTCGGCGTTGAAAAAATTGAGTCAATCGGACAAATTTACAACCCACATCTTCATAATGTTATCGCCGTTATGAGAGATGAAGAAAAAGAAAATGATGTTATCCTAGATGAATATCAGGCAGGATACACATTTGGCGGTAAAGTTATTCGTTACGCAAAAGTCATAGTCAATAAAAAGGAGGATTAAAATTATGGGAAAAATTATTGGAATTGACTTAGGAACAACAAATTCATGTGTGGCAGTTATGGAAGGCGGAAAACCAACCGTTATTGCCAATGCAGAAGGGGACAGAACAACTCCTTCTGTTGTAGCCTACACAAAGGAAGGCGAAAGACTTGTCGGCAAAGTGGCAAAACGTCAAGCCATTGTCAATGCTGACAACACTGTTCAATCTATCAAAAGAGAGATGGGAACAAACTACAAGGTTAAACTCAACGGAAAGGAATACACTCCACAAGAAATTTCTGCAATGATCCTTTCAAAACTTAAAGCAGATGCTGAAAGTTACCTTGGCGGAGCGGTAACACAAGCCGTTATCACAGTTCCTGCATACTTCAATGACTCACAACGTCAAGCAACAAAAGATGCCGGCAAAATCGCTGGTCTTGAAGTGCTCAGAATTATCAATGAGCCTACCGCTGCTGCACTTGCTTATGGACTTGACAAAGGTGAAAATGCAAACCAAAAGATTTTGGTTTATGACCTTGGTGGTGGAACATTCGACGTTTCTATCCTTGAAATTGGTGATGGCGTATTTGAAGTTCTTTCAACAAATGGTAACACTCGTCTTGGTGGCGATGACTTCGACAATCGTATCATTGACCTCTTGGTTGAAGAATTTAAGGCAACAAACAACATTGACCTTACACAAGACAAACTTGCAATGCAAAGACTCAAAGAAGCCGCAGAAAAGGCAAAAATTGACCTTTCAGCAACACCAAAAACAACAATTTCACTTCCTTTCATTTCTGCTGATGCAACTGGCCCAAAACATATGGAATATGAACTTACTCGTGCAAAATTTGACCAAATCACAGAAGATCTTGTTAAGGAAACAATCGATTGCACAGTAAGAGCACTTGCTGACGCTAAACTTGACAAAGAGCAAATTGACAAAGTCGTTCTTGTTGGTGGTTCAACTCGTATTCCTGCCGTTCAAGAAGCAGTTAAATCATTCACAGGCAAAGAGCCATACAAAGGCATTAACCCAGATGAATGTGTTGCTATCGGTGCCGCAATTCAAGCGGGCGTTCTTGGCGGAGAAGTAAAAGACGTGCTTCTTCTTGATGTAACTCCACTTTCTCTTGGTATTGAGACACTCGGCGGAGTATTTACAAAACTTATTGAAAGAAACACAACAATTCCTACAAGAAAATCACAAATCTTCTCAACCGCAGTTGACAATCAACCAGGTGTTGATATCCATGTTCTTCAAGGTGAACGTGAATTTGCTGCTCAAAACAAGACTCTTGGAAGATTCCAACTTACAGATATTCCACCTGCACCAAGAGGCGTTCCTCAAATCGAAGTAACATTTGATATTGATGCAAACGGTATTGTAAAAGTTTCTGCAAAAGACCTTGGCACAAACAAAGAACAAAACATCACAATCACTGCTTCTTCAAACCTTAAAGAAGAAGATATCGAAAGAGCAATCAAAGAGGCTGAGGCTCACGCTGAGGAAGACAAGAAGAGAAAAGAACTTGTTGAAACAAAAAATCAAGCAGACAACCTTGTTTATGGGCTTGAAAAAATGCTCAAAGACAATGGCGACAAGATAAGCGAAGAAGACAAGAAAAATCTTCAAGAAGCAATCGAAAAAGCAAAGAAAGATTTTGAGAGCGAAGACATTGAAGTGATCAAGAAGGCGATTGATGAACTCACAAATGCATCAAATGGCATTGTAAGCAAGATGTATCAATCTCAAAACCCAAATGGAACAACTCCAAATGGTGACGGCTCTGCTCCAAACGGAAATGACGGAAACAATGGGGAAGATCCAGTAGTTGATGTTGAATAATGATTTTACAGAAGTTGTGTAGGGGCTTAAAAACAGCCCCTTCATACTCTTTTGAGAAATAAAAAGGAAAGTTATGGCAAACAAAGATTATTATAAAATTTTGGGAGTTGATAAGAGCGCAAGCGAGGACGAGATAAAATCGGCATACCGAAGGCTTGCAAAAAAATATCATCCAGATCTTAACAAAACAGAAGAGGCCGCAAGCAAGTTTAAGGAAATCAACGAAGCCTATGAGGTGCTTGGCGATCCAAAAAAGAGAGCAAACTATGACCAGTTTGGCTCTGCCGAAGGGAATCCTTTTGGTGGCGGAAGCAGTGCTGGTGGCGGTTTTGGTGATTTCTTTGGCGGTGGCGGAGGCTTTTCTGATATTTTTTCTGACATTTTTTCTGCTTTTGGTGGCGGTGGAACATCTGCCAGAGTGCAAGAACGTGGACAAGATATCATTGTCGATATGACTTTGACTTTTGAAGAAGCATGTTTTGGTTGTGAGAAAAACATAACTCTTTCAAAGATAGAAAGTTGTTCATCTTGCAAAGGCACAGGTGCAAAAAATGGGAAAGAGTTTACCACCTGTCCTGAATGTCGTGGAACAGGAAGGGTCAGATTTCAACAAAACACCATGTTTGGCACAACTATTCGTGAAGCAGGTTGTCCAAAATGTAACGCAACTGGAAAAATCATCAAGGAAAAATGTCCTGATTGTGGAGGAAAGGGTTACAACAGAGGCACAAAGACAGTCAAGGTCAAAGTGCCTGCTGGAATTGATGATGGACAAACTCTTCGCATGAGGGGTGAGGGAAATGCTCCAACGAGAGAAGGTGTCAACGGCGATCTTAATGTGCGTATTTCTGTCAAACCTCACAAGGTGCTTGTAAGGCGTGGCACAGACATACTGCTTGATCTCTATCTTCCTTTCACAACAACCATCCTTGGTGGAAAGGTGGAAATTCCAACTCTTAAAGGCAAATATTTGCTCACAATTCCAGAACTTACTGCAAGTGGAACGGTTATGCGTCTTAAAGGCAGAGGCGTCAAAGTGCTTAATCGTGAAAGTTATGGTGACATGCTTGTCACGATCAAAGCGGAAGCGCCAAGAACACTGGATAAACAAACAAAAGCAAAACTTGAAGAAATTTCATCAGCACTTGGTGAAAATTCTTATCCAAAATATTCAAATTTCTTGAAAAATTCAAAATAAAAGGCTTGAAATATAAGCCTTTTTTTTGTTGCATATTTTTGACGATTTGTTTGATAGAAAGAAGTCTTTTGTGATACAATAATTTTGTCGAAGAATGTCGCAATCGTCTTTTATCGACAAAGCAGTCTCGTTGTCATGGAAAATAAAGCGAAAAAGTGATTGACAATATATTAAATTTGCTTGATTTTTTGCGGAGGGGGGTGCTAAACTTTACAAAAAGAATATTGACTATTTTACTGCCTACTGAAACATAATAAAAGGAAGGAGGGGCGAAAGGTGGAAGAACAAAGGAAGAAAAAATACAAAATTATGGCTGTGCTTTTTTCAGCCTTTTTTGTATGTTTTGCTTGCGTTGGCTCTATTCTACTTTTTGGTGAAAAAGACAATTCACACCCTTCTCTCAAACCAGATAGTGACACCGGAACAACTTTTGCGACAAGCCCAACAGTTAGCACTTCTGGATCATGGACAGATTCAGGACGCCGTGGCACATCCTTTGGTGGCGGTTCTGGGACAGAAAGTGATCCTTATCTCATCTCAAATGCTGAGCAACTTGCATATCTGGCATACATGGTGAATTCAGAGAGTGCACCAGCAGAAAGAGGTATGTATTATTATGACGATGTATATTTTAGACAGACAAATCACATTGACCTGTCAGCATATTATTGGGATCCTATTGGAACAAGCAGTCCAGCAGTATATTTTTCAGGACATTATGACGGCAATGGTTACACAATTTCAGGTCTATTCACACCATCTGGAGATACGGCGGAGTATTCTGACTCAGGTTTATTTGGAGTACTTGGCGGAAATTTGTTGTCCGGTCATGTTGCCACAGTCGAAAATTTGGGCATAGTAAATTCCTTTGTTCAAGGTTATGAAAATGTTGGAGCAATAGTTGGGATTGGGACTTCTGCAATAGTTCAAAATTGCTATAACAAAGGCAATGTTTCAGGCTATAGAAATGTTGGGGGAATTATAGGCAGCGAAACTATTGCTCCAGCATATAATTGTTTTAATACAGGAACGGTCAAAGGAGTATATGAAAATGTTGGCGGAATTTGTGGATCTGCTGAACTTGCTGATATACGAAGTTGTTTTAATACTGGCACAATAAATGGACAATTATATACAGGCGATGATGGAATAACTGTGACACAAAAGTTAGGTGGCATTTGTGGTTATGGTGGGGCAAGTTTTTGTTATAATACAGGTGAAGTTGCACGAGTTTTGAATACAACAAAGGGTGGCATTATTGGAGATTCTTCAATGGAATCTACAAATAATTATTATGGTGGAAGTTGTTCTTCTTCAACTGGTGGAATTGAAGGTGTAGATGTTTCTGGACAGGCTGAATATAGGGCATCTCTAAATATCAACACTTTCAAGACACTTGAATTTTTTGAAGACACTTCAAATTGGGAAAACGCTGATATGTCTTATCAATGGGATTTTTCTATTTGGGGTGTTGATGGCAGAGCAAATGAAGGATTCCCTTATCTTGTGAACAGTCTTTATGAGATTGATATCAATATTTGGTCACATGAAAATGCACAAGATTATCGCAGTGGAACAATGACACAAACTTACAATGGAAAAAGTTACACAGGCTCCGACCAAGCCTTTAAGGGATTGTATGTTTATGAAAGTTGGACAATTTCAAATATTAGACCGGCAGAAGGGTATCTCATGGATTCTATTTCAGCAACATATGGCACTTTGACTGACAATGGGGATGGAACTTATACATATGAGGCCGACTACTCTCGCCCTCCAGCTGGAAGAGGGGCTTTGGATGCAGTCATCAACATCCGCATGACAAGAGAAGATTACACCGTCACTGTCAATCCAAATGGTGGGACGTTAAACGGAAGCTCTTCAACCACAACTCAAACGGTAACATACCGAGACATGATCAATCTTGCAACTCCTACAAGAACGGGCTATACCTTCAAAGGTTGGCAGGTGACAAGTGGTGACGCAACCGTGACAGAAACACAATATCTTTGGGAAGAACAATCTTTCGATGGTGTTGACGATTATATTGCCATTGGAAGAGAGCAAATGCATACTGACAAAATCACAGTCTCAATCATTGCATATATGGACAATTGGTCTTTGTATTCTTCAAGAGACATGCACCTTATCTCTTGCACAGAAGGTGGTGGATGGAATTTTGAAACTGACAGTAACGGCAACATTAAGGTTCCTGTGTATGACAGCGGAGTTGGTTACAAATATGTGACCACATCCAAATCATGGGCATCACTATCTTCGGGTTGGCATGAATTTACTTTTTCTTTCGATGGTCACAATGTGAGGCTGTTTATAGATGGTGTTATGGAAGGAAAAAGCGCAAACTTTTCTTCTGGAAAGATTGGGTATTATTCATCAAATGTGATATTCATTGGTGCAGAGGCTGGTTGGACAACTACAACACCTGCAGGCGGATATTTTGAAGGCATTATTGAAAGCGTGATCATTGTCAATGACTATGTCTATGGAGCAGATTTTTCACAGGCGGGCAGTTTTGTTATTCCTCGCAGTGATGTCACAATAAGGGCAATATGGGAAGACACATGGGCAAGACATTATACCAAGCCAGAAGGAAGTGGAACGGAAGAAGATCCATATCGAGTGTCAACGGCATCAGAACTTGCATACTTTGCATACAAAACTCAAATTCAAGGACAGGAAAGTTATGACCATATTGTTTTGACAGACGATATTGATCTTGCTGGTTATGATTGGCTTCCAATGGGAAGAGCGCGTGGCACTAGCACAGGTTTCAGGGGAACTTTTGATGGACAAGGACACACAATCAGCAATCTAAATGTCAATGTGAGCGGAATTGCCAAGAACACTGAGTATGGTCTGTTTGGACTTGTAGATTCAGGTGCAGTGATAAAGAATTTCTCAATCATCAGTGGACAGGTCAATGGTTTTGATAATTCAACAGGTGCGGTTGCAGGATATGCTTGGTCAGCAACAATTGAAAATGTTAGAAATTATGTCGATGTTGTCGGCGCGACAAATGTAGGGGGAATTGTTGGTCAATTGACACGTGGCACCACAATTTCAAATACAATCAACAATGGCAATATTTCAGGCACTCATAGGGTTGGTGGCATTGTTGGAGGCACTGAGGGTGTGGTGGCAACAAGATCACTTTCGGGGGTAGCAAATACTGGCACTGTCACTGCTTATGATTGCACTGGCGGAATTATTGGTTATGGCTATTCAATCAGCATCTCTGGTGCTTACAACTCCTATACCGCAACAGTTGAAGGTGATATTGGTGCTTATACTGGTGGAATTGCAGGCTATCTCGTGCAAAATTGCATAGTTGAAGGAGCAGTGAACACAGCGGATGTAGCCGGCGTAAGCTGTGTTGGTGGACTGCTTGGTGGCGCTGCAAATGGTGGAAGTTTGACAACTTCATATTCAGAAGGCTTAATATCAGCAAGAGGTTCATCAGTGACAGAAGTAGGGACTTTGGTTGGGGGTGCTTCAACTGGCATGGCGATAGCAGACTGCTATTTCAAAGGGACAACCAACAAGTCGATTGGCACATATTATGGCTCTTTATGGATACCAGCGTCAATTTCAAGTTGTTATGCAATAATAAATGGAATAAAGAATGTCACGACCGGCACTTTCGCCAACTGGGTTATACTCAATGGCATGAACAACGGAAATCCTATTCAAAAAGATTTGATTTTTGAAGGGATGACAGATCAACTTCCAAACACCGCTGATCTAATTGAAGATTGGATCGCAAGTGCATAAAAAAACTAGGGGACACCCTAGTTTTTTTAGTTATTTGAAAATAGGCTTGCAAGGCCGATCATAACTGTTGATGCTGTGTCAGTGCGAAGTATGCGTGCGCCCAAGGTGATAGAGGTTGCATGTTTTTCAATTTCTGCAATTTCTTCCTTTGTGAATCCACCCTCACAGCCAACAATAACTGCAATTTTATTTTTGTTTTTCACCATACTTGGATCAAACTTTTTGCTCCTTTCTTTTTCGTTGGCAAACAAAACGACTTCAAATTCGTCAAGACTTTTGAGCATATTCTTAAAAGGCATAGGATCGGTCACTTCAACCAGTTTTGATCTTTCGCATTGTTTGCAAGCAGAGAGCACTTGTTGATCCACTCTTGCTCTTTTTATATCTTTTACTGCACAATGATCAATCAAATAAAGGACAATTTTGTGCACGCCCAGTTCTATAGCCTTTGGGATGATGTTGTCAAGATATTCCTTTTTTGGCAAGGCTTGGAAAAGCACAATTTCTTTTTTTGGATTGGCAGGGCAGAGTGTGGTCTTTTCAATCAAACAGTGACACTCCTTTTTGCCCATTTGTTCAATAGTGCATATATGCTCATAATCATCACCTGAGCAAACAACAATCTTTTCGCCCTCTTTTGCACGCAAAACTTTTGACAAATGATAAAATTCATCGCCCTCAATCAAAAAATATTTTTCATTTTCTCTTTTTCCAAAAAAGCGTCTCATATAATTTAGTATACATTTTTTTCTTATCATTGTCAAAAGAGTGAAGAAAGTTGCTTGTCTTAACTTACAACATTTGACTTGAAAGATGAATATGTGATATATTTTTATAAAGGAGCGGATATGGAACAAGAAAACAAAAAACAAAAATTGCCAAAAATTTTTATTGTGCTTAGAATATTGTCACTTATCATGCTGATTGCAGGCATCGTGCTTATCGTATTGTCGATGACAGTTTTTAAGGTTGGAGAAGCGTCAAGCATGGGGGTGCGCTTTGGTGGTATAACGCTCATCATATTTTCTTTTGTTGCTGCTTTTATCGGGTTTTCAACCTCAATTGCAAAGGCTCAAATCAAGGCGCAAAAACATGTTATTTCTCAAAGTAAAGAAGACCTTAAAGATATTTCGGAGATGCATGGGGATATTATGTCACCAACCTCTGAAAAAGTTGCTCGCGCAGTGAAAAAAGGACTCAGTGAAGAAGAACCAAGCGAAGAACATAAATATTGCAAAGAATGTGGCAAAGAAATTGATAAAGATGCAAAATTTTGTGAACATTGTGGGCATAAGCAATAAACATTTTTGGTGCAACATAACAAGTAAAAAAAACAATGTGCTTGTATCACAAGCACAAAGCATGACCTCGTAGTAAAACCGGATATTACGGAGCCCTCCTAATATTATGTCCTACCATTTTATGAAATTGCTATACTCCTTATATATAAAGGAATATAGCAATATCTAACAAAAGTAAAAATAAAATCTTCATACTAATTCTTCATACAACTTTGATTTTTACTTAAATTTTAATATGTTCTCGTGGCGTAATCGTATAACGCAGCGCCCTCCTAAGGCGAAGATTCCCGGTTAGAGTCCGGGCGGGAACACCAATTGTGCCCTTACGGGCTTTTTTTATTTTAACAATACTTTTCATCAAATAAATTTGCTGTTGTGTCTTCATCTTCTGCCAAGTAATGTGAATATACTTTTAAAATCATACTTGCATCACAGTGTCCTACATTTCTTGCAATTACCTTTACTGACACTCCGTCTCGCAGTTGCAAAGTGATATGTGTATGTCTTAATGAATGCGGGGTAACTTTTCTTATTCCATTTTTAATTAAAAGTTTTGTTAACCAATGATTAACTGTTTCTGGATTAATTGGATTTCCATTGTCTAAAACCATAAGTCTGTCACAATCGTTGAAATAATCTCCCAATCGTTCTTTTTCATTTGCATACCAATTTTTATATGCTATCAGAATCTCATTTAAATAATTACATATCTTTATAGTTCTTTTAGACTTTTCCGTTTTTGGGTCTTTGGTTATTAGACCTTTTCTAGGAATAAAAATTGAGTTTCTATTAATAGAAATTTTATGTTCAAATAGGTTAATATCTTTCCATTCAAGCCCACATAACTCGCTTTTTCTCATTCCTGTATAGAACAAAATTGCAACAGCAGTTTTTATTTTTATATTATCCTCATTTTTTATTGCAGTTATTAATTGTTTTGTTTCCAACAATGACAATATATCTTTTTCTTTTAGTTGTCCACTTATCATATTTTTTAATGACTTAGAATTTGCTACATTTCTATTAACATATTCGTTTTCAACTGCATAATTTAGAATTGCATTTAGGGTTCTTCTGTATTTTAATTTACTTTCTTTTGAATAAAGTCTTGTTTCTTTTATAATCTCAAAATAATCCGTTAATTTAAAACCTAAACATTTGGCAAGGGTAGTAGCAGTTTCAATTTGCACGAAATTGCCTTTTCTTAACATTTGCAAGGTAATTCGATTAAAACCACATTCTTCGCTTACGAGTCCAATCTTTTGGTTTACTAAAAACTCGTCAATAGGCTTTATGAGTCTTGCTCGTGATGTTTCAATTATGCGATTATTAAGATATATGAAAATCTTTTCGCAGTCAGCACGGGTAATAGCATTTAAAGGTTTTGAGCCTATAAACTTGTTTAAATCTTGAATAATACTTTCGCAATTAATTAGGTAAGTTTGCCTTTTTGAGCCTTGTCCTGCATTTAACCATTGCTCGGCACACTCACTAAAATTAATATCTTGTTTATCAATTTTAGGGCTTGTCCTAACTTTTTCTTCAAACTCCGCCGCCATACGATTGATATATCTTGTGATTTCTGCTTGTCGCATATTTTCCGGTGCTTTAATAGTGGTAGAAACAAATTTACCATTTGCTTTAACTTGAATAGTATACGATTTACCATTTTTTAACTTATGTTCAGTTATAGTTGCCATTTTTTAATCTCCTTTTATGCTATTTCTAATAGTTTTATGAGTTCGTCATAATTGACTAAATACTTACAGCCCGCTTTCAAACAAGGGACTTGTTTCTTACGACACATATCACGAATAAAATATTCGCTGATAGCTGAGTTAGGGTCGTCTGTTTTTATTAACTGATGACACTCTTTAATAGTTCTATACTTCTTCATTTCACACCTCCTTTTTATCTGAGAACTTTTCGCGTTCACTAAAATTGTATAAAGTTTGTATCGAAAAAATTAACCATGACTTTTCAAATCCGCCCACGAACATTGTCAAATCAAGTAGAAATATGTATAAAAAAGGCTAGTCGAGATGACTAGCCATAAAAATTTGCTCTTTTCAGTTCTTTTTTAATCTTTCGTTGCATATATTAAATTCCTTATTTTTCCAGTGTATATTACTGTATTTTTGATATTAAGTTGTAATCAATAGATTTTATAATGCAATTGCTTTAATCTTTAAAATCAAGTGTATATCACTTTAAAACTACGTATAAACATTACTATATAAAATATATTTAATATTTATATTAATTGTCATTACTATTTTGGGTTTTGTCTACTTTATTATGAATAGTATTCCTAATGTGTACATTTCTTATTGCATTACTATATAGCAATGCACCTAAGGTTATAAATAGAGCAATTCCTACTAACATTCCAATAAACCCGCCAATTGCAGGACCGACACTTATTTTTGCCTTGTTTGCTGCATCTATCTGTGAAATCAAAAACCAAATAGACAGTCCAAGCATAACAAGTGATACAAATATCCCAAGCATGCCGATAATAACAATATTTCTCTCATTTTTCTTACTTGCTTCTTTTACATTAATGTTTCCCATTGTATCTAATACTCCTATTATTTTTAAATTTAATTTTTCTATAAGTCTAATTATAGGTGGTATGGCATTCATTATCCCTAAAATAACAAAAAACAATGCACCTCCACCACCAAATATCATCAAAAAGACTATAAGGTAAGCTTCAAACATATTCCACCGTCTTTTAATAGCCAAAATCTTAATTTTTTGTCAAATAATATCATAAATTCTCGCTTTCAGTATGTATAAATATATTATACATATTTTAGGAACATAAAGCAAGTATTTTAATAAAAAAACTATGCATTATTTTAGAGTGCATAGTATAAACTTGTAATATGGAAAATATAGATAAGTTTTTTATAGGTAAAAGAGTTGCAACTTTAAGAAATGCCAAGCATATTTCGGCTAGAAGTATGAGTCTTGAACTCGGACAAAGTAGCGAGTACATAAATCAGATTGAAAATGGTCGCAGTATGCCATCGGTGGAAGGACTAATCAATATTTGTGATTACTTTGAGATTTCTCTCTCAGACTTTTTTGACACCCAAACCACATACCCACTTGAATATAAAGGCTTGCTCTCCGAACTAAACAAGCTTGATGCTTTTGAACTTGAACAAATTGTAAATTTAATAAAATTAATAACTAGGAATAAAAAATAGCAAGTCATTACTCGCTATCTTTTTCTTTGTTGCCAGAATTTCTTATATTATTATCGTTTTCAATTAAAGCTGTTAAGACATCTACTATCTGATTATCTTCTTTTTCAGGGAAAAGACTCTTTGCAATGATAACTGGAATAGTTATTATTGTAGAGATAAAAGAAACACATACAGTTATTAAACCTACAATTTCATTTATAGTAGAGTTGAAATTGCAAAGAATTACAAAGAAAAGTACTACACAAGAAATTATTATTCCAAACAATAAGCCCAACATTAACCAAAACAACCAATTTCTCATCCATTTTATTTGTTTTCTTCTTTTGCCATATTCTTGGATATAATTGTTTAAAAGTTGACTGTAATATACATCTCTAATTTCATAAGGACTACCGTTTGGTATGACTGGATTTAATTCTTCTGTTGGAGTTACCTCATTTTTTAATTTAGGTGTAATTTCTTTTCCGTCTTCGGAAAATTTTTCGTCTATCAATTGTTCTTCTTTTTTCATTAATATAAACCCCTTAATACATCATCTTTTATATCACTTTCTTTAATAGGACAATTTGAAAGCGTTTTAGACCATGCACTTCCATTTTGATGAGTTAAAGAAATTAAGTCACCTCCTGAAAAATTTTTATACTTGTTCCAGATTTTATTTACACAACTTAACAAAAAAGAGTTGCCATTATATTCCCAATTGGGAAAATAACTTATTCCTTTTGCATCTTGAGCATAACTAGTTATACTCTTATCTTTAAAACTTTTAAATTCTTGGTAAATTTGATCGCATACAGGTCCATATTTCCAAGCATTGAATTTTATATCAAATAATTTTTTTTCTTCGGATAATCCATAAGCATGTATCAAATATATCAATTTTTGTAGTTTAAGAGGTGAAAGTTCAATATTTTCATATAATGAACGTCTTATTAATTCGTTACAAACTGCTTCAACATTAATCATTTATTACTCCTTAATTAAATAATACATACAATTTATGACTAAGTCAATCTACTATGACACTAAATATTTAGTATATTTACCTGTTTTATATGAAAAGAAAGTTATAATGTTATTATTAATTACACCATTATAAAAAGATGATGATTTGTAATCATATCCGCTAAAATTATTCCCATTTAAATCTAAAGTAATAAAATTTTGTATTTTATAATCAAATATATTATATTTGGAAGGAGAAAGTTTCGATATGCTACAAAAACACTCTCTTGAATAATCATAAACATTATATCCAGAAAAACTATAATCAAAATATTTATTATTTTCAAGAGCATAAATATGATAGAACTTTTTATTGTGTATTAAACATGCCGCTATATAAGAAATTACTCTTTCAATTTCATTAAGCATATTACATCTCCTATTTAATTATATCATAAAAAGCCTAAATTTACAACCAATATCTAGTAATAAATAAGAAGACTTATTCAATGCAGTCTTCTTTTTTGTACTTTTCTTCCATTATTGTTGCGATATAGGAAAGCGTAATCCAGCCTATTCTAAACATTCGTGTTTTTTGATATGGACTTTTTGGGGTAGGGATGTTATAGTAATCTATAAGTTTCATTTCTTTTAAAAGTTTAAGTGCTGTTTCTATCATAACTTTACCGGCATTTATTTTTGACCATCTTTCATTAGTCATAAAAAATTCTTTAATATGTGGCTCCCTATTTTGATTTATGAGATAAAATTCATTTGCAAGTAATCCAAAGACAAGAGCGGCGTTTTTTGCTTTTACTCCGTTCATTCTGTTTTTGGGGTCAGTTTCTTTTAAATATTCTAAAATATACTCCTGTAATGTTAGCGGAACTCTTATTGCACCTTTTTGCTTTTGCATAGTCGTTATTAATCCATAAACGACTTCATGATCTATAAACATACTAACTCCTTTTAATGAGAATTAGTCGTCAGATTTTATTCATACTTTTTCATACACTTTTGTTTTAAGTTTTGAATCTTGCAAAACTTAAAACAAATCACATAAATTATTTTGCTAATTTGCACAGTTTGTGATAAGATAAATTAAAGCAATTTAGGAGAAAAATCGCACTATTTTCGGTTGCTTATTCTCCTAAGCGATAGGTCGGATGTTCAAATCATCTCGGTTGCACCAATTTACAATAAAAAAAGACGGCTTATTTAGTCGTCTTTTTCTTCGTCTTTAAAATCGAAAGGATTAATTATTGGTAACATAATTGATGGCAACAATGCACTTGAAGTGATATTAGATACCATACTTCTTAAATACGGGAATACCATTTGTACTCCTTGTACTTTAAGGAAATTATTAATTTCTTCGACATCATCACCCTCTATTTCAAACAATCCAGTAATTCTAATTGTTAAATTTATTGGAAATCTATTTTCTGGTTCATCTTTAAATGCAACTTGCATTTCAACACCATATTCATTTTCTTTTTCTTGAACCTTGCCAAATCTTCTTGTTATATACGGTTTTACCTGAAAATTTCCGTCAGGTAAATTATTACTTGTTAAACTAATTTCATTAGTTATTATTGTCATTTTTTTAATTGTTGCCATAGTTATATATATATCCTCCATTATTTCCTGTTGCATATGATAAATTCATTACAACACTAGCGAGTTGACTAACTTTCAAAATATTACTTTTTTGTTGTTCGTTTAATGCCTCTATTGAAATATTAACACATTCTGCGATCTTGATTAAAGTATTTATTTTTGGAATTATTTTAAATGTTTCAATTCTTGCTAATGCCGGTTGTTGGATGCCGCATTTTTTTGCAAGATCTCTTTGAGAAATATTTAATCTTATTCTAGCGTCTGTTATTTTTCTGATAATACTGATAACTTTTTCAGAAGTCTCAATAGATCTTTTAGTATTTTCATTTGTCGCTTTTAAATTTTCCCATAACTGATCAATAGTTGTTAACTTCTTCATTTTTTATACCTCTTTATAAAACTATTTTTTTCCTTTACGGCTTTATCGATTTCGCTTTTGGGCGTTTTTTGACATTTTTTCTCAAACCCATGCAGCAGCACAAACATACCATCAATATGATGAAAAAAGAAAATTCGAGATGGTGATGGTCTTAACTCAAAAATTTGATCTCGCAATGGCTTAATTGCATTTTTGATTTTATTATTAAGCCCAAATCCAAGTTCTTTGAAATCTTCAAGCATAGCTTGAATTTGAGTAATATTGTCATCTTTGTGTTTTTTTGATAATTCCATCATAAACTTTTCTATTGGTTTTGAGCCTGCAGGAGTTTCGTAGAGTACCACTTCGTACATCTATAATCTCCTTATATCATATGTTTTTGATAACAAATTTGTTATCATATATAAGTATTATAGCACAAATTTTTAAAAATACAACATATTTTAAAAAATATTTTAAAGTATATCACGAAAATTTGTCTATTTCAAAATTATGTGTCATTTTACTCAAATATCTTATTTAATATCTCACTTGCGTGGATGTCTGAGTTCTTTATGAAGTGGCTATAGAAGTCGCTTGTTGTGGATGCTTTTGAGTGTCCTGCTCGGGCAGATACTGTTTTCATATCAACTCCTGCTACTAGTTGCAAGGTAATGTTTGTGTGTCTTAGTGAGTGGAGTGTTACTTTGGGCAAGTCCACCTTTGCCAGTGTCTTTTGTAACCACACTCTGAATAATCCAGGAGATATATCTGTGCCATCTTCTGTGCAGAATAGTCTATCGGTATTCCCAAGTCTATCTCCAAGATATTTCTTTTGGTTTAGCCACCAAACTTCGTATTCTTTTAAGTAGTCAATCAGTTTATCTGGCATTGATATTGTTCTTTTTGAGTTTTCAGTTTTTGGCTCTTTGGTTATAAGTCCAAAGCCTATAATGTCTTGAACCGACCTTGCTATGGTCATTGTCTTGTTTTCGTAGTCAATATCTTTCCATTCTAGTCCTGCAAGTTCGCCACGTCTTAATCCCATAAATAGTACTGTGAGTAATGCTATCTTCCATCTAGGGTTTGGTTCTGTGTGTAAGTAGTTGGCTAACACCTTAGCTTCTTTATCGTTTAGTATTTTAACTTCTTTTTTATATCCTTGTATTGGTGCTATATAGTCACGAGATGCGAAGTTGTGTTCAACCAGTCGTTGTCGCTTTGCATCGGCTAGTATTGTTGCTAGTGTTCGTTTTAGTTTCATTATTGTTTCTTTTGCATAAGCGTGGCTTTGTATTTCTGTTGTAAAGTAGTCATCATATTTTAATCCTAGTGCATTACATATTTTTTCTGCATTTTCAATTCGTATGCAGTATCCTGCATTTGCTGATGCTAGTATTGATTTAGATATTCCAATCTTTTTTAGAGCATCTACTTGCTTGATGCAATGAGATTTTAAGTATTGGTTAAGGTCGCCAGTAAGCCTTGCAGTTTTCTTTTCGTATCTCTTCATCATCATATCATCTAGGAAACCTTGCACCATTACTGGTGTTATTTGGTTAAGTTTTATATTGCCGAAATATTTATAGAATTTTTTCAAGCAATCTCGCCCCTTAACATAGTAGTTAAGGGAACGAGTGTTCTTAATTTTTTCTAGCCATCTTTCAGCATAATCTATAAAGGTTATGTCATTATCTACTGCAAGCATACCATTTAGTTGTTTCTTGAATTTATCTTCAAAATCTAGACAAACCCTTAGCAATTCTTTCTTTGCCTGAATTTCGGTTAAGTCGTTTGGTTTTCTCCAGCACATTGACTTTGCAACAAACTGTCCAGTTCTAAGGTCTTTTGCCTTTACTTGTATTCTATAGGATATTGTTCCGTTATTTAATTTCTTTTTTCTTACACAAGCCATATTTTTCTCCTTTTATCCAATTATCACTTGTTCCATAGGTAGTTCGTATTCTTTGCTCTGTAAGAAGGCGAGCAGTGAATCGTAGTCAATCATTATCTTCTTACCAGTTTTTATGGAACGGATTTTATAGTTGTTTGCTAGTTTTCTTATTAAGAATTCACTAAGACTGGTGTTAGGCTCTTCTTGTTTAATCATTTGTAAAGTTTCAGTTATTGTTTTAATTCTTTGCATGTTTTCCTCCAGGTGCTGATCCCAACCGGACTTGAATTCCTATGCGAAACAAAAAGTACCGCAAAAGAATATACAAGTCCAGTGAAACAGCGAAATATATTCGAAATTAAACTTTGTATCTTTGAATTCTTTTTTGCTTTGTTTCTGTTTATCTTTGTATCTTTGTTATTTCGGTCAAAATCGTGCCTTCTTTGATTTTTTAGCAGTCCACTTGATAATTTATCCAACTCAAAATTTATCACTCTTAAAACTTAAATAATGGCTTGCGTTTTCATAAAATTGCCGACTGAATTACTACATATTTTGATAATCAAGTGAATGAACAGTGGAAGGTGCTAGCACATAGCCACTTGTGAGTGAACGCCGATTATATGGCAAAATTTTTGATTTTTGATTTCGCGAATTTTTGTGTGCGACTGCCGTCCCGCTCTTTATAGGGCTTCGACTAGAGATTTGACCGCCCCTGGGGGTGTTATGCATCCACCAGTTCTTTAAGTGTTGAACTAATAGCTTCCTTGAACTTTTGACCATATTCTTTAGCAAGTATTCTAATGTTGGTTACATCAAATAGGATATAAGTATCTGTAATTTCATCTATGTATACTTTATCTTCTATAAACCCTTTATATAATGTTTCTCCAAAGTATAATCTAAGTTTTGCTAGAAGGCTGTTGTAAAGATCATTTTTATCTAGATCTTTCACGCGCGCGGTATCATGTATTATTTTTATTTTTTTAATATCATAATAATCTATTGTAAGCAGTCCGTTACCTTCATCGTGGAAGCCAATTTCCGACAAGTTGAAATGAGGTGGCAATGTAAATCCGTAAACAGCATTGAAATCTATTTCTAAATACATTTCTCGTTTAAGTTCAGATAGCCTATTTATGATGCCAATTTTTTCAAGTCTTGTTATCATGTTTCTTATTTGCCTTTCCTTAATGTTTAGTATTGGCAGATCCTCCATAATCTTCTTGTAGGTTATTTTGTAATACCACTTTTCATCAACTCGTTTACTCCTCATGTGACCACTTCCAGCAAATTGCTGAAGGTAGTCAAGGAATAAAATCTCTTTTAGATTTAACCCCAGTCTAAGTAATGTTACTTGTGGGAAATTAAAGATTTTTGGTCGCATAGATCACATGCTCCTTTTGTAGGTTTTTAATTTTCATTTTTATCTCCTTTATTTAGATTTTTTGCTTCCACAAAGATTGATCAGTTCTTTGTTTCAGTCTATATTTTAACGAAGTCTGCAGTCCTTCGGTAAAACCGAGTTTGGTTATTGTGTCTGTATTTTAGCGAATTAGGAATATCACCGTTTGATACACCTAAAAACTTTTTCACACTAATTTTAACAACCCCGTGGTGACACCATTTGTCACTACGGAAATTATTTTTCGATTTAATTCTAGTAATTCCGTTAGTCCACCATTTGACCTAGCGGGAATTATTTTTAAGAAAATTTTATAATCTCCGTTGTAACACCATCTGTTACAGCGGGAAAAGTTTTTCAACTTTTTCATTATTTTAAGACTACCGTGTTAGCACCATTTGTTTACACGGCGAAAATTTCTCAACTTTTTTTTGTTATTCTAATATTTCCGTGATACAACCATCTTGTGCTACGGTAAATTATTTTTAAGTTTTTTCATTTCAACCTCCCTATGTTTGACTCTATTTTACAAGTCCCGTTGCACCACCATTTGGTGTAACGGAACAAATTTTCAAAATTATTTTAACTTTTTCGATATGACAACATTTGTCGTATCGGAACAGCTTTCTGACAATATTTTATAAAGTTCGTTGTGCAAGCCCTTTGCACAGCGGAATTAAGTTTTCAAATTTTTTCGCTCCTTTTATTCAATTCCAATAATTTCAATGGTTCACCATTTGAACCCTTGAGATAATTTCTGCCTACATTTTAGCAAGTCCGTTCGGACACCATTTGTCCGTTCGGGGATTATCTTTTGTTTTTTATTTTAAAACTTCCGTTGTAAACACATCTTTGACAGCGAGAAATATTTTTTCTTAATTTTAGCAATTAAGGTGTGCCACCATTTGGCACAGCTAAAATATTTTCACATGTAATTTATCATCTCCGTATCACCACCATTTGGTGACACGGGAATAAAAAAGAGATATTTTTTTGTAAATATCTCTAAAAATTTATTGATTTTATATGCAAGGTGTCACACTTTCTAAATGGCTAAAACCCTTTATTTATCGATGTTTTAGGTCATGTGTGACACCTTGTGATACGTGTGACACCTTATATCTATATTTATATATTTTTATACTAGTGGTTGAAGTTGGTGGAGTTTTTGGAGCTAATATAAACACTCTCGTATGAGAGAAAAAAATAATTCAATATTTTTTATACATATATAGGGACACCTAAAAACAGCCCCACCAGCCCCGATAGCTCCACCCTAGCAATAAAAAAGAACGGCAGATTAGTCCGTTCTTATAATTATTGTTGATAAACCTTTAATTTACTGATCTCTTCTATGAGCTCTTCCACAGATAACATATTTAGATCTCTATCAAAATAATGACCATCATAGAAACTTTCATGGCTTATATTACCGTTGGTTGTATTGACTTTGAATATAGAAATAATCACAGGCTTATCAAAAATTGTGATATTACTTTTCTCAAAGTATTCTTTATATGCACCCTTTAACATTGCTGTTTTTTCTGGATTTATATCTTTTTCGCCTTTAACTTCAATATATAACAATGCATTATTTTTGAATTTTATAATAAAGTCAAAGAAACTATGTTTTAAATTATTGTATTTGTCTAAATAAGCACTATTAACGTTGCTTGTAGTAAAGTTTTTACCCCAAACTTTTATACATTCATCATCATAATCTATATCATATATTTTGTTAAATACATAAACTTCTGGGCTATTTTCGTTTTCACCAATAGGTTGACGATTATCTCTGCCATTTAATTTTGTATCAAATAAATAAGAGTGTATTTTAGTTTTTTCTTCATGGGGTATCGAAGTGTATATTTCTGTGTAGGTTTGTGGATAGTATGCTTTGGAAATTACTTTATACTTTGGTTTATATTGTTTATTTTTGTTTATAAGATTTGTGATATCATTTTTACATTTTTGAAGTAATGTAATGTAAAACATTTCTTTAGTGTAGGTATATTTATCAGCTATTTTTACATTATTGTAATTGTTTTTCCAAAAATCAAAGAAAAATTTTTCACACTTTTCAAACATATCTGTGGAAGTGTTTTTCAACTTTTTATACAATTTAATAAACTGAAAAACATTACTTATTTCAGAATAATATTCACCACCAGCAACAGAAATATGTACATCTTTATAAATTAAATGATTTTTCTTTAGAGAAAATATTGTTTTGCTTTGTTGAAAAATTTTGTTTTTATTGTTTAACAAATAGTTATTTATGTCTTGTTTCAAATTTTGTTCAGCAACCTTTTTAGAACAATCTTTAATATTTGTTATTTCAATCGACATAAATTCTTCATTAGAGAACTCGTCTTTAACCTTTGCATTGAAAATAGTTAAATTTCTGTCCTGTGGGGCATTTGAGTATATGTAATATTTATCTGTAATGTTATTTCTTTCCAACCCTATGTAGCAGTTCCTTTTTATTCGTCCGATAGTTTGAATATTTAATCCTTCAGAGCATACTTTTCTTAATTGTAAAAGCATGCATGCTCTAGGGATATCCCAACCAGTAGCAGGCCCAACTTTAAATATTATTACATCAATATCGCTTAAATTTTGAGTTACATCATTTAGTTCAAAATTATCTTTATAGATTCTATTGCTGTCTTTATCATTAGAGCCAAAGTATTGCACCCAACTTAAGCCACTATTATTTAATTCTTCTTTTATAGTTTCCAAAGATTGATTGAATAATAAACTTTCTTCTGTATTTGTTTTAGAATCATTTTTAACTTGAATTAGCATTGCAGGACGAATATAAACATCATTATTTTCAAGGTTTTTATATTCTTCTTTGATTCTTTTGAAATTGAGGATAGCATCCAACAACATTTCATTATCAGTCATTGAATCTTTTAACAAAGTTACTGCTTGAGTTTTGAGAAGAAATTTACCATCATTTTTTATTGGATTGTTTAGATCTTCTTCTGTTAATACAACTTTATGAACAGTCAAATCTCTATAGTCTGGCGTAGCTGTCATCTTAATAATCAGATTTGCATTGCCTTGCATCAAAGCTTCAAAGTTTTCGTCATTAACAATATTGCCACCTATGTGAGCTTCATCACGAATATAGATTAATTTGTAATTTTTATCTTTAATAATATCAACAAAATCATCAATAATATGTCTTGTTGTTAAAATTCTATCTTTCCCAAAACTGCTTTTGCCAAAAATATAGACCTTGTTTTCTTCGGGTATTATTTTGATAGTACCATCAGTCTTAAGCATGTTTTGCCCTGTTTCACTTGGACTCTTTATATATTCAACTGAGAAGTCTGAAAAGGTCAAATCTTGTTTATATTGTAGTATTTTTTGTTCGAAAGAAAATGGAAGATCAGACGATGATGGTGTAGCAATAACAAAAACAAATTTTTCTGCAGGATGCTGTGCAATTAGTTCTGATATAAAAGCCGTCGCCATTAAAGTTTTTCCGCTACCTGTTGGAGCCTTAAAATCAATCTTAACATTCTTTATAGGATTATATAATGACAATAACTCATCAACTTTTTCTCTCTGTAAATTTGTTAATTCCATACTTAATCCTCACTTTCATTTTTGTATGGAGTTAATGAAGCTAAAACATTATAAATATCCATGTCTGATTTAGACTTATAATTTGGGTTTAGTTTTACAAAATTACCCTCGGCTTCCATCTTAATTTTTTCGGCTTTATCAATATCTGTAATACTTAAATTTTGTTTAACAATATCAAAAACCCTTAATGAGTTATTTGGCAAGTTCTTTTTATCGTTTGAATATTTCCATTCAAATTTTTCACCATTGCTTCCTTTCCCATTAATAACTCTATATAATCTTTCTCTTGTAATATCTTTGGCAATATTATTTTCATTATTTGTAACCAAAATAAACTTTCTATTGCCACCATCTTCTTCATTTAATTCCATAACAGCATGTCCCGTCGTTCCTGAACCCGCAAAAAAGTCTAGAACGACAGAATCTTTAGGTTTATGTGCTAGTTTTATTAAATATTTTATAAGCAATACAGGCTTTGGATAATCAAAATCTAAAGTTGATAAAATTTTTGTTAATTCATTGTTAGCTATTTGATTTGTTCCACCAATATCACTTCCAATTAATTGTTGAGGCTCAAAGACGATTAATTTTTGTGGAGCAAAATGTTTTTCTCCAGCCTTATAAGAAAGTCTAGGAGACATTTTATTAGTTTTAAATCTTAAAATACAACCTTCTTGAATTCTCTCATACATAGTTTTTTCTGTCATTCTAAAAGTTCCTGATATGCGAAAATCATTAATATTTGTATGTTTTTTTATTTCAACATCATCTAATAAATTTACAAGACCATACTTCCCTGCTTTTATAACTTGATCATCAAAATCACAAACAGCAATACCTTTTCTCACGTTTATAATTCTATTAGGATTTCCTTTGTTTTGCAGAGGAGCATCAGTTTCATTACTAGAAACTACTCCACCATCTAGATATTCCAGCTTTGACTTATCCTTTGAATAACAAACTATATATTCACAAGTAGCTCTTGAAAATTTATTTAAAAATGTTGGATTTGGATTTTTTACCCATATAAAATTCTCAACAAAATTCTCTTCACCAAATATTTCATCACAAAGAATTTTTAAATATGCTTGTTCTTTATCATCGATTGATATAAAAATAACACCATCATCGGAAAGAAGTTTTTTTGAAAGCTTTAATCTTTCATTCATCATATTAAGCCAACCATCACGAGTATACTTATCACGATATATAAACTTATTTTTACCCTCTACTTCCTCTTTATAATCATTCCCTTCTTTTTTGCTTTTATCAGTGTTATATGGAGGATCAATATAAATCACATCAACTAAACCATTACCTTGTTTGTCAGTATACAAAGCAACAAGATTTTTAAGAGCATCATAATTTTCGCCGATTACAAGAGAATGTTCTACAGTATTTTCTTTGCCTACATTTATTCCTAATTTTTCATTTTCTTTGATATAGGCAACACAATCATGATTAATCTCAGGTGCTTCATCAAAAACAAATCCTGTTTTTACTCTTTGACTAATTAATCCCCAAACAGCATCAAGATCATTATCATTCGATTGATCTATAATTTTTTTAGCAATTTCTTTTTGATCATTATTAAAACTTTCTTTTGCAATTTTATCGATTCTTTGTTTAAAAAATTCTTTTTTATTCATTAATATTCTCCTAAATACCCAATCTTGTTCTTAACTCTATTGACAGAATTTCGCCATTATATGTAAATACATCAGTCCCAGCAACCGATCTATTTTTGCTTCTACGTCTTACGTTTAATTCTCCAGCAAGTCCACTCAAAGAATATTGTTTGCCTTCATATTCAACCTTTGTTTCAGATACAACTTTGCACTTAATTGTAGGATCTTTTGTATAGACAAGTTCTGCACCAATTGGGATTCCATATTCTGAGAATGTGAGTTTTTTTCTGGTTCTTTCATAATGCTTTTTAATTTCACCAGCCTCTTTTGTTTGTTTTTGTTGTTCTTTAGTAGGCGCAATTCTCTTTAAATTTTTTAGTAACCCATTTATTGATGCTATATCTTCTAGTGTTTGATATGCATCTTCTGCACTCATAATATAGAATTCTCTCTTGCGTTGTTTTCCATTGTTATTCTCAATTGCTCTTAAACCAGGATTAAATCTATCGATAATTGAATGGACTTTTTTATCTGTTAAACGTTCGGCTACTTTGTAGGTAGCATATATTTGAAAAGAAAAAGGAATGCATTCGCTTCTATTTAATTGGTTTAATCTCTTTTCAACATCATCTGCATAGCCAATCTTCACATATTCTGGGAAAGATGGGTTGGTTAAAATATAAATATATCCAGCAGTTTCTTCCATAAAAACCTCCAATCTACGACAATTATAACATAAAATTTCTCTATTTGTATTAATTTTATAATAATTTAATTAAAATATATTATTGAGAATGAAGGAATGAGCGGAATGAGTGATTTTTCTCGCGTACGCGCGCGAACACCCTCTCCCACAAATATTTAGACTAGAGGGGGTGGGTGTCTAATTTAATAAAAATTTTTTTGTCTCATTCGCCTCATTCTCTCATTCCGTGAAAGAGTAAAAACATGTTATTCTCTCCAGTTAATGCAATAAAACAGTATTTTCTGGAGAAAATCGTATAAATTTTATGTTTATTTGCTCCAGATAATTGAATTTTATACAACTATCTGGAGAGAATCGTATATTTTTGTCAAATGACTTGCAAAAGAAATGTATTTACGGTAAAACACAAACACCTTGGAGGTGGGCTATGAAAAAGATTGTTGAACTTGTAAATATGAGTTTCAAAAACTCACAAGATTATTTTAAGCAAACTATTGATATCCAACATATCAAGGCTAAGTTCGTTGAAACATTGTCAGCAGAGCAAAAGCATATCTTTGATGAATTGTTGACAAGAATGTATAAGCTTCACAACTTAGACATTGAAGAAAATATAATTCATACCTACAATATTTGCAAAGAGGTTTTAAACTTAGATAGATTTACCATTTAGGAGATATTATGAAATCTAGATTTGTTTGCAAAATGCCAGATGCGAGACTTGTGCGCAATTCCATTGATCGCAATGAAGGGCGATTGCACGAATATATTGTTGAAAGGACTATTTATCTTTCAAAGGAAAAGTTTATACATTTTAGAAGTCATTTGCTTGATGATAATGAAGAACTCATTAATTACAGAAATGATATGTTTGTTGATGAAAATAAAGTATGGCATGTATTAATGTTTTGCTGTTTACAAAGTGATATTATGCTCTTGGTTTACAGCGACAGCGAAGAGTATGCCAAATATGTCTCGGTAATTTCAAATGGAGGTGAGAAAGTTAAACCACGTTTTACAACTAGTCAGAGATACACTAGAAGAACAAAAAATAAGTGCAGAAGAACAACTGCAACTAAATAAGATTTGCGAATTAGAATATGCGTTCGTGAAAATTTTTCAAAAGAAAAATGGCAAGAGTATTTTGATTTAGACATAGAAAAAGGTCAACTTGTAAACTTACAAATTGACCAGGTTATTAAAATAACATATGAAGTTTGTAAAAAACTATTCAGTTAGACTTGTTGGTTGTTTATGCATTAGCTCATCAGGAATACTTATACATGCTGAAATAACATGGCTTTGATTAAAGAAAACCATATTGGTTTTATTAAAGTCTAGCTGGTTAACTACTATTTTCTTCAATCCGTTTCTGCTAATAATCATACAGAAACAATCTTGCCTGTTAAGATAAATAAAATAATCAATTTTTTTAGCTTCATTCATTTTCTTTATTGCGAAATCAAATATACATACAAGAGTATGATGATGCTTGCCATTTAAAAAATACAAACCTCCTAGTTCTGTTGTATCTTCAATTACAAAACAGTTTATGAATTTTACATCTTGTCCTAATACTGTTTTTAAATTGTCTTGATAAACGTTTAGTTTATTATAGTGTTCGTCAAAGGTGTTACAAAAATTTTCCTTCCATGACTCTTTGCTGGCGTGGTTTTCTACTGTTTTTGTAATAGTCTCCCAATTTGTTATTTCGTCTCTTTTTGTTACATTTGAAGTAATACTTTTCCATTCGTTATCTATTTCTTTATTCGTAACATTTAAATTTCTTCTGGATAAGCTACCGCAGTTTTTAACTCTTTTTGATGCGTCAAATTCAAAATGTTCAAACAAATAACATTTTTGATTGTCAAAATAATAAAAATCAGGTTTTTCAAAAGGTATAGAGTTAAACATGAAATCTAATATTTTCCTGCTACTTTTTGGACAGCAAAATGCTCCATATCGAAAATTCTTATTTATAAAATATTCTTGCTTTATTCTATCTATTTCTTTCATCTTTTTACTCCAAGCTTTATTATAGCATAATTTTATAATTTCGCCAAGAGTACCCAAAGTCAAAAATTGCCTAAAATTGTACCCAAATAGTGCCCAAGTTTTAGTTATGCGCAAGAAAAGATATAGAAATTGATATGGATTTTGCTTGATTTGAAAGATATTTTGAGCGATATTGCGCAAATAGATATATAAAATGAGAAAAAATTAAGATTTTGAGCGCTCCTAAGGCTTTGTTCTGGGTTCGAGTCCCGGCGGGGTCACCATTGTGGGAAGGGAGAAAAAGCCCTTCTTTTTTGTGTGTATTTTAAGAATTTCTGGATTTGACTTGGTGGGTTGTATATGGTATAATATATTATATAGGAGAAAAAATGAAAAAGATTGGAAGAGTGAAAAAGATTGGGAGAGTGAAAAATTGGACACAGGAGGAATATTCTAAATTTATTTGCGGCCTTTTTGAGTTGCCAGAAGTTATCACAAAAGAATGGATTGAAAATCCTGACAATACAGATAGGTGGCAAGAAGGAGAAAATAGGTCTGTGGCCAATTTCTTTAAGCATTTTGGCTTTTGCAATCGAGATTTGTCAAAAAGCGATTTAAGTGGGCTAAGTTGTGAAGATATGATGAAAATTCCTTTCAATTCCAGCACAATCTTTCCTCCAAAAGATAAAATGCCAAAGGGTTTTGATTCTGAAAGAGTTTTAGCGTTCGGCAAGCAACCGATGATGGGTGTGAAAAAATTGCATGAGCGTGGCATAACAGGAGAAGGTGTTGTTGTGGCTGTCATTGATTTTGGTTTGCAAGATAAGAATCATGTTGAATTTGATGGCGCAAACATTGAAGTTGTCGATCTTTTTGGTGATACAGGAACTCATTTTCATTCTGATGGTGTGCTTTCCAATTTATGCGGGCAAAACATTGGCGTTGCACCAAAGGCGAAGGTGATTTACTATGATACATATATGAGTCATGGAAAACATGTTGATAAGGCTCAATTGAAAATTTTGAAAGATATATTAAGGCGTGTCAAAAGTGGTGAAAAAATCAGGGTTGTCAATATTAGCGCGCCAATAACAAGAGGGGAAGATTTATCAAAAATTGTAGATAATGCGAAATGGCAAGAAAGATATGATCAATTAAAGGGTCCTTTTATGCCAATAATTGATCAGTTGAAGCAACTTGGGTGTGAGGTTGTCACGAGCGATGTTTTTGGAAGAGATTTTGCTTGTTGTGATATTGACCCTTTGACAAAAAGGTTGTCAAAAGCAGATTGGGTAACCAATGAAGAATATTATCAATCAAAGATGAGTGTTGTTAGTGGTGGCAAAGCGATTGCAGAATTTGCCAGCAAAGATGGATATAAGTTTGAGCCAAGAGGTTGTTTTAGTTGGTCAATACCGCAAGTGGTGGGGATGTATGCACTTGCTTTGCAAGTTCGATCAAATCTAACATGGGATGACTTTGTGGAAAAGTGCAGAGAGTCTTCTTCTCTTGATCAGTCAGGTGTGAGAACTATTGATTTTGAAGAGATGTTTTTCAAACTTCAAAAGAAAAATCGTGAAAATGAAATATCTTAAAGGAAAAAGGTGAAAATGAATTTATATGTTATGCGACATGGCAAAACCACTTGGAATGAAAAGGGTATAACTCAGGGAAAGCGCAAAGTGAGGCTTAATAAAAGTGGTGCAGAGCAAGTGAGAAAAGTTGCAAGTGATCATAAAAGTTGTAACTTTGATGTCATTATATGCTCGCCACTTGTAAGAACAATGCAAACTGCAAGAATAATGAATGAATATCACAATATAAAAATAATTAAAGATGAAGCGTTGACTGAAATTGGACAAGGCATTTTTGAAGGAAAGAAAAAGACCGGACTTTCACAACATGATCAATTTTTGAAAAAGGCACGCTCAAAAGAATGTGGTATGGAAAGTTTTGAAGAGTGCTATAATCGAATGGGAGTTTTTCTTTCAGGTATAAAAGAAAAATATAATTATCAAAATGTGCTTTTGATAACACACAATGTATGTGCAAGTTTTATTGATGATATCCTTTTGAAAAAGAAAAAAGATTTTGGGAATAAAGAGTTTTCCCATCATTTTGACAATGCTGAAATAAAACATTTTGTGATATAAAATAGGTTTGAAGATAACAAAAAATCCACATCAAAATGTGGATTTTTTGTTACAATGTGTTATTGTCAATGAAATCTTTATATTTTGAAACATCGGTCACGTCAAGAGCGAATGCTTGTCCAAATTCAACAAAACTGTTGAAGGCATAGAACTTTTCATTTGATGAATATTTGTCTGTGCACAAGATAATTTCTTGGATGCCTTTCAATCTTTGCTTGCTGATTCCATATTGCATAAGTGAAGATGCGATATGTTTTCTTCTGAAAATTGGAACGGTTGAAACTTTTGTGATGAAAGCCTCAACGTCGTTTGAAAGCATAACTACCAAAGAAACAGGGTTTTCATTGTAATAAGCAAGATATGCAGTTACCTTGAAGCCATCGACCACGTCTGTCAAGTTGAGGTGTTTCAAGTTTTCTACTTGAAGTTTTTCATTTTCTGTCAGTTTTGTGACATCTGTTTTTGCGTGGTAACCTCTTAAATATACATCTATGATTTGATCAATGCAACTCTCATCAACTTCTTTATAAACAACATCTTGAATTTTGCACTTTGTGTTGTTGAGGTTGAATCCGTCGATAAGTTTCATCCATACGTCGTTAAACACAACAGGGAAGAACATTTGGAGCATATGTGCATCGCTTGCACGTTTGTCATAGTCATTTGCATCAAATGGAACATATGCAACTTCTTTGACTTTTTCTTCTTTGCATTTCTCTTTGATTTCAAGGATGGTGTCATATATTTTATCGTGATTTTTCAAAATGCCGAAGTTATAGAAAGGAGTTCTGTCAACTGTGTTTGAGATGATCATATCAAAATCTTGATATTTTTCAACATGGCTTCCCCAGAAGTGTCTGTTTGCGGTGAAATATCTTTGTGCAACATCTTCTGAACTTTTTGTAACTCTTGCATATTTGATGAGTGAGAAGATCACAGATCCAAGCATGATGACTTCACTCACAGCAGTGGTGTAAGCGCCAAGCAAAATGTCATAAGGTATCAAGAGAAGTGATGAGAAGATATATCCAAATCTAAGAACCCTAACATCTTTTTGCCATGATGTGTAAGTGACAACAACAAGGTTGATAAGCATGAGAAGATCGAATACATTGTTCCACAAAATGATTGAAATGACAACATAGTATATTTCAAACATTATCATGACAATCGGCTCAGGCCTTTTGTTTGATTTGTTGTAAATGAAATAAACGATAGTTCTTATCAGTGCTCCTGCAACCAAAAGACCGCCAAGCAAACTTCCAGAGAGGATGTATATTGCAATCATGAAAGCGTTGGTGGTGGCGAAGCAGAGCATCATTTTCCATTTTTCTTTTTGCCAGAAAGATAAAACTGTGCATAAGATTACGCCAAGTCCAAGTCCTTGGACAAGCCAAAAAGTAAGATCCATATTTTTCTCCTTTTGTTTTGAATATATTTTTAATGTATCACATAAAGGAGAAAAATCAAAACAAAAAACAACCTATTTTAGATTGTTTTTTATTTTTTTATTAAGTTCCTGTGCTTTTGTATCTTTTCAAACTCAGGTTGAAGAAGATTATGCAAGGTATCATGAAAAGCATGCCAAACAGTGGAGCAACTCCGCAAAGCCACATTGGGACGCTTCCAGTTCCAGTCAGGAAGGACAATGGAAGGTAGTTGAAGCAAGCGACTGGGATGACGAAAGTGAAAAATCTTGCCAGCCATTTTGCATAGATGTTGATAGGGTAGTATGCAACTTCTTTGCTTCCGTTTGTGAAAATATTGAGAAATTCAAGATTTTCAACAGTGTAAATGCTTATGCCTGCACTTAAAACAAACAGTCCAAATATGACTGAGCATCCACAGATGTAGGTTGCAATAAGGACAAGAACTTTCCAAACATTCCAATCAATATTCATATTGACAAGGGCGATGACGGAGAGAACTATGCCAAGAAGCATTCTTGCAAGTTTTGTAAATTCAATTTTTGAACCAAAAATTTGATAGTGAATACCGACTGGGCGTATTAGCATTCTGTCAAACTCGCCTGATTTGATAAGTTTTGGAAATTCATCATATCCTCTTGCAAAACATTCTGTGAAAGAAAAGACTGTGTATATGACGCCCATCATAAGCAGTGATTGATAGAAAGTCCAGCCACCAACAGAATCAAACTGCAAAAAGAGCATCCAAACTCCGAGCACTTCGCCGATATTGACAAGGGCTTGTGTGATAGCGATGAAAGCCATGTTAGCACGATATTGAAAAGATGAATGCATGTGCATCTTTAAGTATTTTGTATATAACATATTAACCTCCTTGAATAACTGTCTTTTTCAGAGCAGATTTTATAAGCAATTTGCCAAGGATAGTCAGTAGGACAAGCCAAGCAAAGCCTATTGCCAAGAAGATAAGTCCGTCAGTTATTCCAACGTTGCCGATGTAAATTCGAAATGGCAGGTCGGAAACAAAACGGAAAGGAAGATAATTTATCACATTTTGAACTGCCTGTGGCATCATTGGAAGGGGGATAACCATTCCGCTAAGCAGTCCAGAAATTGTTGAAATGATTGTCGCCGATCCTTTTTCGGAAAGAGTTTTGAAGGTGAGCCATACAATAAACATTGAAAGTGTTGTGCTCATGCACACTCCAAGCAAAATTCCGACAATGCACAATAGGAGTGCAGGGATGCTTACAGGTGCAGACAATCCAAGGCCAACAGGAAGAAGTGCTGCTATAATAAGGATAAGTGGAAAACGCAAGAGCGTTGATGCCACTTTTTGTCCAAGTGTTTCGCTGTACCATTGATTGTATAGGTTGAGCGGACGGACAAATTTGTAGCAAACATTGCCATTTGTTATGCTTTGACCTATGTTTTTTCCCATCAATATATATCTCATTGCGAAGAAGGCTTGGCCGAGCCATATGTATGATGCCATTTGTGTGATTGAAAAGCCATCGACTGATTCTGTGTTTAAGAATGCCATATATAGATAAATTTGAAGCAGTCCCCAGAAGAGTTGAGTGGCTATGCCTGAGATCGCTTTCGCTCTGTATTGGAGTTCTCCTTTGAACTCCATGCGAAATATTCCAAGATATGATTTTCCCATTTATCACCTCTCTGACAACTCAAACTCTTTGTAGAGTTTGGCAAGTATTTCATCTACGCTCAGTGAGGAAACTTGAAAATCGACAACTTCATATTTTTTGGTGATTTGGTTCACAAAATCTTTGGTGTGAAACTCGGTTGATGGAAGATTTTTGAGTGTGGCATATTTTTTGTTATGACTGACAACGGTGTATCCATCAAGTTCCACATTGTCATAGTCTTTTGAAAATTCCACTTCAATAGTTTTGGCGGAGGAGTATTTGCTTTTGATGTTGTCAAAACTTCCTTGATACAGAATTTGTCCTTTTCCAATCAAAATGATTTTGTTTGTGAGCGCTTCAATGTCGCTCATATCGTGGGTGGTGAGTATGATTGTGGTGTGCCACTCTTTGTTTATGAATTTAATAAAATCTCGAACGGCCAATTTCGTTACAGCATCAAGTCCAATCGTTGGTTCGTCAAGAAACAATATTTTTGGTCTGTGCAATAATGAGCCGGCAAGTTCACACTTCATCTTCTGTCCAAGAGATAATTGACGAAGCGGTCTGCCTAGTAGGTCTTCGAGATTTAGTGCTTTATCTAGTATTTTTAATGTTTGATCAAACTCATCTTTTGGAATTTTGTAAATGTCACGCAAAAGTTCAAAACTATCAATCACTGGCACGTCCCACCAAAGTTGACTTCGTTGTCCAAACACAACTCCAATGTTTTTGACAAACTCTCGTCTGTTTTTCCAAGGAACAAGTCCGTTGATTTTGCAGGTGCCAGATGTCGGCGTGAGAATTCCACTCATGATTTTGATTGTGGTGCTTTTTCCTGCACCGTTTGGGCCTATATAGCCCACGATGTCACCTTCCTCGACTTCGAAAGTGACGTTTTTTAGGGCGTGGATCAATTTGTGCTTTCTTGCGAAGAAATTCTTGAAAGTGCTCCACTTTCCCTTGGTCCGTTCGGGGACCTTAAAAGTCTTGCAAATGTCTGTAAAGTCAATTATGCTCGCCATTTTTTCTTTACCTCCTTTTTTCAAAAATGGATTTAAGAAATAAAGCAGTGCTGTAATAACTATAAGACTATTTCTTAGTTTTTCACTTGACAAGGGTGGAAAACAATTTATTTTATCATATCTTAATGTCAAAAGTCAACAAAAATTTCAAAGTTTTTACATTTTTTTTGATAAATTTTTGTCTATTTATAAAATCGATGGTCGTTTCATAGAATAATTTTTTATTTTTCGTCATTTTTGAAAAATTTTTCAATATTTTTGTAAAATTTTACAAAAACAACGCGATTTTTCTTTACTTTTGTATTTATTTAGGTTTATAATGGTCTCATATCAGGGGAGGAGCAGTTATGAATTTGCAATGTGATTTATTTTTAAGAGAAAAGTCGACCAACTATTTGATTGAAATTGGCTTGCCAGCCTCACTTCAAGGTTTCAGGTTTTTGAGAGAAGCAGTTTTGGAAGTTGTCAAAAATCCAAAACTTAAAAAGGGCGTGACAAAGCATTTGTATCCAATTATCGCAGAAAAATTTGGATACTCAGCACAAGTTGTTGAAAGAGCGATGAGACACGCTATCGAAGTGGCAAGCAAAAGAGGTAACTTTTCTGCCCTTGGAAAATATTTTTCATGTCAATTTAATGATGATGCTTTTCATCCTTGTATTACTGAAATCGTTTCACTTCTTGCCGAAAGGTTGACACTTGATTTGAATGAATTTGTTATGAAATCTGTCTAACTTCACTTTTTGATTGCAATCTTTTTCTTTTTCTTATATAATATGTTGTGCAAAAACAAAGGAAAAAGATTATGAAAATTTGCGTGATGACGCTCGGTTGCAAAGTCAATAAGTATGAAAGCGATGCGCTTATTTACAATTTAAGACTTCAAGGATATGACGCCACTGACAAACTTGGGGTGGCGGATATTTTTGTTATCAACACCTGTGCTGTCACAAAAGAGGCTGAAAAAAAATCAAGGCAAATGATTGCTCGTTGTCGAAAATTCAATCCAAAGGCAAAGATCTTTGTCTGTGGTTGTGCAAGCCAGCACAACAAAGAGCAGTTTGTTGAGAAAGGGGTTGACTTTGTCAGTGGGGTTGCTGGAAAAATCAAGATTGCATCTCATCTTGCAAGCCATTCAAAAAGACTTTGGGCACTTCCAAAAGAATATGAAGATGACATGATCGCAGAGCCATCACGAATGAGGGCATATATCAAAATTCAAGATGGTTGCAACAATTTTTGTTCTTATTGCATAATTCCTTATTTGCGTGGAAGAAGCAGGTCAAGACCAATCATCTCAATCTTGAATGAAGTCGCTCTTCTTCCAGAGGACATCAAAGAAATTGTGCTTACCGGCATCAATGTCACAGACTATAAGATTGATGGCACGCCAGCACTTTTGACACTGCTTGAACAACTTGATCCGTTTGGCAAGAGGCTTAGGCTTTCATCTATGGAAGAGAGTTTGGTCAGCGAGGAGTTTGTTGCAGGTGTCCACAAACTCAAAAATTTTTGTCCACATTTCCACCTTTCACTTCAAAGTGGAAGTGCGAGTGTGCTGAAAAGAATGAACAGAAAATATACGCCAGAAGAATTTTTGCAATCTGTCCAGAGAATACGCAAATATTTCCCACTTGCTGGAATAACAACTGATGTCATTGTTGGCTTCCCCGGTGAAACAGATGATGAGTTTGAAGAGACGGTGGCATTTATCAAAAAAGTCAAGTTTTCTTCACTTCACATTTTCCAGTATTCAGAGCGCACCGGAACGGTTGCTTCAAAGACTATGAAAGACTTGCCTGCGTCAATCAAACAAAAAAGATTTGAAAGGCTTGAAGAAGTCAAAAAGCAACTTCAACTTGAATTTTTCAAAAAAGTCAAAAGTGCTCATGTGCTTGTGGAAGAAAAAGAGGGAGATTACTTTGTTGGGTATAGCGAAAATTATATCAAATGCTATATTTCTTCAAAAGAAGACCTTATCGGCAAGATTTTGCCTGTAAAGATTGGGAAGCCTTATGGCGAAGGAGTTTATGCAAAAATAGGCGGATAAAAAAAGCAAAAAGTCTTGACAATTGCGATAAAATTGTGATATTCTATCACAGAACTTGAAAATAAAAGGTGGTGAAAAAGATTGACAACTGTTAAGGTAGGCGAAAACGAAAGCCTTGAAAGTGCTCTCAAAAGATTTAAGAGAAAATGCCAAAAAGATGGCATCATCGGCGATATCAGAAGAAAAGAAGCCTATGACAAGCCAAGCGTTGCAAAGAAAAAGAAACGTGAAGCAGCAAGAAAAAGAGCAAGAAAAAGAGGCTAAAAAAATTAACCACAAAATCACCCGTTAAATGAGATGTTATGAAAAAATTGGGTGAAATGCAAAAACATCTTATCAAAAATCTATTAAAAGGAGAAATACAATGGCTAACATTATTGACCAAATCGAGAAAGAAAACATGAAAGAAAATCTTCCTGCTTTCAATGTTGGTGACACAGTTAGAGTCGGCGTGAAAATCAAAGAAGGCGACAAAGAACGTGTTCAAGCCTATGAAGGCGTGGTTATCGCAAAGAAAAATGGTGGCGTTAGAGAAACTTTCACTGTAAGAAAAATTTCAAATGGCGTTGGCGTTGAGAGAACTTTCCCACTTCATTCACCACTTATTGCTGGGGTTGAAATCGTGAGAAAAGGTCGTCCAAGAAGAGCAAAACTCTATTATGTGAGAGAACTTACAGGAAAGGCCGCAAAAATCAAATCAGCAGACAATAACTAATATAAAGCATCGCAAAAGCGATGTTTTTTTGTTGCCATCTTCCTTGCTTTTTTTGTTAAAATTTGCTATCATATTGCAGTATGGACAAATTAAAGAAATTTTTGCAAGAAAACAAAAATCAAAAACTTGCTCTTTTCAATAAAAAAATAATCAGCACCGATTTTCAAATCTATGGTGTCGCTTTGCCAAATTTGAGAAAAGAGGTGAAAGTGCTTGCAGGGAACGGGGTGACTTTTGCTGAGGTAAAACCTTCTTCACTTGAAGAGGTGCTTGCAAAAGGGCTTTTGCTCTCTTATGAAAAAGATGTCAAAACCGTTTTGCAAGGGTTGAAATCAATGCTTTCATATTTTGACAACTGGTGCGCTGTTGACGTTATTGTGGGAAGTCTTAAAAAATTGAATGGCAAGGATGAGGCTTTTTCATTTTTCAAGAAATGTTTGACCGATGGCGATGAGTTTGTTGTGAGAACAGGAATAATTGGGCTCATGAAATTTTTTGCAGGAGAAAAATATATTAAGGAAAGTGCGAAACTTATCAGCGAGATAAAATCACAACTTTATTACATAAAAATGGCACAGGCATGGGCTTTTTGTGAGTTTTTTATAAAAAACTTTGACATTGCAAAAGACTATTTTCTTCAAATTCAAGACAAAGATGTCAAAAAGAAAACCGCTCAAAAATGTCGCGATAGTTTTAGGCTTTCAAAAGAACAAAAACAATTTATCACATCTCTCACTTAAAAATGAGAGATTTTTTATTTTGTCGGTATATTGTTTTGTTAAGAGGTGGCAAGTTTGTTATACTTTAATCAAAGTGAGGTGGCAAAATGCTTGCAAAAGTGGCAAGTTTTGGACTTAAAGGAATTGACGGTTTTCAAGTTGATGTTGAGACTGATGTGTCAAATGGACTGCCCAAATTTGATATAGTCGGACTGGCAGACACGGCAATCAAAGAAGCAAAGGAAAGAGTGCGCACGGCAATCAAAAACAGCGGATTTGAATATCCCTCAAAGCGTATCACCACAAACCTTGCACCAGCAGATGTGAAGAAAGAGGGTTCACTATATGACCTTGCAATCGCAATTTCTATTCTTGCCACAAGCGGTGAAAATGGAATAAAGAGGCATAGAGATTTTGTCTTTTTGGGAGAACTTTCATTTGACGGAATGATCAAAAAAGTCAGAGGTGTTTTGCCAATTCTTATCTCGGCAAGAAAGGCTGGATTTAAGAAATTTATTGTGCCAAAAGATAATGCAGTTGAAGCAGGATTTATTGAAGGAATTGAAGTTTATCCACTTTCATCACTTGATGAGTGTGTAAAATTTTTGGCTGGGCAGTTGGACGTTCAAAAAGTGGATGCTTGCTCATTTGAAAACATCACTTTGCAAAGGGAATATCCACTTGATTTTGCCAATGTTAAAGGGCAGGCAAGGGCTAAGCGTGCACTTGAAATTGCTGCGGCTGGTGGGCATAACCTTTTGATGATTGGCCCTCCTGGAAGCGGTAAGAGTATGCTTGCCAAATGCTTTCCATCAATTTTGCCAAACTTAACTTTTGAAGAAGCACTTGAAGTGACAAAAATTCATTCAATAGCAGGCGAACTGGATCTCAAAACGGGTATAGTGGCGACAAGACCTTTTCGCTCACCACATCACACTGCAACCACAGTGAGTTTGACAGGTGGTGGAAACAATTCAAGACCTGGTGAAATATCGCTTGCACACAACGGCGTTCTCTTTTTGGATGAATTGCCCGAGTATAGCAGACACACTATTGAAACATTGCGTCAACCACTTGAAGATGGGGTGATAACTGTTGCTAGGGCAAATGCAACGATCACATATCCTGCAAATTTCACCCTTATTGCAAGCATGAACCCATGTCCTTGTGGGAATTTTGGCTCCAAGGACAGAGAATGTCGTTGCACGCCAGCACAAATACACAAATACCTGTCAAAATTGTCTGGGCCAATCATGGACAGAATTGACATCCATGTCGAAGTGGACAATGTGTCTTATTCTGACCTCAAAAGTGAAAACAAAGAGGAAAGTTCAGCCTCAATAAAGGAAAGGGTGGACAAGGCAAGAGAAGTGCAACTAAGGCGTTTCAAAAATAGCAAGAATTTTTGCAATGCAAAGATGAGCGTGCCACAAACGAAAAAATATTGCGTGCTTGATGAAGCGGGAGAGTCTCTTCTTCGAAATGCTTTTGAGAAACTCAAACTTTCGGCCAGAGCGCATGACAGACTTTTGCGAGTTGCAAGAACAATTGCCGACCTTGAAGGAGAAGAAAATATCCTTCCCTCTCATATTGCAGAAGCGATAGGATATCGAAGTTTGGATAGAAAATATTGGGGGTAAAAGTGACAGAAGAAGAGAAATTATTTTTGCTATTATCACAATTTGAAATTTCCAATAAAAAAATGGAAAAGATTTTGGATGAACTGGGAGATCATATCTCAATTGATAGATTTTTCAAAATCAAAGACCTTGCAAAGATTTTGGGAGAAGAACTTTATGCAAACATGCAGGTATGTGCATCTGAGGTGAGGCTAAGACAATATCAAAGAAATTTGGAAGAGAGTGGAATCACGCTTTTGACCATATTTTCAAAAAGTTATCCAGAAAAACTTGCTTTTTTGCCAGATAAACCATACTTTCTCTTTTGCAAAGGTGATTTGTCACTTTTAAGCAAAAAATCAATCGCCATCGTGGGATCAAGAATGCCATCAAACTATGGTCGCATGATGACCGATAGATTTGCTGGGCAGTTGGCTCAAAGCGGAGTTGTTATTGTCAGCGGTCTTGCTTATGGAGTTGACAGCATTGCTCACAGAAAAGCGTTGGAGGTTGGAGGAAAGACGATCGCTGTGCTTGGGTCAGGGTTTAACAACATTTATCCAGCAGAGCATCAATCTCTTGCAGACACAATCGCAAAGGATGGGTTGCTTATCAGTGAATATTGTCCATCAATGAAAGCGACAAGATATTCTTTTCCACAGCGAAACAGAATAATTGCAGGGCTCAGCGATGGGGTTTTGATAACTGAGGCTGGCATAAAAAGTGGAACAATTCACACCAAAGATTTTGCGCTAGATTATGGCAGAGAACTCTTTGCAATCCCTGGCAACATCACAAGTGAAAAATCACAACTGCCAAATGACATCATCAGGTCTGGACAAGGGGAATGTGTGCTTTGCGTTGAAGACATTTTGTCAAGTCTTGGCATGAGCAAGACTGAACAACCAAAAAAGCAAATGCAGTTGTCTTTCGAAGAGCAAGAAATTGTAAATTTGCTTTCAAATGGTGATTTTGACATAGAATATTTGTCAAAAAATTGCAATTTGAGGGTAAATATTTTGAATAGTTGTTTGACAACTTTGGAAATTCGTGGAATAATAAGAAGACTGCCAGGTGAAGTTTATTCACTCATATAAGGCGGTTATTTGGAGGAAATTTAACTTGAAACTTGTCATAATAGAGTCACCTTTCAAACGTGAAGCACTTAAAAAATATTTAGGCGATGGATATGAAGTTTTTGCAACAAAAGGACATATTCGTGACTTGCCAGCAAAATCTTTTGCCATTGATATGAGAAACAACTTTGAGCCTCGTTATGAGATTGTGCCTGAAAAGAAAGCACTCATAGAAGACTTGAAGAAAAAGGCAAAGAAAGCAGATCAAGTTTTGATCGCAACCGACCCTGACCGCGAGGGGGAGGCAATTTCTTGGCATATTGCAAACATTTTGGATTATGATCCAGAACAAAAATGCCGAATTGAATTTAACGAAATTTCAAAAAAAGCAGTCACCAAAGCACTTGAACATCCAAGAGCGATTGACCTTAAACTTGTCGATGCCCAGCAGGCAAGAAGAGTGCTTGACAGAATTGTGGGATACAAACTCTCACCAGTTTTGTGCAAGAAAATTGCACCAAAACTCAGTGCTGGAAGAGTGCAATCAGTTGCACTTAAACTTGTTGTGGACAGAGAAAAAGAAATTGAAAACTTCAAACCAGAAGAATACTGGATTGTTAATGCAATTTTGAAAAAGAATGAAAGTGAAATCAAAACAACTCTGGGGACGAAAAACAACAAGAAAATTGAACTCCATTCAAAAGAAGAAGTGGACAGCGTTCTTGAAGAGATCAAAGGCAAAGATTTTCTGCTTGAAAAACTCAAAAAGAGCAAGACAAAATCTCATGCGCCAGCACCATTTACCACAAGCACAATGCAACAAGATGCTCTCAACAAACTTGGAATGAGTTTGAATAGAACAACATCTGCTGCGCAACAACTTTATGAAGGTGTTGAAGTGAAAGGGGAAGGAAGAATTGCCCTTATCACTTACATAAGAACGGACTCCGTGAGAGTATCTACCGATGCGCAAGAGAGTTGCCGTCAATTTATCAAACAAAAATTTGGTGCTGAGTTTGTGCCTGAAAAGCCAAATATTTATTCAACCAAAGCAAATGCACAAGATGCGCACGAAGCAATAAGACCTATTTCTATGGAAATGACACCAGAGCGTGTGAAAGAAACATTGTCATCTGACAATTATAGGCTTTACAAACTCATCTACGAAAGATTTCTTGCCAGTCAAATGATTGAGGCTGAATACTCAAATGTGTCGGCAACCTTTGTTGTTGAATCATATGGGTTCAAGGTCACTGGAAAGACTATGGAGTTTCCTGGATATACTGCTGTGTATAAAGAATTTGTTGAAGATGACAACAAAGACAGTTCAATGGCGGGCAAACTTCCTGTTATGAAAGAGGGCGAGATTTTGCCATGCAAGGAAATAAAGAATGAACAAAAATTCACAAAGCCACCATCAAGATACACAGAAGCAACTCTTGTTAAGGCAATGGAAGAGAAAGGCATTGGCAGACCAGCAACTTATGCTGCCACTGTCACCGTGCTTACTGCAAGAAAATATGCTGAAAAAGAAGGAAAATATCTTGTTCCAACAAAACTTGGACGAAATGTGACTGACTATCTTGACAAGTTTTTCTCACCTGTCATAAATGTAAAATTCACTGCAAATATGGAGCAAAGGCTTGACGATATTGTTGAGACTGATGAAGATTGGCATGACGTTGTCAAATCTTTTTGGAATGGTTTTTCTTCACTGCTTGGAAAGGCAGATGCAAGCACGCTGACTATGAAAGAGCCTCCACAAGAGACTGATATAGTTTGTGAAAAATGCGGAAGCAAGATGTTGATACGAGAAGGGCGTTATGGCAAGTTTTTGGCTTGCTCAAACTTCCCAAAATGCAGAAACACAAAACCTCTTGAAGAGGAAGTTAAGAAAAAAGTTGCCGGCATTTGTCCTGAATGTGGGGCAAACATGATCGAGCGAAAAAGCAAGAAGGGAAAAATTTATTATTCATGTGAAAGATATCCTGATTGCAAATTCATGAGTTGGGACATCACAACTGGCAAAAAATGTCCTAAATGTGGAAGTGCAATTATAAGAAAAGGAAAAGTGACAAAGTGTTCAAATTCTGAGTGCGACTATAAGGAGAATAATGAAGAGTAAAGGTCACGTTGTCAATGTTATTGGAGCAGGATTTGCAGGTATTGAGTGTGCACTATTTTTGGCAGACCATGGCATAAATGTGCACATTTTTGATTGCGGAAGTGATTATGAATGTGACTGCTGTCATTGTGAAGTTTTTGGCGGAGGGGGTGACGCGCAAAACCTTGCAAGAGATTTGCTCCGAGGGGAACTCCACACTCTTGGTAGTGCTCTTATTGAAAAAGAAAGCAAGTTGAGAAAAGAGATGAGCGGACGCTGTCTTGCCAAAAAACTGCTTGCATATGGCCTTGAAAAAGTCAAAAAACACAAAAGAATAGAATATTTCAATCTTTGTGTGAGTGATCTTAATCTTGAAGAAGTCAATGTGGTTGCCTCGGGCCCGCACACCAAGGGCGGTCTTTTTGCATGGCTTAAAAATCTTTATGGAAGCATGAGGTTTCATGACAACTGTTGTCGTTATCCAATCTTGCAAGGCGTTGATGAAGAAAAACTCTATGTTAAAGATGGCGATGACAAGCATTTTTATATTCCACTTGACTACGAAAAATATATTGCGCTTTGCAACCAGATCATAAAAGAAAGAAATACTCTTCTTGAAAAAGGAATAAACATTTCAAAAAATCCTCAAACGATTGAAAGTATGGTTGCAAAAGAAAAAGATTGCCTTAAAAATAATATTATGAGACCAATCTACCTTTCCTCTCTTGACAAAAAGCCTTATGCTGTCATAAAACTCACAAAAGAGGACAAAGGCTATGTGCTTGAAGGATTTTCATCACAACTTCCACCACAAGCACAATATGAGATCATCAATTCTATTGACGGACTTGAAAAATGCGTGATTATGGAAATAGGCAAGTCATTTGAAAATTCATATATCAACGCGCCTTTTGTGATAAATGCCTTTGGGCAAAGCACAAAGTTTGAGAATGTCTTTTTTGCTGGAAATGTGGCGGGCGTGTTTGGACATATTGAAAGTATGGCAATGGGACTGTATGTTGGACATAATGTTTTGAGCTATGTCAGTCACAAGCAGATGGTGGCTATTCCATCAGAGACGGCGATCGGCTCAATGATGAAAAAAATCACTCAAAACACAATAAAATTTGACCCAATAGAGGCAAATTATGATATAATATCTATGCAAAAGGTGTATAAAACACTGAGAGGCAAACAAGATTTTCTTTTTAAGAGAAGTTTTTATTTGATAGAAAAATATAAGGAGGGATGTTTCAATGGAAAGCATGTTTAGAGGAACGACAATTTGTGGCGTGAAAAGAAATGGAAAAATTGCCATCGCAGGTGATGGACAAGTGACCATTTCAAACAGCGTCATTTTCAAAAATAATGCAAGAAAAGTAAGAAGAATTTACAACGACCAAGTGGTTATCGGTTTTGCAGGCGGAGTGGCAGATGCTTTTTCACTCTTTGAGAAGTTTGAAGGTATGCTCAACAAATTTTCAGGCAACCTTATGCGAAGCGCTGTCGAACTTGCTCAAACTTGGCGAGAAGATAAGGCTGTAAGGCAACTTGACGCCATGATGATTGTGGCAGACAAAAATCAACTTTTGATGGTTTCTGGCGTGGGTGATGTTATTGAGCCTGATGAAGGGATATGCGCTATCGGCTCTGGTGGAAATTATGCTTACGCTGCCGCAAAGGCACTTATGCAAAACACAAAACTCTCTGCCAAAGAAATTGCTGAAAAGGCATTGAAAATTGCAAGTGAAATTTGCGTTTTCACAAACGAGCACATCATTGTCGAGGAGGTATAATATGGACTTTACACCAAAACAAATAGTTGAAGAACTTGACAAATATATCATTGGTCAGCCAAAAGCAAAGAAGGCAGTTGCCATTGCACTTCGAAATAGATATAGAAGAAGCAAGTTGCCAAAAGAAATGAAAGAAGAAATCACACCAAAAAATATCATTATGAAAGGTCCAACAGGTGTGGGCAAAACAGAAATTGCAAGAAGACTTGCAAAACTTGTCAAAGCACCTTTTATCAAAATTGAGGCAACAAAATATACCGAAGTGGGCTATGTTGGACGTGATGTTGAAAGCATGGTGAGAGATCTTGTTGAAGTTGCTGTGCGTATGGTCAAGGATGAGCAGGCACATGAGATTGAAAACAAGGTTGCGCCTATTGTTGAGAAAAAACTTCTTGATGCCGTCTGTGACACATGGAGAAGTGAGGGAAAAACAGTTGACAAAGATGACACTCTCACTCTTCTTCAAAATGGAAAACTTGAAAATGAGACCATTGATCTTGTTGTGCTTGACAATCCAAAACCTATGCTTAGTTTGGGCGGGCCAGAGATAACTCTTGGATCAATGTTTGATGGACTTATGCCTGCAAAACATAAAAAGAGAAAGATGACTGTTGCACGCGGAAGAGAACTTTTGACACAAGAGGAATGCGATAAACTTATCGATCAAGACAATGTTTACGCTGAGGCAATCAGACGCACTGAGGAAGAAGGCATCATCTTCATTGATGAGATTGATAAGATTATTGGCAAGAGCGGTGGATCAAACAACCAAGATGTTTCAAGAGAAGGTGTGCAAAGAGATATTCTTCCAATCGTTGAAGGTTGCACGGTTGCAACAAAATATGGCAATGTCAAGACAGACTTCATTCTTTTCATAGCCTCTGGTGCATTTCACGTGTCAAACATCGCTGATATGATTCCAGAACTTCAAGGACGTTTCCCAATACGAGTTGACCTTGACAATTTGACAAAGGAAGATTTCAAGAAAATCCTTTCAGAAACCAAAAATTCAATTATTTTGCAATATGCAAGCATATTGAAAGTGGATAATGTTGAACTGAAATTCACTGACGATGCCATTGATGAGATTGCTGAAATGACTGTTGCTGAAAACGAGACAAGTGAAAATATTGGAGCAAGAAGGCTCCACACAATTATGGAATCACTCCTTGAAGATATATCTTTCAATGCGACAGGAAAAGAGCCAATGCATGAAGTTGTTATTGACAAACAATATGTTCAAAATGCTTTCAAAGAAACAAAACGCAGATTTGACCTCAAAAAGTATGTTTTGTAAGAGGTAGTGATGGACGAGACAAGAACAGAACTTTTGATTGGCAAAGATGGTGCTGAAAAATTGAAGAAGGCAAACATTGCTGTCATTGGCGTTGGAGGAGTGGGCGGTTACGTTTGTCATATGCTTGCAAGAAGTGGAATTGAAAACTTGACCATTGTTGACTTTGATATCGTCAGTCCATCAAATTGCAACAGACAGGTTGTGGCAGACAGTCAAACAATTGGGCAGAGCAAAGTGGATGTTATGAAAAGTCAACTTGAAAAGATAAATCCACAAATCAAAGTGGTTGTTTGGAAAGAAAAGATTTGCCCAGAAAACTTTGAAAAAATATTGCTCAAAGACTTTGATTATGTCATCGATTGCATTGATGATGTGAAAAACAAAGTGGATATGATAGTTTTTTGCAAAAAGCATAACATAAATATATTATCAGCCATGGGCGCAGGAAACAGATATGACATTCCAAAATTTTATCTCACGGACATTTTCAAAACGCATGATGATGGGCTTGCCAAGGCGATCAGAAAGAGATTGCGAGCGGAAGGCGTGAAAGACTTGGAAGTTGTGACTTGCGACTCAAAACCACAAAAATGTGAAGGTGCTGTGGGAAGCATAAGTTATTATCCAGCCATGTGCGGAATAACAATTTCGGCAGTTGTGATAAACAAATTGTTAAAGGAGGGTTTATGAAAATAATCAAAAGTGAAGAATTTGAAAGGGAAACAAAAAAAGGGACGAGTGTCATTGATTTTTTTGCAACATGGTGTGGACCTTGCAGAATGATGGCTCCAATTTTTGAAAGCGTTGGTCAAAAGATGAGTGGCAAGGCAAACTTTGTCAAAGTTGATGTTGATGAGAGTGAAGATCTTGCAAGAAAATTTGGCGTGATGTCCATTCCAACAATGGTGATTTTGAAAGATGGAAATCTTGTTGCCAAACGCGTTGGACTTATGCAAGCAGACGCTCTTGAACAATGGGTAAATGAAAATTTATAAAAAAACAGGCATTTTTGCCTGTTTTTTATTATTTTACATCAAATTTTCAAAAAAAATGGAATTGAAAAGAGTGGCAATTTCAAATTAGATATTGACTTAAAAGGCAAGAAGTGATAAAATTAAAGCAATAAAGGGGTATTTTTATGAGAAAAGTTTATCTTGACAACGCAGCAACCACTTTTGTATCAAGTGAAGTTATGGCAGAAATGCTTCCATGTTTTAACACGATTTATGGCAATGCAAACTCACTTCATAGTTATGGAAGAGAGGCAAGTGCGATTGTGGACAGAGCAAGAGATAGAATTGCTCATGCAATCCACGCAAAAAAATCAAACGAAATTTATTTCACTTCTGGCGGAACAGAGGCTGACAACTGGGCAATCAAAGGCATTGCTCACGCTTACGCAAGCAAAGGCAAACATATCATCACATCTTCAATTGAGCATCATGCTGTTTTGGATGCTTGCAAACAACTTGAAAAAGAGGGATATGAGGTGACATATTTGCCTGTTGACAAGCATGGACTTGTGAACGTTGCTGATGTTTTGCATGCAATAAAGAAAACAACAACACTTATCTCAATTATGGCAGTCAACAATGAGGTTGGCACAATTCAAAATCTTAAAGCGATTGCAAAAACTGCACATGATTATGGCATAATTTTCCACACAGACGCAGTGCAAGCGATCGGTGCAGTGAAGATTGACGTGCAAGATATGGAAATTGACGCAATGAGCATGTCAGCACACAAAATTTATGGGCCAAAAGGCGTTGGTGCTCTTTATCTTCGCAACGGCGTTCAAATTGAAAACTTGATCGCTGGCGGAAGTCAAGAGAGAGCAAAGAGAGGTGGAACGATCAACGTTCCTGCAGTGGCTGGATTTGGCAAGGCTGTTGAAATTGCCGTGAGAGACCTCTCAATCAATCAGCAAAAACTCAGAGCAATTCGTGAATATTTCATTGGCAAAATTGAAGAGAAAATACCATATATTCAAGTCAATGGTCATCCACATCAAAAGGTGCCTTCAATTCTCAACGTATCATTTGAAATGGCAGAAGGCGAGTCAATCCTTATGCTTCTCGACCTTGAAGGTATCGCAGTTTCAACTGCATCTGCCTGCACATCAAATGTGCTTGAACCTTCACACGTTTTGAGAGCAATGTCAATTCCTGATGAAATAGCCCAAGGTGCAATAAGATTTTCATTTGGCAAAAACACTTCAAAGAGCGATATAGATTATGTGGTAGAAGTTCTAGCAAAAGTGGTTGCAAAACTGAGAAGTATTTCACCACTCACTAAGGCAGGGAGGAGATAATTATGTATAGCAAAGAAATTATGGATAGATTTGTGAACCCTGAGAATGCTGGCGGACTGCGTGGCGCAAATGGGGTTGGCAAAGTGACAAACGACCTTACAAGTGACATGATGAAAATGTATCTTCAAATTGATGAGGATGGAAGAATTGAAGAGGCAAGATTCAAAACTTTTGGTTGCTGTGTTGCAATCGCATCAAGTGACCTTGCTTGCGACCTTATCAAAGGCAAAACCATCGAGGAGGCTTTGCAAGTGACAAATCAAGATATGCTTGCCGTTCTTGGAGAAATGCCAGCATACAAAGAGCATTACACAGTTATGGCTGAGAGCCTTATTCACTCAGCGATTGAAGATTATTACAAACGCAAAGAGAAAGAAAGCAGACGTATTGCACAAGAATGATGAGGGAAACCTCATCTTTTTTTGTAGTTTTATTTTTGCCGGTGCTAATGGGGGGGGTGAGAGGAGAAAGAGTGAGGGTGATCCTTTAGTTTTGTGAGGGGAGAAATAGAATAATTTTGACATAAGTGCACAAACTAAACATGAGGAGGAAATTATGAAAGATGTGTTTATGCTTCTCGGTTTTAGTTTTGGTCTTGTGACTGGAGCGCTTATGTATAAATATTCGGCAAGTGCAAAACAAGCCATAGATGAAAGCGAAAAGAAGATTATGAAAGAAGCCCAAAAACTTGGTCAAAAAGCAGAAAAGGGCATGGAAAAACTTAGCCAAAAGGCTGAGGAAGGCATGCAAACTGTTGAAAAGAAAATCAAGAAGGGCGCAAAACAAGTTCAAAAAAAATTGAAAACAAATTAAAAAAAAGCGTCAAGTATTTGACGCTTTTTTGTTATGCACTAAGCAATAAGGGCGATGCCTGTTTGGAACTTATAGTTTGTTTCAGTGTCGCCTGCGACTTTTATCACCTCATATGCAATTTCCAAATAGTCTGTCTGATCTGCTCCTGTCAATTTTGTATGGTCAAGTATTCCGTAAGTGTAAGTCGTGCCATCTGCAAGTGGTTCTTCTGGTTCTATCAATTTGTAGTAGTCTTTCAGTTCGGTCGTGCCGACAAGAATCAGCGGATCGCTGATAAGTGTTGATCCAGAGTAGTTGTCCATCGCTTTTAAGATTCCATTGCCGACTTCTGTGTTGAATGAGTTGAATATAAGGCCATTTTCCCTATCTCCAATACTTTCAAACATTACCATTCCAGTATTGCCATAATCCATAGGTCCATCGGGAACAGTTATCATTTGGCTTTCTGCAACATCTTGCATATAAACTCCATTTATATATGCGTTTAAGTGGACTCGAATTGTGATTGATGCATTTGGATCAACGTTATTGAGACCATCATTACCGGCATCATATTGAAAAACTAGCCATAAATTTTCAACCTTGTGCCCTTGAACAGTCATCATTGTCATTCCAGTTGGGTCATTTGGATCTCTTATCTCAATCTCTTCAAGATCGTCATTGAACATAAGCACTGCACTTTGATATTCCATTGCAGGGATGTTGACAAATGGATCTTCTTCATTGTTTACGTCAATTGAAAACAGGTCGCCCCAGAAATCTTTGACTTCGCTTGCCAAGAATCTATCGTCAATGTTGACATCATCATCATTGACATTTCCAATTTGCACCTGTTCACACACAGTTGAGACAATCTCTTCAACCGTGTTTTCATAATCTCTTGCGTTCGTGACAGTTTCAGTCACAGTTGCGTTTGAAAAGTTATAACTACTGCTGCCATCGTCATTTCTTGTGACAGTGACGTTGTCATAATAAACAACGGTGTCATTTGCCATTGCTTCTTCACCAATCACTGTTTCAAGCAACCAGTCAACGAGTTTTGTTTGCATTCTGCTTGAAACACCAACGGTTGATCCAATGCTGTTGAAGACTTCTTTGATATATTCAAGTTGAGCATCTGCCGTTTGTCCACCAATTGAAACATTGATTGGTTGAGTGGCAGAAGAGCCCTCGGTGAAAGTGACAGTTTGTGGTGTGAGGTCAAGTGCAAAGCAGTAAAGTGCATATTCAACCGCCTTGACAACATCTGAATAATTTCCACTATTAATCAAATTATTGAAGTTTTCATTTTCTGGGTCTATTGTAAATTCCCCATCGTAGGTTGGTGCAAGTATTGATTTTGCATAACTAATTTGATTTGTTTGATAATATACTGCCGGCGAATAAGTTTGTTGATCCACGAAATCAAAAGCGATCTCAGATAAATTGGCAGAATCAATATCAATAAATCTTTCATTTATTGTATAAGGGTATGCAATTAATGAAATATTATTATCAATATATTGCATTGTCATATTCCAATCAGCATTAGCATTAGCAAAAATGACAAATCTTGGGGTGGACAATGTTGAAGAATTTCCGTCTTGATCCAGTTCAGTTGTAACAGTTGCTATAGAATAAGTCTTATATCTTATTGTATCATAAATATAATCTGATACTGATAAATATTGATTTGCACTAGATGCACCATAAACATAGATTAAGTTAGTTAAAATTGTGTAAGCATATTTTGCATAGTAGTTGGCATAACTGCCTCCGCCTTGATCAAAGTCATAATGCTCTGGTCTGTAAAGCACCTTTGTGCCGTAAAGAGGGGCGGAGAGAGTTTCCTTCATTGCATCTTCAAATTCATCTTCTGTCATTTCTCCATTTTCAAATTGGTCTTGCAAATCTTCTCTTGATCCCAGTCCACCGCCACCACAAGCGACAAAAAGAAGGCTGAAACAACAAATCAGCATACAAGCAAATATTCTGACAAAAAGATTCTTTTTTCTCATGCTTTTATTTTAACCGAAATTGAAAAATAAATCAACTTTTTGTTACATAAAAAAGAATGGCTTTCGCCATTCTTTTATTGTAAATTGTAGTTGTTTTCTAATTCAAGTGAATCATTCGAAACTGTGACGATAGTATTTTTACCACATTCCCATGTTCGATGAAGATCTGTTCCTTCTGAAGAAAGTGCCCACTTGTAATTCTTATAACCTTCTTTGCCTATAGAAAGATAATCCGGAACGGAAGATTCAGAATAAGCATAGAAATAAACATAGTAAAAATAGGTTGAACATGTTTGTGAATCAACTGAACGCGCCAATGCAGTTTGTGAAAATAGTGTTCCAATTTTACCGATTGAAGGTGGGGTAGTTATTCCATCGCTGCGGTTTGTTGTTGCGTGCAAAAATTGATCAAATTTTACTTCGTTTTCCAAGGCTATATATTGCTGCCTTAGTTCTTCTAATTGTGAAGTTTCGTAAGTATGAAAATTAGGACTGTTAGTAATCATATAGAATTGACAAAAATTATTAAGACCTGAATTTTTTACTGTATCTTGATATCCGACTTCTTTAAGAAAATCGTTTGCTGTAACATTACCTGAAAGTATATACTTTTGATCTCCATCTTGATAGATTATGTTATTGTCTGAATCTTTTGAAAAGCCCAATTTACTAAAATCAATTTTTTCATTTGCAAGTGTATTATTTATCAATAAATCTTGACAATGTCCTAAAAGATCTGGACACTCTGCGGTTGTGGTTAAGTAGTAATACATATTCTCCTCAGGAACAGCCACTTTTGTCATAAAGTTTATTTTATTATTTTCGAAATCAAGGTCATATGCTTGCAATTCAGGTTCGTAATCTTTGTAGAAACTGTCTTCGGCATATATTTTATCTACTATATTGTTTTTTACAAAAGATGTTACAGTATTGTTTAGTTCACTTGTATAAGTTGATACATCGGAGATGTTTATATTTGAGTTTTGAGTTAATATTTTTTGTCTGATCTCATCTTTTATTTCAGTTATAGTGATTTCTGGAAGTTCATCTTCATCGCCGGTGCCAGGATCATCTGGATCTGTGTCAGGTTCAGGCTCTGGCTCTGGGTCAGTATCTGGGGTAGGGTCAGTATCTGGGGTAGGGTCAGTATCTGGGGTAGGGTCTGGATCTGTGTCAGGTTCAGGCTCTGGCTCAGGTTCTGGCTCTGGCTCTGGTTCTGGTGTGCAAGCCGTAAAAAGACCTGTTCCAACAATGACGGTGAGTCCTGCTGTTCCCCCCAAAAATGGCAGAAGTGGAGAATGTGATTTTACAACGCCGGTATATTCTTTTTCTTCATTGTTGTCAAGGCTTGCGTTTTCCACTTTTTCTCTGATATCTTTTTCGTTTATGCTCATATAATCCCTCTCTTTTATTTGCATATATTTTAATATATTTATCATACAAATGCAATGATTTCGACAAAATAAACATTAAAAGTTGTTATTTTTCGACATTTTGCTCCCAAAATGCCTATTTTGCCTTTTGATATATACATTATATCACATATTTGTGTGTTTTGTAAATAACAATTATCAAAAAAGCAGGAATTGAGTTTCCTGCTTGAATTTGCGTGACCGGGCGACTTGTTTTGATAAATGCTTACCAACTGCCTCAAAAAGATTTGACTCCACCAAAGTTTCCCCATGGCACATCAAAGTGTCCTCTTAATGATGCTTCCGTCAGGACCTGACATGGTTCGAAGATTTTGATTGCATGGGACCTTGATTTCACCACCAAAGCCTTCTGCACATATTTGACAAGCACAAACCGAGGCAAGTCATCAATCCCACTATAGCGGATTGTGGGTTACAGAGCACCGCTAACTCTCCATCTAGCCCGGTAGAATTGAGTATAACACAATTTTGCCTTTCTTTCAAGCATTTTGGCAAAACAATCGCTCAAATGAAAGTTTTTTGCATGAAATTTGATAAAATTCTTCATTTTACTTTCTTTCACAGGTGAAAAAAAGTATAATAATACTATTATGGAAGGAAAAACTATGGACGAAGAAGTAAAGGTTTCAAAAGAGACTCTAAACAGAGTGTCAAACGCAAAGCGTTTTCTTGATGCTTTCAACAATATTGACTATACAATCAAAACGCGTTATGGTTTCAACCGCGCTATGGGATTTTCTGAACTCGTGCGCAAGGCGGTTGTGCTCAACTATACTGTGAGAAAGTATGAGGATGACCTTATTGACTATGGCAGGCTCAGAAATGCGATCATTCACAACAACAATGAAAACATTATCATTGCAGAGCCACATATCTCAGTCGTTGAAAACATTGAGCACATTGAAAAGATTTTGACCACTCCGCCAAAAGCACTTGATACTGTTTGCAAGAAAGATGTTTTGACAACTGATGCAAATGAAAAGATGAAAGATGTGATTATGCTTATTGCAAAGAGCAAGTTCTCAAACATCCCAGTTTATCGCAATAGCGAACTTATTGGTGTGGCAAACGGGCAAAAAATTCTCAATTCACTTGGTCAATTTTTGCTTTCAGGTGGAAAAGTGGATTCTTTTCTCAATAATGTAAAAATTGAAGATATGCTTTCTTCTCTTGAAAACACCAATTATTATAAGGTGGTGCCAGCAGACTATTCAGTTGAGCAGGCACTCAACGAATTTCATGACAATTCAAAACTTCTTGCCCTGCTTTTCACAAAGTCAGGCTCTACAAAAGAATTGCCTATTGGAATTATGACTGGTGCTGATGTTTTGAAAGCAAACAATATTTTGGAAAATTATTGATACGCTTGACAAAGAATGTGTGATTATATATAATTGCCTTAAACTAAAAAATGCGTTGATGAAAGACAACATTTTTTCTGTTCTTCCCTTTGCAGAGAGTCATTGGTTGGTGCGAAATGATAGGGAAAGGAAAAGATTATCACTTTCGGAGTTGCTTTTGCCAAAGTGCTTGCACAAGTAGTGAAAGTCGGGTCTTCCCGTGATAGAAGAGGTGGGTGGTCGCCCGCTAAAAAAAGTTTACAAGTGGTTAAAATTGCCTGACATAAGGTTCTTGTGACTTTTGTTGGGCTTTTTTTTATAAAAGGAGAAAAAAATGTATCAAAAAGTTGACAGCAAACTTGATTTTTTGAAAAATGAAGAAAAAGTGCTTGCATTTTGGGAGCAAAATGGCATCGTTAAAGAGGCTCTTCATCAAAATGAAGGCTCTGAGAAGTGTTTTGTTTTGCATGATGGCCCTCCAACTGCAAATGGCAAACCGCATATCGGTCACGTGCTCACTCGTGCAATGAAGGACGTTATCCCACGATTCAAGGCAATGAAGGGATATTATATCTTCCGCAAGGCTGGTTGGGACACGCACGGGCTTCCTGTCGAGGTTGAGGTCGAAAAGGAACTTGGCTTCAATGGCAAGAAAGATATCGAAAATTATGGCGTTGAAAAGTTTATTGACCTTTGCCGTCAATCTGTTTGGAAATATAAGTCAATGTGGGAAGATCTTACTCGCAAGATAGGTTACTGGGTGGATATGGACAACCCTTACATCACCTATCAAAATTCTTACATTGAAAGCATTTTCTGGGCACTTAAAGAAATGGATAAAAAAGGGCTTATTTATCAAGGACACAAGGTTGTGCCTTACTGCCCAAGATGTGGAACCTCTCTTTCAAAGGCCGAACTTGAAAATGGCGACAACTACAAAATCCTCAAAGAAAATTCTGTTTATGTCAAATTTGAAAGTGCAAAAGATAAGGACACATATTTTCTTGTTTGGACAACTACCCCTTGGACGCTTCCATCCAATGTTGCTCTTTGCATGAATCCTAATGAGACTTATTGCACTCTTTCCTTTGAAGGAAAGCATTACATTATGCTCAAAAGCCTTGTGCCAACTCTCTTTGAAGAGGGCTCATATATTATAGAAAAGGAAAACAAGGGCAAAGATTTTGAATTTCATCCTTACAAACCTCTGTTTGATTATGCCAAGGATAAGGTTAAAACAGGCTACTTCGTGACAGTTGATGACTATGTCACAACCGAGGACGGAACGGGTATTGTTCACATCGCTCCTGCTTTCGGTGAAGATGATATGAATGTTGGCAAAAAATACAACCTTGACTTTTTGCAACTTGTTGATAAGTATGGAAAAATGTCAAGTGAGACCGATTTTGGTGGCATGTTTGTCAAAGATGCAGATAAGAGTGTTATCAAAAAACTCCAAGAAGAAGGAAAAATGTTCAAAGTGCAACCTTTTGAGCATTCTTATCCTCATTGTTGGCGTTGCAAAAGTCCACTTCTTTATTACGCACAAGATGCGTGGTTTGTTAAGACAACTGCCATAAAAGAACAACTTGTCAAAAACAATCAGGAAATCAATTGGATACCTGACCATATCAAAAATGGACGTATGGGCAACTTCCTTGCAAACAATGTCGATTGGAACATTTCACGAAATCGTTTCTGGGGCACACCTCTTCCTTTCTGGATTTGTCCACATGGGCACAAGCATGTCATTGGAAGCGTGGAAGAACTTCGCACTCTTTCTGGCGTTAAGGGAGACCTCGATTTGCATAAACCTACGCTTGACAAGATCACTTTCCCTTGTCCTGTGTGCGGTGAGACGATGACAAGAACGCCTGAGGTTATGGACTGCTGGTTTGACAGTGGTTCAATGCCTTTCGCTCAATATCATTATCCATTTGAAAACAAAGAAATCTTTGAAAAGGCTTTCAAGGCTGACTATATCAGTGAGGCTATCGATCAGACAAGAGGGTGGTTCTATACTCTTCTTGCTGTCAACACCGCTGTCTTTGGGCAAGCACCTTACAAGGCTTGCAACGTGCTTGGACTTGTGCTTGACAAGCATGGACTAAAAATGAGCAAAAGCCTCAAAAATGGTGTTGATCCATGGGAAGTGCTTGGCAAATATGGTGCAGATGGCGTGAGATGGTATTTCTTCTCCTCTTGCCTTCCAGCACAAGGATTGCCTTTCATTGAAGAAAACCTTGTTGACTTGCAACGTAAATTTATGGGCACGCTTTGGAATGTTTATTATTTCTATGTCCTTTATGCAGAAATTGACAAGATTGATCCTACAAAATATGACCTTGACAAATGCAAATTGTCTTTCCTTGACAAATGGCTGTTGTCAGATTTCAATGCGCTTATCAAAATTGTTGATAGTTCGCTTGAAAAATATGATCTGCAAACTCCAACTCGTGAGATAAGCAGTTTTGTTGACAAACTTTCAAACTGGTATGTAAGACGCTCACGTGAAAGATTCTGGGGAAGCGAGATGAGTGATGATAAGATCAGTGCTTACAAGACACTTTATGAAGTTTTGGTTGGTCTTAGCAAACTTATTGCTCCATTCGTGCCATTCATGGCTGAGACAATTTATCAAAACCTTGTGCGTTCTCTCAAAAAAGACGCTCCAAAGAGTGTGCATTTCTGCACTTATCCTGTCAGTGATGAAAAATACATCGACAGCAAACTCAATGAAGGCATGGATAAAGTGCTTGAAATTGTCGAACTGGGCAGAATTTGCAGAAGCACATCAGGTGTGAAAAATCGTCAACCACTTTCAAAAGTTATCATTTGTGTGACAGAAGAATTGAAACTGAACGGCGAACTTCTTTCTCTTGTGAAAGATGAACTCAATGTGGAAGAGATTGAAATTTTGCATAATAGTGATGAGTATGTGACCTATTCACTCAAACCTCAACTCAAAACTCTTGGCCCAAAATATGGCAAACTCTTGGGAGGAATTCGAGCATATCTTGAAAGTGCAAATGCAGGTGAGATTGTTGCAAAAGTTAGAGATGGGGGATCAGTCAACTTTGAAGTTGATGGAAATGAAGTGTCAATTTGCAAAGATGATCTTTTGATAAACTTGCAAAACAAAGAAGGCTTCTCATCAGCAACAAATGGGAAAATGACAGTTGTGCTTGACACAACTTTGACAAAAGAACTTCTTGACAAAGGGCTTGTGAGTGAACTTATCTCAAAAGTGCAAAATCTTCGCAAAGATAGTGGTCTTGAAGTGACAAATCATATTTCTCTTCAAATTTCTGGTGACAAAGATATGATTGAAACCATTCTTGCAAACAAAGAGCAAATTATGAAAACAACGCTTGCTGATAAGTTTGTTGAAGGAGAGGATGGACAATTTGAAACATCCCTTTCAGTCAACGGAAAAGAGGTAAAGATCAAATTGCAAAAAGTGAAATAGGCGAAACTTCTTCGCCTTTTTTACTTGATTTTTTGAGTGAAATATCTATAATGAAAAAAGAGGTTAAATATTTTGAAAGTAGCAAAAGATTGGAAAGACTATCTTGTTCTTGCAACAGGAGATGGCGAAAAACTGGAAAAGTGGGGGAAATATGTTCTGTTGAGACCAGACCCTCAAATCATTTGGCATGCAAAAAAAGACTTGTCAAAAGTTTGTCATTTGGATGGACATTATTATCGTGACAATAGTGGCGGAGGAAAATGGAAGTTTTTTTCGCAACTGCCAGAGCAATGGACAATTTCATGGAAAAATTTGAAATTTCTCATCAAGCCAATGGGTTTTAAGCATACTGGACTTTTCCCAGAACAAGCAGTCAACTGGCAAGATATGATTGATCTTATAAAAAAAGAAGACAGACAAATAAATGTGCTAAACCTCTTTGCTTATACTGGTGGGGCAAGCATAGCCTGTGCAAGTGCGGGAGCAAACGTCACTCATGTTGATGCCAGCAAAGGCATGGTTGAAAGAGCAAGAGAAAACGCAAAACTCAATGGAATAACCACTATACGATATATCGTTGATGATTGCAAAAAGTTTATTGAAAGAGAGCTTAGGCGTGGCAAACGTTACGATGCGATAATCATGGATCCTCCAAGTTATGGCAGGGGAACGAATGGAGAGATGTGGAAAATTGAGGACAATCTCTTTGATTTTGTTGAGTTATGCAAAGAGGTGCTTTCAGACAAACCGCTTTTTGTGCTTATAAGTTCTTACACAACAGGGCTTCAAGCAAGTGTGTTGACAAATATACTATCGCTTGTTTTTGGCAAAGGCGGAATTGATGCAGATGAAATTGGGCTTCCAACAGAAGAAGGGATTATTCTTCCATGCGGAGCAAGAGGAATGAAAATATGGTAAGAGTTTTATATGAAGACAATCAAATTATCGTTGTGGTTAAGCCACAAAATATGCCTTCACAAGAGGACGGTTCAAAAGATCAAGACCTGCTGAATGAAGTCAAGGCATATATAAAAGAAAAATATAACAAACAAGGCGAGGCTTTTATTGGACTTGTCCATAGACTTGATAGGCCTACTGGCGGAATAATGGTTTTTGCCAGAACATCAAAAGCAGCATCAAGACTGAGCGAACAAATTCGAGAAGGCAAAATGAACAAAGTCTATTATGCCGTTTGTGAGGGTTTGCCAAAGTCACAAGGACATCTTGTCAACTATCTAAAAAAAGATGAAAAAGAAAACAAGGTAAAAATTGTTCCACAAACTGAGCAGGGGGCAAAAAAGGCAGAGTTATATTTCAAAGTGCTTGAAAACAATGAAAAACATAGTCTGCTTGAAGTAAAAATAATCACTGGCAGATCACATCAAATCAGAGTTCAACTCTCTGCCATTGGTTGTCCACTTGTTGGCGACAATAAATATGGCAAAAAGACATCTTCAAGGACATCACTCCTTGGGCTATGGGCTGGCAGACTTGAATTTTTCCATCCAGTCACAAAGGACAAAATGGTTTTTGTTTGTCCACCAGATCTTGATGGACTTCCATGGAAAGAATTTTATATGGAAAAATATTTTATAAGATAACGCCTCTTTTGGCGTTTTTTATTTACATAAAAATACAAATATTTTTCAACAAGAATTGTTTTTGCTTTGAAAAAAGAATAAGAAAGTGATAAATTGTTAATATCAAAGAAGAAGGTGATAAACATGAAAAAAAGAAGTCAAATAAAAGATAATTACAAGTGGGATTTGTCAATATTTTGTAAAAATGACGATGATTTTTATCAAAAATGTGACAAAATTGAGAAAAAATTGCCATCTTTTGAAAAATATAAAGGAAAACTCAAAGATAAAGAGGCAATTTGGAAATATTTGCAAGAGAGTGAGCAGTTTGACAAAGACTATAATGATATCGTTTGTTATGCTTATAGAAGACGTGATGAAGATTTGTCTGATGAAAAGGCAAACAACATGGTTGAACGATTGAACAACTTGATGACAAAAACCAGTGAAAGCCTTTCCTTTGTTTCTATTGAACTCTATGCTTTGCCAAACAAACTTCTTGATGATATCATTTCTGACAAAAAGTTTGAAGATTATGACAAAATGTTTAAGGATATAAAAAAGGAAAAGAAACACCGATTGCCTGATGAAGTTGAAAAATTTATTTCAGGAATGAATTTCTTGGATGGATATGATGAAAATATGGGCAAATTTGCAGATGTTGATCTGAAATTTGATGATATTTTGGACAGCAAAGGCAAAAAACACAAACTTGATGCTTCTTTATATGGCGGATATATCAACAGTGCTGACAGAGAATTAAGAAAAAATGCTTTTATCGAGACACATGAAAAGTTTGGTGACTATATTGATTTTTTGGCTTCAAATTATGCCAGCCAAGTGAAAATGGACTGCTTTTTCGCAAGAAAAAGAAAGTATGACTCTGCACTCGATTGCGCGGTGGAAAACGAGGGAGTAAGCAAAGAGGTGTATCAAAGTTTGATTTCATCAGTGCACAAAAATTTGCCACTTCTCTTTGATTATTTTGAGAAAAAAAGAAAACTTTTGGGACTGAAAGATTTCTATAACTATGACAGCGGTGCTCCACTTTCAAATAAAGCAAGCAAAAAATACACATATGAGCAGGCAATGGATTTGTTGCGACAGGCGTTAAGTCCGCTTGGAGAAGAATATGTCAAACTTCTTAGAAGAGCGCAAGATGAACGCTGGATAGATGTTTTTCCAAACGAGCACAAGCGCAGTGGTGCCTATTCCACAAGTGTTTATCGAAAAAAGCCTTTGGTTCTTACAAACTTTGCAGGTGAGTATGAAGATGTTTCCACTCTGGCACATGAACTGGGACATGCAATGCACTCATATTTTTCTGACAAAACACAGAAGGAGCCTAAGGCATACTACAAAATTTTCTTGGCGGAGATTGCAAGCACAACAAACGAACTTTTGTTGGCAATGTATATGATTGAAAATGCAAAAAAGAAAGAAGAAAAACGAAAATATGCCAATATTGTGTTAAATAACGCAAAAGCGACCATCTATCGTCAAGCAATGTTTGCTGAGTTTGAGGAAAAAACTCATGATGCACAAGAAAAAGAAATGCCACTTACAAAACAATTTTTGAGTAAAACATATTATGAACTTAACAAAATATATTTTGGCAAAAAGGTGAAACTTGTCAAACAGGTGCAATATGAATGGGCAAGAATACCACACTTTTTCAGTTCATTTTATGTTTACAAATATGCCGTTGGTATGCTTTGTGCTTGCAATTTTGTGCAAAGAATATTATCAAAAGAAAAAGGCGCGCTGGAAGACTATATCGGCTTTTTGTCTAGCGGGGATAAGGACACCCCTCTCAATATTTTGAAAGAGGCTCACTGTGATGTGGAAGATGCAAAAACTTTTGAAAAAGGCTTTGAATTTTTGAAAGAAATCTATAAATATATCTAAAAAAACACTTTGTTTTACCGCATGAAAAATGCGGTTTTTTTTCGACTTAATTTCAAATGATTTTGATAAATCAATGCTTTTGTGATACAATAAATTTGATAAATAATTTTTGAACGGGTGGGGATATGACGCAAAAGAAAAAAGCCATTGTTGCAAGTCTATCGCTTATTGCGCTTATTCTTTTATTGTGTGTAATTTTTCTTTTCCCAAATTTTGATATGTCACAAGAGAAAAATTCTTCTCAAACTCCATATGCCAGTGCGGAAGAACCAATGGATACCACAGGATATTGGATTGATGAAAATAGACGTGCTTCTGGTTTTGCTGGTGGAAGCGGAACGCGAGCTGATCCTTACGAAATTGAAAATGCAGAACAACTCGCGTATCTTTCTTGGACAGTATATTCAAACAACGCACACGGTGGCGCTGTGACAGTTGATGGAACAATAAGTTATTTTTATTCTGGCATATATTTTGAGCAAACAGCAGATATTGATCTGTCTTCATATTATTGGCAACCAATTGGTATGGGTTATAACCGAGAAGGCGTGAGCATGTTCCATTGGTTTTCAGGTAATTATGATGGCAATGGATATACAATTTCAGGACTTTATACTCCTTCAGGAACAGGCAATTCATTTGCACATCAAGGTTTGTTCGGATATATTTATGGAAGAACAAACACGAACAGAGCATCAATCTCAAACATCGGCGTAATTGATTCACATGTTCAAGGTTATGACAACTGTGGCGGTATTTCTGGATATGCTGTTTATACAAATATCACAGACTGTTATTTTTCAGGTCAAATTGATGGCGGTCATTATATAGGCGGAATCACAGGCTATACTTATTATATCACTATAGAAAGATGTTATAATACAGGAAATGTTAATGGTGACACTGATGTCGGTGGCATTGTTGGGCGAGGTGCTTATACCAATATTTATGATTGTTACAACATAGGTTCAGTGGTTGGACTTAGTTCGAATGATGGTGGAATTGCAGGTTCGGCATTTTCATCTTCCGTGATTATCAACTGCTATAACACAGGTTCAGTGATTGGAGCAAACCAAAGTGTTGGAGGTTTGATTGGTTCTACCACAGCATCATCTGTTTATAATAGTTTTAACATCGGAACAGTTGCAAACAGCAGTCAATATATTCGTAACATTGGTGGATTGGTTGGATTTTCGTCATCTACAATAAGTTCTTGTTATTATGGTGGAAATTGTGAGTTAACTGTGGGACTTGGCAACACGACAATCGACACTGATGGACAAGTGGAAAGGTTGGATGATATAGCAACTTTAGCAAAAACTGAGGCGTGGTATACAGACGAGTCACTTTGGAATGGCTCATATCCTTGGGAAATGGGTGAGACGTGGTTCATCTTCGAAACAATGAATGATGGCTATCCAGTTTTGGAAATATATTTTTGGATTGATATTTTTGATTTTGACAATTATCTTTTGGAAGGCGAGGGTAGTGAAAGTAATCCATATTTAATCCAATCAGAACAAGATATTGCCTTTCTTTCTTGGAGCGTATACAATGATCAAGCATACAATAATCTTTCAACAACGGCCGGCGACATTGAATATTTTTATTCAGGAATTTATTTTAAGCAGACAAACAATTTGAATTTGGAGGGATGTTATTGGCAACCGATTGGTATTGCATATACCCGAGAAGGAAGTTCCACTCAGCGGTATTTTTCAGGCAATTATGACGGAGGTGGATATTCAATATCTGGTGTAAGAACTCCAACAGGGACTTCAAATCAATATTCTAATCAAGGCTTATTTGGTTATGTTTACGGAGTGACAATAGGTTCGGCTTCTTTCAAAAACATCAATGTTATGGACGCAAATATTCAAGGAAGGGATAATTTGGGGGTGATTGCAGGAACTGCACAGCGAGCAATAATTGAAAATTGCAGTAGTATTGGCAGTGTTTCAAGTACAGAGATGTATATCGGTGGAGTGATTGGTTCTGGGGCATATTTGACAATAAATGAATGTTACAATTTTTGTGAAGTGACAAACACAAATTCTTCAGTTTCTGGTGGTTATATTGGTGGAATAATCGGAAGTGGAGGTGGCACTGTTACCATAAGCAATTGTTACAATTATGGCAGTGTAAGTATGACGAGACAAAATATAGTTTCTTCTGGTTATAATGTTGGCGGTATTGTAGGCAGTCTATATTCATATCCATCTAGTGCAGATATGCTTAATTGTTATAACTTTGGCACGATTACGAGTCCAAACAATAACGTTGGCGGAGTTGCAGGTTATATTTATGGTGCAGTAACAGTGACTGGTTGCTTCAATATGGGGATAGTAAATGGATACAGTTGTGTTGGTGGTATCGTTGGAAATGTAACGCGAGCGACTATTCAGAGTTGTTTTAATTCAGGCGATGTAAATGGTGAAAGTTCAAGCATAGGTGGTGTTGTAGGAAGAACTTCTCAGACAACAATTGCAGATTGTGGGTTTGAGGGAGACGTCACAACAGAGTCACCAGATACATCAACCTTGGGAGCACTGGCAGGATCAGTTGAAAGTGGTTCAAGTATTGAAAATTGTTATGCAATTTCTGGAATGGCTGAACAAAATTATGCGGGCGGAGAAAGTGACTTGGTTTCAAATTGCGTTTTGATTTACAGAATGGAAAATGAGGAAGTGAAAGCCTATATCGGTTCTGATTTCTCAGGCTTTGCTTGGATAAATGGTGAAAGTTGCCCTATGCCAAAAGGACTTGCATGGCTTGGAGAAATATGGGAAGGAAGTGTGACTGAACAAGATTTGATTGACAATGGATTTGTTTTGGCTGGTTAAATAAAAAAAACTAGGGAAAGCCCCTAGTTTTTTTGTTACAAATCATTCAAAGGTGCGTCTTAACAGATAGCCTGCCATAAAGTAAATTGCTCCGCTTGGAATTGTTATGCCATTGCATCCACAACTGAAAGGTTGGTGGCATGGTGGCATGCATGGACTACATGGACTGCATGGATTGCAAGGCTGACAAGAGTTGCAAGGCGTGCAAGACCAACCGCACTGGTATGGTGAGCAGTAGGCAGAAGGATGCCTCATGTCGATGTATGCACCTGGTGTGTAGGATGAAGTTATTATCATTTTTCACCTCCTTTTGTGATGAAGATTTGTTGAATATCATTTGTGATATTTGTCATATGATAAAAGGATGTATAAAAGTGCAATCGCTGTCCTTTCCATTGTGGGAACAGTGATAGGTTCAGGTTTTTTGAGTGGAAAAGAGATTGTTGTCTTTTTTTCAAGGTTTGGTATTTTATCCTTTCCTTGTATTGTTTTTGCTTGTCTATTTTTTTATTTACTTTTTATCTATTTTCTTCAACATGGGGACAAATTTGTCCAAAAATTTGAAAAAAGCAAAGTATTTTGTATTTTTAACTTGGTTATAGCCATCATCATTTCTTCTGCAATGTTTGCAGGGTGTGATAACGGTTTGCCTTCGGTTGAGATAAAGTGGATTTTTTTCATAATTGTGATTTTCATATCCATTCTTATCACAAGAAAAGGACTTTCTAGGCTTGGCAAGATTAACTTTGTGCTTGTGCCAATCATGATAGGTGTGCTTATTTTTTGCATATTTTCAAAAATAAATTTTGAAGATAAACTTTTTATTGCAAACGAATATTCAATTTTTTCAATTTTTTATTGTATTTTGTATGTTTTTTTCAATATTTCAACTTCAATTTTGCTTATTTCAAAACTTGGGCAAACTCTTTCTGACAAGCAAAAAGTGCGAGTTGGCATAATTTCAGCACTCGCACTTTGTATCCTTTTGCTTATCGCAAATTTTCTTCTACTTCAAAATGTTCATGCCTTTGGGCAAGACATGCCTCTGATTTTCTTGTTTGAGGGTGGCAAACTTTTTGTGATGCGCTTTGTCATTTTGCTTGGATGTGTGACAACACTTTTTTCTTTGGTTTACACTTCATCAAATTGTTTGAGAGGGTTGTGCAAAAATGATTTTTTTGTTGTTTTGATAAGTGTTTTTCTTCCATTTGCCATTTCTTTTTGGGGTTTTGGAAATATAGTGTCTTTTTTATATCCGCTTTCAAGTATGTTGTCACTTATGCTTTTAGGTTATCTGTTTGTTGTGCCTCTTTTCAAGAGGGCTTACGCAAAGATACATTCCAGCGGCAAGAATACAAAGTAGGACAATGCTGGTCATCACGATGTCAAGTTGAAGCATTTGACTGCCGTAATTGATGAGGTAACCAAGTCCGGCACGAGATGACAAATATTCACCCATTATTGTGCCCACCCAACTCATTCCGACATTGATTTTCAGCACTGAGAAGAACTCAGGCAAAGCGTTTGGCAGAACGAGTTTGTATAAAATTTGAAATTTATTTGCGTGCATTGATCTCATAAGAAGTATTTTATCCTTATCACATGAGATGAAAGCGTTGAGCATGGAAATTGTTGTGATAATAATGCAGATGAGCACACACATCACGATGGTTGCTTTTGTGCCTGAGCCGACCCACAAGATAATCATTGGACCTAAGGCAATTTTGGGCAAACTGTTCAAAATAATGAGATAAGGTTCCAAAATTTTTCTAAGTTTTTCGCTCCACCACAGGATAACTGCGATTATGAAGCCTAGGGCTGAGGCAATCAAGAAGCCAAGCAATGTTTCATATAGAGAAGTCCAGATGTGGATCCATAAGTTTCCAGTTCTGGCAAGTTCTCCAATCGTGCTGACAATTCTTGACGGACTTGAAAAGAAAAATGGGTCAATTGCACCTGTGCTGGATAAAAGTTCCCACAATCCCACAAACGCCAAAAACAGGAAGATTTGCCAAAATATAACGATAAATTTGTCTTTTTTAAGTCTTTTAAGATATTTTGCGTGTGCTTTTGAATAATTTATCTTTTGTTTCTTTTTCATTATGTGAGATTTCTCCAAATCATTTCAAAATGCTTGCCAAAATTTTCGGCCTCACGCTTTTTTAGTGGGGTATCGCCTGAGAAGTTAAGGCGGACAATTTTTTTTGTCGAGGCTGGGCGAGATGAGAGTATGATCACTTTGTTTGACATTGAGAGTGCCTCTGAAATGTCATGCGTAACTAAGAGGGCTGTTTTCTTTTCTTGTTTGATAATATCATAAACATCATCGCACACTTTCAGCCTTGTTTGAAAGTCTAGTGCCGAGAATGGCTCATCAAGGAGTAACAGAGCAGGTTTGAGCACCAAAGTTCGAATAAGTGCCACCCTTTGGCGCATACCTCCACTAAGTTGGCGTGGTTTTTTATTTTTGAAGTTGTAGAGGTCATATTTTCTTAAAAGTTCATCAGCAAAGGCAAGACTTTTTTCATCTTTGTTTTTCTTTTGCACTTCAAGCCCAAGTTTGATGTTTTGCCAAATGCTTCGCCATTCAAAGAGATGGTCACGTTGAAACATATAGCCTATGCGAGAGTCATTCTTTTTTATAGGTGAGCCTTGAAGCAAGATTTGTCCAGATGATGGTTCAAGCAGTCCTGCTGTAAGAGACAGGATAGTTGTTTTTCCACATCCACTTGGCCCAACGAGAGAGGCAAACTCCTCTTCATCAACAGAGAAGTTGACTTTGTCGAGGGCTTGAACCTCATTTTCTTTTGTTTGATAGAAATAACTTACATCTTTGAATTGTAAAAAATCTTTCACTTGATTTGACCTCTACATTATCATTGTATAAAAGGAAAATTTTTGTGTTCGACTTTTTTCAAAATATTTTTGGCAGTCATGCTTGATATGTCCACTTTTTGCATTTATCATATTGCCAAAGTCGCATCCAAATGGCAAAAGGAGTAAGTTTTGAAGTGGATGAAGAAGAAAAGATAAAACAGGCACTGCTTAAAAAAGCCTTGGGTTATGAAGCAGATGAGGTGGTCGAGGAGTATGTGACAGATGAGGAAGGCGAGCAAAAACTTGCCAAGAAAAAAGTGTCACGAAAACATATCGCACCAGATATAACTGCAATAAAAGTGCTGTTTGAAAAATATATTAGGCCATATTCAGAACAGGTTGCTCTTATGAGTGATGAAGAACTTTTTGCAGAACGAGAGCGACTTAAAAAAATTTTAGAGGAGGAAGAGGAGTGAAACTTTATAAATGTCAGACATTTGCAAAATGCGATATGCCTTATTGCTCAACACCAGCAAAATTTGTTTTTCCTGTCAAAGGAATGATAAGAAAACAAATTTATCTGTGTGATGAATGTGCAAAAGCGATGTATCAGGCACTTGCAAAAGAGCAAGTCCCAAAACCTGTGGAAAGTCCATTCAAGACGGTAAAAAAAGTAAGGAGGAAAAATGTTAGATAAAAACAAAAAGATTGCGCAAGAGGTGATAAAAGACTTTCAAAAGAGAGCGGAAGAGAGAAAAGCCTTTGAAACGCTATGGAGACTTAACATCAATTTTTTGATGGGAAATCAGTATTGTGATGTTGGTTATGGTGGAAACATTGAAGAGAGAGACCGCCAATTCTTTTGGCAAGAGCGAGAAATTTTCAACCATATTGCACCAATATTTGATATCCGCTTTGCAAAACTTATTCAAATAAAGAGAGAACTTTCCGTTCTGCCAGCAACAAGTGATGAAAGAGATAAGCAAACAGCAAAAGTGCTCAAAAAAATATTAAATTCTGTTGAAAGCAAACTTGATATTCAAAATATTATTAACGACGGTATAAAGTGGAGTGAAGTTTGTGGAACAAGTTTTTACAAGATTTCATGGAACGGACAAAAAGGACAAGTTGTTGGACTGGATGATAATGGAGAAAAGATTTACAGTGGTGAGGTTGATATTTCAGTTTGCAATCCATTTGAAATTTATCCTGACTCATGCACGTGTGAAGATATAAGAGAGTGTCAAAGCATAATCCATGCACGCGCTTTCACTCGTGACCAAGTCAAATCAATGTATGGCGTTGATGTTGAAGGTAAGTCTGTCAACATCTTTTCACTTGCTCAGGTTTCGGCTGGGCTTGGCGGACTTGGCTTTAATGGAGCGAGCACCAAAGTTGTGGAAAGGTCAAAGGATGACAGCGTGATAGTCATTGAGCGTTACGTTAGACCAAACAAAGATTATCCAAATGGCAGACTTACAATAGTTGCAGGCGAATGTCTTGTCTATGATGACGATCTTCCATTTGCTTGTGGTGAAGATGGACAGAGAGATTTGCCATTCATAAGACAAGTGAGCATTCCACAACCAGCATGTTTCTGGGGGACAAGCGTTATTGAGCGTATGATCCCAGTGCAAAGGGCTTACAATGCAGTCAAAAACCGTAAGCATGAGTTTTTGAACAGACTTTCTCTTGGCGTTCTTTCTGTGGAAGACGGTTCAGTAGATCTTGACAACTTGGAAGATGAAGGGTTATGCCCGGGCAAAATTCTTGTTTATAGGCAAGGGGCAAATCAGCCAAAATATCTTGAAGAGGAAGCCTTGCCAGACAGTTTTGATGACGAAGAGACAAAACTGCTTGATGAGTTTTATCGCATAGGTGGGGTTAGTGAAACGATGGGAACAGATTATGCCTCATCAAATATAAGCGGTGTGACGCTTGAACTTATGATAAATCAAGATGAGATCAGATTGAACAGTGCTTTTGAAAGCATAAGAAGTGCGACAAAAAAACTGGCAAAGTTTGTCTTGCGTCTTTACAAACAGTTTGCTCTTTTCCCAAGAATAGCAAAAATTGTTGGCGAGAATGGAGAAATTGAACTCTTCTATTTTTCTAGCAACGACATTTCAAGTGATGATGTTGTGATTGAAAATCAAAGTGAAGGCGCGATGACGATAACTCAACGTAGAGAAATGATTTTTAGATTGCTTGACAGCGGTGTGCTCAGTGATGAAAACGGAAATATATCCAATCGCATGAAGGCAAAGATTGTGGAAATGCTTGGTATGGGACTGTGGGAGAACGCTCAGGACATGAGAGAACTTCACATCAAAAAGGCAGACAACGAAAACTTGAAGATGAAGGATGGCAAAAAAGTGGATGTTTGTGAGATTGATGAGCATAGTTTGCACTGTCAAGAACATATTGCATTCATGCTTGGCAAAGATTTTCAATCTGCACAAGAAAAAGATAATCAAATTGAAGCAAGATTTTTGGCTCATATAAGAGAGCACAAAAAATATTTGAAGGAGGAATAAATGGAAGAAAACAGAGAACAACCGATGGAGGAACAGACAAATGCCTTAAACAAGGCGGAGGATGAAAGTGTCGCTAGTGACATCGGCTCTCAAAACAATGGCAGTGCGAGTGAATATGGCAAATTCAAAAGCCCAGAGGCGTTGTTAGATGCATATAACAACCTTGAAAAAGAATTTACACGCAAATGTCAACGGCTGAGTGAACTTGAAAAAGATAAGACTGAGGAGAATGAAATTTCTTTGGAAGACAAATTTTCTCAGTTCCTTTCAGAGAACACCGACGCCACAGGGTATAGCGAAGAGATAATGAAAATCGCACAAAGTGACGAGAAAATAAAATCTTTGCAAGACCCCTTTATGGCCGCTTGGTGCAAAGTCTTATGCGAAGACGTTCTGCATAGGGCAAGTGCTGGCGACTATTGTTTGAACAAATATGTCCTTTCAAGTGAAGAAATCCAACACAAAATTGTGGAGGACTATCTTGGCAAATTGAGAGAACAAAAAAATCCAGTTGTCATTTCTTCATCTTCTGGGGAAAGGGTGTCTTCTGCTGAGATAGAGCACCCTTCAACCTTGGAAGAGGCAAAACAACTGGTTGACAAAATGTTTAGATAAAAAGGAGAACAAAATGGTTACATTAACAACTGCTGAAAATGCGTTGAAAACAGTTTACCTTGATGTCGTTGCAAACCAACTTAATATCAAAGCAAACCCTCTTCTTGCAAGAATCAAACGTTCAAGCAAAGATGTTTGGGGAAAGGAAATTCGCAAACTTGCACCTTTCGGCATCAATGGTGGTATTGGTGCTGGTTCAGAAACTGGCGAGTTGCCACAAGCATCTGGAAATGGTTATGTTCAATTTGTGGCAGACCTCAAAAACCTTTATGGAAAAATTGAAATTTCTGACAAAGCAGTCAGAGCATCTGCAAACAATATTGGTGCATTTGTAAACTTGCTTTCAGATGAAATGGAAGGGCTTGTTAAGGCAAGTTCTTTCAACCTTGGAAGAATGCTTTATGGTGACGGAACTGGCCTTTTGGCAACAGTTTCTGCTGTTTCAAGCAATCAAGTGACTTGCGATAAAGTCAACAACCTTATTGAAGGTATGGTTGTGGATGTTTACAACTCATCAAGCAAAGTCAACACAACTGGTATGGTAAAAATCACATATGTTGACAGAGCAAACAAGTGCTTCTATTATGACAGCACACTTTTCACAGGCACAATTTCAAAGGATGACAAACTTTATGTTCAAGGCTCAAAAGACTATGAAATCACAGGCCTTGGCAAAATCTTTGACACAAGTGCAGAAACTTTGTATGGCGTGACAAAAGCAAATTACAAGTGGCTTAACCCATATGTTGACACAACATCAAAAGAAATTTCAGATATTGCAATCCAAGAAGTTATTGATAGTCTTGACATGAACAATGACTCTCAAATCAACTTCATTGCATGTTCAAGCAAAGTGCGCAGAGCATATCAACAATATCTTGGATATTACAGAAGAAACGTTGACGTTATGGAAATTGACGGCGGATTCAAGACAATCTCTCACAATGGCATCCCTGTTGTTGCTGACAGATTTGTTGAAGATGATGCAATGTATCTTCTCAACACAAATGACTTCACTCTTCATGAACTTTGCGACTGGAAATGGCTTGAAGGAGAAGATGGACGTATTTTGAGACAAAATCAAAATTACCCAACTTACAGCGTAACTCTTGTAAAATATGCTGAACTCATCTGCGACAAACCATGTGGACAGGCTAAGATCAGCGGAATAAAGGATACAGTAACTTCACCTTATACCACAATAGTTGAAAAAACAGTTTCAGATAGTGAATCAACAGGTTCTGATCAATAATTAGAGGTTTGAAAGGCAAAAAACAATAAAAATCATGAGTTTTTTGCCTTTTTTATCAATTTTGGAGATAAATTATGAAAAATCTTATAAATATTTTCACCGATCCATTTTTTATCTGTGAGAGGTTGAAAGAGATAGACAAAAGTTATTTTGTCATGTTTGACCTCAAAGAGAAGAAATATCAACTCCACAGCAGTGAGCAAAAAGGAAACAGTTATTGCCTAACTTTTCCTTTCGAGGGACTTGATGCAAGGGCTGTTGAGCACGCAAAGAAAACGCGTGTGGAAAATCAAGAAAAAATTATCGAAGAGATTGATAGAGAAAACAAACGCCTTGAAAAGAAACTTATCAAAGATGAAATTAACAGATTAAAGGAGGCGCTTGAATGAAAGTTGCAGATATACTCAAAATCGCATGCCAAATGACTGGAAATGATGATTTGGCTGACAAACTTGAAGGCTCTCTTACCGACGAGGAAGAGTCACGCAAACAACTTCTCTTGGACGCTCTCAATTTGGTGATAAGTGAAGTGGGCTGTGAATATATGCCAATTCTTGTGGAGGAGGAGTTTGAGGTAAAAAATTTCAAAATTGATTTTGCTGACTTTACCTCTGCTCCGCTTGATATTTACGCTGTCAAAGATCGATATGGCAGGGCAGTGAAATATCGAAAATATTCCTCATACATTATGGCATTTTCATCAAAGGTCAAAATAACTTATTCTATTATGCCGAGCAAAGTTGGCTTGAATGACAATATCTCACAGATAAATCTTCCAGAAAGAGTGCTTGCCTATGGCACTGCGAGAGAATATTTTCTTCACCAAAACCTTGAAGGGGAAGCGCAAATTTGGGAGGAGAAGTTTAAGTCAAGTCTTGAAAACCTTTTAAGACGCAAATCTGTCCTTGTTCTTCCAAAGAGGAGGTGGATTTGATGAAGAGGGTGCAATATGGAGAGAGCGAAAGCAAACGTGTCAGGCTTAACCTCTTTGACAAGATGCAAGATGGGCAAAGAGATGACTTTTCGCTTGACTATGGCTCACCAAAAATATGTGTCAACTTTTTAACAAAAAACAATAAACTTGAAAATGGTTATGGCTTTTCTGTTTTCAAACAGCCAACAAGTGAAGATGGACAGGAAACAGATTATACCATTCGAGGAACAGAGGTAAAAGCGCTCTATCCTTTCAAATGGTATGACTCTCAAAGTGGAAAAAATGTTTATGTCCTTTATTATTTCAACAATGAAAAAAATCTTTGCTTTGACAATCTTTTTGGTGAGAGACCTGCCACCTTTATTCATCCAACCACTTTCACTGACATCCCAGCAGGGTGTCCTTATGTCGTTGATGGGCAGGACGCCATGATTTTTTCTGGCGAAGGTGATGCTCTGTATGTTGTCACAGGCAGTTATGAAGAAGAGGTTGACTCTGCACCAGTATTACTTTCCGTTTGCACTCATTATGACAAACTTTTTGCCATAACTGCTGGTGCAAGAAGATCTTTGGTTTATACCGAAAATCTTGACATCCTCACTTGGAATAATGAGGAGACTTCACATTTATCTTTTTCTGACAGTCTTGGAAACTTGAACAAAATAATATCATTCAATGATTATCTTTATCTTTTCAGAGACTTTGGAATAACTCGTGTTTCTTCATATAGCAGTGAAAGTGATTTTTCAGTGAGCCACTTATATCAAGCGGATGGGTATATTTTCCCAGGCTCTATTGCACAAGGAGGCGACAAAGTATATTTTCTCGAAAAGAGTGGGCTTAAAGAATTCAATGGCTCGTCTGTAAAAGACATTGCACCTTTGACAAAAGAGTTGTTTGAGGGGCAAGAGAACAAATATTGCAGTGGGGCTTGCTTTGAGGGGAAATATTATCTTGCCTGCAAGTTGAGTTTGGATCAGTCAAGTGGTGAGAACAATGCTCTTCTTGTTTATGACAGTCAGAGTGAAGATGTCACCATATGCACAGGCATGAATATAAAACAACTGCAAGTTTTGCCAAATCCGATCAAGAGCAAACTTATTGCTTGTTTTTATGGCACGCATAAAGATAAGATCGGTCAAATTTCACAAGATGGCAAACTGTTTGGGCAAGACCTTGAAAAGTTATGGCAAAGTGCATGGACAGACTTTGGTGAAAATGGAATGAAAAAGATCGTTTTGCTTTCACTTTTGACAAAGTTCGACTGCACGGTCACCATTTCTTCTGATGTGGAGGAGAAGAGTTTCTTCCTTCATGGCAGTGACAAAGTGCAAGAGAAAAATATTTGTGTGCTTGGAAAAGTCTTTCAAATTTCCATTGTTTCAAACGGACAAGCAGATATAAGCAATGTTCAACTGGAATTTAAGTCAAACAAATGATAGTTTTCGACAAAGGATATATTTGTTTCAAAGTTAAGGCTAAACTCAAACAAGAGGAGGAAGTTGTGAAACAAAATATATTGCATAATGCAGGTTTTTCATCTTCTATGGTGAAATGATATGGATTTTTGGAATGAACTTATCAAAGCGGTTGTCAGTTATGGCGTGTTTGCTGTGCTTTTCGTCTTTTTGTTTTTCTATCAACTCAAAGATAGCGCTAAAAGAGAAGAGGCTTATCGCCAAACAATTGAAAGTCTGACAAAACATCTTCAAGCAATTGAAGAGGTCAAAGAAGAAGTGGAAGAACTCAAAACCATCATATCAAAGGAGGAAGAAGAGTGAAAGAAAAACTCAAATCTTACAGTTTTTGGAGCGCATTGTCTGGTGCAATGGTCATCTTTGTCAATGCGCTTGGCAAAATATTTGGTTTTTCGGTGGAAGATGAATTGATCTCTGGGCTGATTATGGCCATCGCTGGCGTGCTTGTTGTGTTTGGTGTTGTGACGATGCCAAGCAGCAAAAATGAGTCGCAAGATAGTTTTTCACAGAAACAAGAAGATCAAGTGACAGAAGAAGAGAAAAACTCATCAGACGCAGAAAAAAGCGATAGTGAGAAATAAAAAAGGCTGGGCGCGGTTGCCCAGTCTTTTTTAGTCTTACATTCCCATTCCTTCTTCTGTTTCCTGTGCCTCTGCTTGTTGTCTTGCATTTATTGTGTTGTCAGTGCTACTAAATATATTTTTTTCAGAAGGATTTGAAATTGAAGAAACGTTTGCATTGCCATCAAGTATATCTTGGATATCACTCTTTGTGTCGTAAGCGAAAGAATATTCAATCGTCTTGACATTGCCTTCCTTATCCACAACAACCATTTTCAAATTTGCACTATTTTTATGCCCAGCACCTGTCATAATTGTTCCGCCATAAGTGAGAGAAGAAGTGATAACAGATGTGTTTTGCGCATCAAAATTTTTGTTCAATTTTGAATAAAGTGTTTTGTTGAGGTCATTTGTCTCACCATTATTTGCGGTAAGATTGAAATTTGATTCTTCCTCAAAAGAACATTTCATTTTGTCGCCATTGAAAAGAGTTCTTGTTGTTGCATCGCCTTGGAATGATCCGTTTACCGTTGCATAGTGAACTTTGCCGTCCTGTGTGTATGAGAGAATCACTGAAACGGAATCACTTGCACTATTTGCGGTTGCAACATTTGCACTGTTTGTCACATTTTGAATGTCAAAATCGCATCCAAGAATTATCACATCATCAGCAGGTATGCCAAGAGTTTTCACAATGTCTGATTTGTAGTTTTCAATGAATTTTGAAATGACTTGTTCTTTTTGTGCTTGTTCCAACTCTGCGATTGTGTCTGCTATTTCAATTTCAGGCTCGTCTGGCTCTGGATCAGGCTCAGGTTCAGGTTCTGGTTCAGGCTCAGGTTCAGGTTCTGGTTCAGGCTCAGGTTCAGGTTCTGGTTCAGGTTCTGGCTCAGGTTCAGGTTCAGGTTCTGGCTCTGGTTCTGGAATTACCTCAGTTTCACTGTCACTTTGACCACCTTCTCCATCAGGAGTTGGGTCAGGGTTTGGGTTTGGATTGACAGGATCGTTTATTTCTGGTGTTTGATTTTGATCTTCGTTGGCTTCTGGTTGATAGTTTTTATCATATACATATGAAGAGAATCCACCTGAACTTGAATATTCAATTTTGTCTTTGCCAAAGTTGTAAGTAATCTTACCATCTTTGTAAGAGAAAGAGTTTTCGCCATCTTTTATTTCCATTCCAGTGATTGGGATTGCGCCCGATTCAGTTTGAGTGCCTGTCATAGGAGTTATCGTGATTGTTTTTCCGTCTGTTGTCTTGATTGTTCTTACACCATCTTTAAGAGTAGAGATTGATCCGTTGTTTGTATTTGCAGATATAGTTCCGTTGTCAAATTTCACCACTGATCCATCAGAGCAGGTGTAAGTAATTGGCGAAGTTGAAAGGTCTACTTCTGAAAAAGCACCTTGCATAACATTTGTCTTTGTTCCATTTTCATCCACAAAGACTTCTGTTGAGCCATATTCAATTATTGCTCGTGCTGTGTGCGAGGTGACTTTAGCTGAAAAATCTTCAGCTGATATATTTATAACAGTGTTGTTAGTTTTATTATCCTCTGTTATTTCAATTGTATATTCACCAGCAGTTACTTTTTCGCCAGTTGAAGTTGCAGAGGAAGTGAAGCCAGACTGAATTTCAATAATTTCATCTGTAGCATCTTGTCCATTTTCATCTTTATTTGTTTCAAAGCGTGTTTGGATACATGGAGAAAATTGACCGTCTGCATTCTCACGGTATAAGATTTGCATAACTCTTCCTGTTGCATTGTCAAAATCTGTCTTGACAATCACTTGAAGATTTTCGTTGAGTGTAATTGTTGAAATTGTGCCATCTTCATTTTTTTCAACATGTGAAGTCAAGTCTGGTGTCGTTGTTGTGCTTTGATTATCATTCTGCATAAAAGTTGTGCTTCCAAAGTTGACTTGGAGTGCACCATCTCCATTTTGTGTGGTAACATTAAACTCTGTGGCAGTATTATCACAAGCAACAAGCGTAGAGCCCAAAGCAGTGGCAGCGACAACGATTGATGCAAGTCCAAGAACTTTTTTCTTTTTACTCATTTTCAACTCCTTATGTTTAATTATATTATACATCATTTGCTAGTAAAAATCAATGGGCTGGTTGAGAAAAGTGGCAAAAAAGAGATTTTTATACAATTTGTTATGCTTTTTCTTAACAAATTTGGTTATTTTTGTTATTATTTATCTAAATTTGGCTGTTATGAAAAGAATTGTCAACAAAAGAGTGCTTTGTTTTGTCTTCTTTGCCTTGCTTCTTGGCATAAACTTGTCAAGAAGACTTTATGCTGGCAATATTGAAATAATCATCCTTTGCTCTCTTGCTATTATCTTGGTAGGCGTTTGTGCAATATGTTATCGCAAAGTGCTTTTGCCAGTTGCCATAATCCTTGCTTTCTTTGTCGGCAATGGGCTATTCTTTTTATCCTACGATATATCGTCAGGCGTTGAATATAGTGGACAAGTTGCTGTCAGTGGCAGAGTGAATGACAAGATCACAGATCATGGCAGTTATTATTCTGTCATTCTTCAAAATGTTTCAGTTGAAGGGGAAAGGGCTGGAAATGTGCTTGTCAATATTTACAAAACTGACACAACTTTCACACTTGAAAGTGGGAAAGAAATTGCTTTTTCAGGTGAAATTGACAAGGTGCATATGTTTGAATTTGATTCTTTCAACACATATTATCATCGCAACAATATTGATTACACATCTTTTGTGACATCTGACAACGTCACGGTGGTTGACAGTTATCTCAAACTTGATGAGAGTTATCGCTTGATGATAAAGTCAAGGCTTTATGAAAATATGGGAAGTGAGTCGGCTTCAATTTGTTACGCCGTTCTCTTTGGTGACCAAAGTGAAATTCCAGATGATGTCAAAGATGCTTATCGTGAATCAGGCATAATTCATATCTTGACGGTATCTGGTTTGCATGTCGGTTTCCTTATTGGCATTTTGTTTTTGCCTATGAAATTTTCTCGTCATGGCAAATATATCAACTTTTCTATTTCTTTTATTGTGCTTTTAGTTTATTGTTTCTTGTGTGGTTTCACTCCATCTGTTGTCAGATCGGCATTGATGGGCATAATCATGCTTCTTGCCAAAATGAGTGGCAAAAATTATGACAACTTGACATCACTATCGCTGGCAGGACTTGTTATTCTTTTAACAAATCCACTTTCTGCACTTGATGTAGGCTTTTTGATGAGTGCTTTTTGTGTTTTCGGGATTTTTATGCTTTATCCAACTCTTGAAAAGGGGCTGTCTTATGTCATTCCTCACAAAATTGCCACATATATTGCAGTTTCTCTTTCTGCTCAACTTGGAATTTTGCCATTTATTGCAAGTTTTTCTCAAAACCTCAACTTTCTTTCTGTGTTTGCAAACCTTATTGTCGTTCCAATGTTTGGTATCGTTTATCCACTTTTGTTTCTTGCTATGATTTTGGTGTCCATAATGCCATTTATCTCGCCAATGCTTATTGTTTTTGACTATGCTTTCTATGCCATAAATGCAATTGCTCTCTTTTTCGCTTCTTCTCCACTTAAAGTTAAACTTGTGCCATGGAAAAGCACAGTGATTTGTTTATACTTTCTTGCTATGGCGGTGCTTTCAAGATTTGTCATGTTTGAAACTCTTTTCAAGATGTTTTCTTTCTCTATCATTTTTGTTCTTGCAATAACTTCTCATATTCTTCTCACTTTGCCATCATCCGATCAATCTATTGACGTGGTCAATTTCGCATATGAGCAGTCGGCTATTTTGACGTCATCTTCTGGACAGACATTACTTTTGGGAGAAATAGACGATGGCGATATTGAAAGATATGGTTTTGTGACAAACAAAAAGGAGATTGACTATTATGCAACAGACACAAACAGAACGCCAGAAGAGATAACTTATCTTGAAAGCCTGTCATTGAAAGGTGGTGTGACACTGACTGGTGTGGACGGAAAAGGAAATATTTTGCCAGTTTCTTATAACCAGAACATCGTTTTGGGTGATTTTACAATAAATTATCTCATGTATGACAATATTTTTGCAGGAATAGAAGTAACTTTTGACAATCAAAAAATTTTCTTTGCCTCATCGCAAGTTTTGAGTTATAATAGAGTTGTGACTTTAAGCCATTACCTTGAAGGACAAGATTATGACCTTGCCATATTGAGAGACAATTTCCGCCTGCTGTCCTGTTTTGATGACTGCGTGGCAGTCACTTATGACAAGCACGATGGATGTGATTATTCTTTTGAGGAGCAAGGGAATATGTCGTTTGGATATGGCGAGCAAATTTATTTGAAAGGGAGCCTTGATTGAAAACATTAAAAAACAGACTGAAAAATGGAATAGAAAATTTTTATCTCGTGGAAGGCGATGATTACTTTTTGTTTGACAAAGCCCTTTCAATGATAAAAAATGCCTCACAAATTGAACTGGAAGATTTCAATATCTCAAAGTTTGATGACGACAATTTTTCTGGTAAAGCGGTTGTTGACAGCACGCAAGTCCTTCCATTGTCAAGTGAAAGGCGACTTGTTGTGGTCAAAGATGTGACCAAGGTGAGTGAAAATGACATCAAACAACTCAAATCTTATCTTGAAAATCCAGTGGAAAGCACTGTGCTTGTGATTTTGGACTCTGCTGACAAATTTTCTTCGCTTAAAGGGTATGGTCAATTTGTTGATGCAAAACGTATGGACAGAAATCTTGCCTCTGCCGTTATTGTCAATACTTTGGCAAAGCAGGGCAAACAGATCAGCGGTGAGGCTCTTGCCACTTTGCTTGATTATTGCAATGGCTATTTGACTCGCGTGATGAACGAACTTGACAAACTTGTTTTCTATGATGTGACCAATCCGCTTATCACCAAAGATATAGTTGAAAAACTTGTCCACAAAGACACAGATTTCGTTGTGTTTGAACTGACAGAAGCGCTTGGGAAAAGAGACGTGAGCAAGGCAATCAAACTTTTGAGTGCAATGGTCAAAGAGCAGGGCACTCTTGGTCTTATCACAAACCATTTCAGAAGACTTTTCTTTATTTCAATTTCAGATCTTGACAATGCCAGACTTGCACAGACGTTGGGCGTAAAAGAATATGCCATTGTCAAACAAAGAGAACAACTTCACAATTTTTCAAAGATGCAACTGAAAAAAATCTATGCACTTTTGGAAGAGGTGGACTACAAAATCAAAAGTGGGCAAATGCTCAGCGAAAACGCTTTATACTTTCTTGTTTTTTCAATTCTTTACACAATATAATTTTCTCAAAGGTTGTCCATGGCGAAAATTGCCGAAGGGCAACCTTTTATTCTTACAAATTTCGACAAAGATGGGTAAGAAACGATATAATAATACTTTGGATATTATTTCATAAGTTTTATACTGATTTTGCATTTCTCTTTCAAGAATGTTGAATGAAAAAAGGAGGTAAAAAAAAGAAATGAAAAGCGATTTATTAAGGTCGCTGGCGCTTCGTGCAAAAAACAGAATGATTCACAGCACGACCGCCGCTGGATCGATCGGTTACAAAGACTGTTATGGAGGCTGTCAGATCAAAATTATTGATGACGGGGATGAGGAGTTCTTCATCAAAGTGAAAAAACTTTTGGACTATGATCTTAACTGTGAAAATCCAATCAAAAGGCTTATGAATGAGGAAAAACTGCTTTCTCTTGACACAAGAGGAAAAGAAAAATATTTGCTGGAAACGATAGAAAAATATTTGAAGTTTAGAAAAATTATTGAGGAAGAAAATCGCTCCAAATTAGTTTACTAAATCGCTTTAATTTGCTATCATATACATATGCTGGGGTATAATATCGAATCACTTAATGAAGAACAAAAGTCAGCCCTTAATGCAATTGACGGTGCCATTCTGGTGACCGCAGGTGCCGGAAGTGGAAAAACAAGACTGCTCACTCACAGGGTTGCTTTTTTAATTGATCAAAAAAGGGTATCTCCTTACAACATTCTTGCAATAACTTTTACCAACAAAGCGGCAGGTGAGATGAAAGAGAGAATTTCTCAAATGGTGGATGGAGCAGATCAGGTTTGGATTTCAACCTTTCACTCCATGTGTGCAAAAATTTTGAGAAGAGAAATTTCTGCTCTGACTCCTTTTGATAAAAACTTTACCATCTATTCTGACACAGAAAGCGAAAAGGCGGTAAAAGATATTTTTGAAGAAAGATCAATTTTTGATGAAAAAGACAAACTGAAAAAATCACTTTTTTATCACCTTTCTGCTTGGAAGAACGGAGTGATGAGCTTGCAAGAATATCTTGATTGTCACTCAGATGATGAGGATATGAGAAAGATCGGAATGCTTATGAGTGTTTATGAGGACAAACTTGCCCGTCTCAATGCACTCGATTTTGATGATCTTTTGCGAAAAACTTATGACCTTTTCAAAAACAATCCTGACATCTTAAATAGATACGCAACCCGCTTTGAATATATTTTGGTTGATGAGTTTCAAGACACCAACACTGTGCAATATGAACTTGTGAAAATGCTTGCATCTGTGCATGGCAATGTTTTTGCTGTCGGCGATGAAGATCAGTGCATCTATTCTTGGCGTGGTGCAAATTTCAAAAATATATTTTCTTTCAAAAAGGATTTTCCAAATGTCAAAGTTTTCAAACTTGAAAGAAATTATCGTTCAACCTCCTCTATTTTGAATGTGGCAAACAATGTCATAAAAAACAACTTGACTCGTCTTGACAAAAATATGTGGACAGACAAAGGTGAGGGAGAAAAACCAGTGCTATACAACGCTTACGATGAGCGTGATGAAGCCTTGTATGTTGCAAAGGAAATTGAAAAACTCAAAAGCCAAGGTTTTGAATATCGTGACATCGCTGTGCTCATGCGAGTAAACGCTCTTTCACGCGCCTTTGAGGAAGCCTTTTTGTCATACAATATTCCACACAGAATTTTTGGTGGTTTCAAGTTTTATGAGAGAGTTGAGATAAAAAATATAATTTCTTATCTGCGTATATTTGTCAACAAGAGAGATGACATATCTTTTGAAAGAATAGTCAACTTTCCAAAAAGAGGAATAGGCGAAGGCGGACTTGAAAAGTTGCGTGCTTTGGCGGAAGGAAAACCTCTTATTGAAACAGTTTGCTCTGAACTAATTTTTAATCAGCCAGCACTCAACAAAAAACTCGCATCATTTATTTCAACTTTCAAAAATCTTGACCAAGAGGACAAAAAACCTCTATCTGATTTTGTGAAAAAAGTGATTTCAGGTTTTGAAATAAAAGGCGCTTATTCATCAGGAAGTGAAGAAGATTTGAACAGACTTCTCAACATTGAACAGTTTATCTCTTGTATGAAAGAGTAGGAAGCGCTCAGCCCAAATGCCACTCTTGGCGATTTTCTCGAAAGCATAACACTCAAAGCAGATAGTGATGAAATTGGCGAAAGTGGTGCTGTGACCATAGCCACAATCCATGCTGTCAAAGGCTTGGAGTTTCGTGCTGTCTTTTTGGTTGGAATAGAAGAAGGACTGCTTCCTATTTCACGTGCTATTGGAAATAATAGCGAAATTGAAGAGGAGAGACGCCTGCTGTATGTTGCACTGACTAGGGCGGAGGAAAGACTTTTTATAACGCATTGTTCAAAACGATATATGTATGGCGAAAGTCAATATCAGTCGCCAAGCAGGTTTTGTCGTGAACTTGGTCTTCTTGGGTTGGAACAAGGGACAAGTCTGCGATCTCAAAATGATTTCACAGCATCGCACAGACTTGCAAGCCAAATGAATGGATACAATAAGCCATACAAGACCTATGACGGCGGAGTAAATATTTTTGAAAAAACAAACTTTTTCAAAAAAGAGAAAAAAGAAGAAAGTCCTGTTAAAGACGTTTCAATTTATAAGGTTGGACAAAAAGTCTCTCATCCACGTTTTGGACAGGGAGAGATTGTTTCTATAACGCCAGACGGGCTTGTGGGAGATATTGTTTTTGATGGCGTTGGCAAAAAAAGTTTAATGCTTGAACTTGCACCGCTTGAAATTTTGGAGGGTTAAATTATGGATAAAATTGAAGAGATGAAAAAACTTATCCAAGAGATTGAAAAGCATAACTACAATTATTACGTTTTGGACAAGCCTGTTATTTCAGATAGTGAATATGACAAATTATATTATTCTCTTGTTGACCTTGAAAAAGAAACAGGAACTGTTTTGCCAAACTCGCCAACCCAGCGTGTTGGTGACAGTGTGCTTGAAGGTTTTGTCAAACATCGTCATGAAGTGCCGCTTTACAGTTTGAACAAAGTCAGAAGTGAAGAAGAACTTCTCTCTTGGGTTGGTGATATGGAAAACCTTGCTCATGGCACAGATTTTGCACTGGAATACAAGTTTGACGGGCTTCAAATTGTGCTTGAATATGAGGACGGAATTTTCAAGCGTGCCACAACGCGTGGAAATGGAACGATTGGCGAAGATGTGACGAGTCAGGTCAAAACAATTCGCTCTGTCCCTCTTTCAATTCCATTCAAAAACAGGTTGATTGTTCAGGGCGAGGGAATGATAACCAAAAGCAACTTTGCAAAATACAACAAAACGGCAACAGAAAAACTTAAAAATGAAAGAAATGCTGCCGCAGGAGCGATACGCAACCTTGACCCACGAGAAACTGCCAAACGCAATCTTGATTATTTTTGTTATTCAATTCTTCTCAGCGAAGGCAAAAAATTTTCAACGCAAGCAGAAATTCACAAATTTATTGAAGAAAATGGCTTCAAAACTGGAAATTATTTCAAAATTTGCAAAGATGAAAATGAAATAATGAAAGAAATTGAAAAGGTTGACAAGATAAAAAACAATCTTGATGTGCTTATCGATGGAATGGTGATAAAGATAAATAAAGTTGCACCACGTGAAGAAATTGGCTGGACAAACAAATTTCCAAAATGGGCAATGGCGTTTAAGTTTGAAGCGCAAGAGGCGTCCACTATGCTTGAAGACGTCATTTGGCAAGTGGGGAGAAGTGGAAGAGTGACTCCAATTGCAATTTTACAGCCCGTTGAACTTGCTGGTGCCACCATTTCGCGTGCAACTCTGAATAATATCGAAGACATTGAAAGAAAAGGTATTTTTATCAAAAGCAAGATATTTGTTAGGCGAAGCAATGAGGTTATTCCAGAGGTTATGGGCTTGGCAGAAAAATATGATTTTTCGCAAGAGATAAAAGAGCCAAAAGTCTGTCCAAGTTGTGGACACAATCTTGTCAGACGAGGGCCACTTCTTTTCTGCACAAACCATTCTGGTTGCAAAGAACAAGTGGTTGACAGGTTGACTCACTTTGCAAGCAGAAATGCAATGAACATAGAAGGGCTTTCAGAAAAGACGGTGGGTCAATTTTATGACAAACTTGGAGTGAGAAATCTTTCAGATATTTATTCAATAAAGAAAGAAGATTTGTTGAGCCTTGACCTATTCAAAGACAAAAAAGCGGACAATGTGATAAAGTCGATTGCAAAATCAAAAGATGTTGAACTTGCAAGATTTTTGTTTGCACTTGGCATAGGTGAGGTTGGAAACAAAACGGCAAAAGACTTGGCATCCAACTTTGGCAGTCTTGAAAAAATCAAAAGCCTTAGTTTGGAAGAACTTTCATCCGTCAAAGATATTGGAAATGTGATTGCTGGTAATATTGTTGACTTTTTCAAAGATGAAGATAATTTGAAAGAAATTGATAAATTGATTGAAAGTGGCGTAAAAATTGAAGAAAAAAGCAAAAAAATGATAAAAAATGCAAATTTTGAAGGGAAAACTTTTGTTTTGACAGGAAGTTTGGAAGGTTTAACTCGCTCGCAGGCACAAGAACTTATTGAAGAGCGAGGCGGAAAAACTTCTTCCTCAGTGTCAAAAAACACCGATTATGTTTTAGCAGGGAGTGAGGCAGGGAGCAAACTTGCAAAGGCTGAGGCACTTGGAATAAAAATCATTTCACAGCAAGAATTTGAAAAAATGCTTGGTGAAAATTAACCTCTTGACAACAAAGCATTTTGATGATAATATTTTGTCTGCGAAAAAGGGGATAAAGATGAAAATAACAAATTATCGCAATGAAGATGAGCGAAAAAGAAAATGTCTTGAAGAGATGTTGAAAAATGAAGAAGTGAAGGTGGCTTTGTGTGCCAAGAAAGCAAGAAAAGGCTTAAAAGGAATGCTTGTTTTTGCCGGTTTGCTTGTTGGTGGACTTGTGCTAAGTTATATGTTGCCAGATATTCAAAACGAAGATGTTTTGAATATGGCAAAAATTGCTTCTATGTCTTTGGCAATCGGTGGAAGTGCTGGCGGACTTAGCAGTGCCTTTTCTTATTATAAAAATAAAAATGAAGGAATATTTCATAGGGCAATAATAGCCGACATCAAAAATCGTTTATCTTGTCCAAAAGCAGAAGATATTTTTGAAGATGATTTTGCAAGATAATTATGATAGTATAATTCAAATGTGTTAATTTAATAATCTATATTTTTAAGCAGTTGAAAGAAACTGCTTTTTTTGTAAAAAAGTTTTGCAAAATATCAAATTTTTCTTGACAATGGCGTGGGCAAAAGGTATAATAACGCTCGTATGCTTCGTTGTCGGAGGCAATGCTTAGTTTTCTTCCTTTGGGAAAAGGAGTTTAAGCATAAACAAACAACAAGTGATTTTTGAGACTGTTCTCGAAAAGGGTCAAACCTTTCCATAATCGCTGATTCACCTCGGAAGAATTTCTGTGTAAGGTGGAGTTACACCAAGATGTAATTGTGTTGTTCATGTTTTATAGAAAGAAAAAGCATTTTTCATGGCAACGGCAAAACGCTGTTGTCGTTTTTATTTCGACAAGCATTATTCTCTCTGGGGAGAAGCCTAGAGTTAAAAGGGGAAAAGGTATGCCAACAATAAACCAACTTGTTAGAAAAGGTCGTCAGACATTTGAGAAGAAGTCAAAAGCACCTCTTCTTGAAGAGTGCCCTCAAAAGAGAGGTGTTTGCCTTTCTGTGAGAACTGCAACTCCAAAGAAGCCTAACTCTGCTCTTAGAAAAATTGCCAGAGTTAAACTCTCAAATGGTCAAGAAGGAACTTGCTACATCCCAGGAATTGGACACAACTTACAAGAGCACAGTGTTGTTCTCGTTCGTGGGGGAAGAGTTAAGGACTTGCCTGGTGTTCGTTATCACATCATTCGTGGAACACTTGATACTGCGGGCGTTCAAAACAGAAAGAAAGGCCGTTCAAAATATGGCGCAAAACGTCCAAAGAAAACAAAGTAAATCACTTTGCTTTGTAAATTAACATTATTCGCAAATATAATTTTTGCTTAAAAGGGGAAATATTACTATGCCAAGAAGAAATAGTGCGGTGAAAAAAGACGTTCTTCCTGATCCAATTTATAAGAGCAAAGTGGTCACAAAACTTATCAACCAAGTTATGACAAGTGGAAAGAAAGGACTTGCTCAAAGAATTGTTTACGGAGCGTTTGACATCATCAAAAATAAAATGGGACAAGAACCACTTGAAGTTTTCACTACTGCTCTTGAAAATGTTAAGCCTGTGCTTGAAACAAAATCAAGAAGAGTGGGTGGTGCAACTTACCAAGTTCCTATGGAAATCAGACCAGAAAGACGCCAAACTCTTGCAATTCGTTGGATCGTTATGTTTGCAAGAAAACGTTCTGGCGAAAGAGGAATGGATGCTCGTCTTGCTGGTGAGATCATGGATGCTTTCAATTCAACTGGCTCTTCAATCAAGAAGAGAGATGAAATGCACAGAATGGCTGAGGCTAACAAGGCTTTCGCTCATTATAAGTGGTAAAATTTTAGCGATGCAAGTCGCTTTGAAAACTTGCAAATAAAAATAGGAGAAAGAAAATGGCACAAAATCTAGAAATGACCAGAAACGTCGGGATTATGGCACACATCGATGCTGGAAAAACCACAACGACTGAACGTATTTTGTTCTACACTGGCAAAAGCCACAAAATCGGTGAAGTGCATGATGGTCAAGCAACCATGGACTGGATGGCACAAGAGCAAGAGAGAGGTATCACAATCACTTCTGCCTGCACAACCTGCACATGGAAAGACCACAAAATCAACATCATCGACACACCTGGACACGTTGACTTCACAATTGAAGTTGAACGTTCTTTGAAAGTGCTTGATGGAACTGTGCTTGTGCTTTCTGCACGTGACACTGTTCAACCTCAAACAGAAACTGTTTGGCGTCAAGCAACAAAATATCATGTTCCTGCAATCATCTATGTAAACAAAATGGACCGTGATGCAGCAGACTTCTTTGCCTGCCTTACTGCCATTGAACATAGACTTAAAACTGTTCCTCTTGCAATTCAAATGCCTATCGGAGAGGCTGACACTTTCAGAGGTATTATCGACCTTTTGACAATGAAAGCCGAACTTTATAAAGACGACATGGGAACTCAAATTGAAATCACTGATATCCCTGCCGAACTCAAAGATAAAGCACAAAAAATGCATGATGAAATGGTAGAAAAGGTTGTTGAAACAGACGATGCCCTTCTTGAAAGATACTTTGAAGGTGAGGAAATTTCTATTGACGAACTCAAAAAAGCAATCAGAAAGGGAACTATTGCAAAGACATTTACACCAGTTCTTTGCGGATCATCATACAAAAATAAAGGCGTTCAAATGCTTCTTGACGCTATGGTGGAATATCTTCCATCACCTCTTGACATTCCTCCAATCAAGGGTATCAACCCAGACACAGGAGAAGAGGAAGAGCGTCCAGCAGATGAAAATGCACCTTTTGCAGGTCTTGCATTCAAAATTATGACAGACCCATATGTTGGAGGACTTACATTCTTCCGCGTATATTCTGGAAAACTTACAGCAGGCTCTTATGTTTACAACTCAAACACAGGAAAACAAGAGCGTGTTGGAAGACTTATCCGTATGCACGCAAACAACCGTCAAGAAATCACTGAGGTTGGTGCAGGGGATATTGCTGCTATCGTTGGACTCAAAGACACTATCACAGGGCATACTCTTTGTGATGAAAAACACCCAATCCAACTTGAGAGTATGGAATTCCCACAACCAGTTATCCAACTTGCAATCGAACCTAAAACAAAAGATATGCAAGAAAAGATGGCTCTTGCTCTTGCAAAACTTATGAGAGAAGACCCATCATTTAGAGTTTCAACAAACAAGGAAACAGGACAAACTCTTATTGCCGGAATGGGCGAACTTCACCTTGAAATCATCGTTGATAGACTTCTTCGTGAATTTAAGGTTGAGGCTACTGTTGGTGAACCACAAGTTTCTTATCGCGAAGCAATCAAGAAGCCTGTTAAGGCTGAGGGCAAATTTATCCGTCAGTCAGGTGGTAAAGGTCAATATGGTCACTGTATCATTGAAATGGAACCTCTTCCAGCAGGCTCAGGCTATGAGTTTGTGGACAAAACTGTTGGTGGATCTATTCCAAAAGAATATATTCAACCAATCAACAATGGTATTGCAGAAGCACGCATGAATGGTGTTTTGGCTGGATATGAGACAGTTGATTTCAGAGTAACTGTTGTTGACGGATCTTACCACGAAGTTGACTCATCAGAAATGGCGTTCAAGATCGCTGGCTCTATGGCATTCCAAGACGGCGCAAAGAAAGCAGACCCTGTTCTTATGGAACCTATCATGAAGGTGTCTGTTGAAGTGCCTGATGAATATCTTGGAACAGTTATGGGCAACCTCACTTCAAGAAGAGGAATGCTTACTGGAACAGAATCACCAATCAGCGGTGTTCAAGTTGTTTCAGCAGAAGTTCCACTTGCAGAAATGTTTGGTTATGCAACTGACCTTCGTTCTCAAACACAAGGACGTGGAAATTATGTTATGGAACCTCTTAAATACCAAGAAGTTCCAAAATCAATCGCTTTGAAAATTATCGGCGAAAGAGCAAAGAAAGCATAAAACCTTTCTTTTTGTCAGAGGCTTGGTGATGCATGCCAAGTCTTTGATGAAAAAACTTGAAAATTTTTAAAAAATACATTGAAAAACATTTTGATTTTGTTTTTGAATGTGTTAGAATAAAACAGTAAAACAAAAAAAGGAGATAACAAAAATGGCACAATTTGAAAGAACAAAGCCACACGTAAACGTTGGAACTATCGGTCACGTTGACCACGGTAAAACAACCCTTACTGCTGCTATCACAATGTATTGTGCAGCAAATGGTCATGCTCAAAAAATGAGATATGACGAAATCGATAAAGCCCCAGAAGAAAAGGCAAGAGGTATTACAATCAACACAGCACACGTTGAGTATGAAACTGACAAACGTCACTATGCTCACGTTGACTGCCCAGGACACGCTGACTATGTTAAAAACATGATCACAGGTGCTGCTCAAATGGACGGCGCTATCCTTGTTGTTGCTGCAACAGATGGTCCTATGCCTCAAACAAGAGAGCACATTCTTCTTGCAAGACAAGTAGGTGTTCCTTACATCGTAGTTTTCATGAACAAAACTGATCAAGTTGACGATCCTGAACTTCTTGAACTCGTTGAACTCGAAGTTCGTGATCTTTTGACAGAATATGGATTCCCAGGAGACAAAACTCCTATCATCAAAGGATCTGCTTTGAAAGCACTTGAAGCAGCACAAGCAGGAAACGTTTCAGATCCAGCATGCGCTTGCATTCAAGAACTTCTTGATGCTCTTGATTCTTATATCCCTGAGCCTCAAAGAGACACAGACAAACCTTTCCTTATGCCTGTTGAAGACGTGTTCACAATCACAGGACGTGGAACAGTTGCTACTGGTAGAGTAGAACGTGGATCAGTTAAGATCGGCGACACAGTTGAAATCGTTGGACTTGGCGCTTCAAAAACAACAGTTGTTACAGGCGTTGAAATGTTCCACAAATCACTTGACGCTGCAATCGCTGGTGACAATGCCGGACTTCTTCTTCGTGGTGTTCAAAGAACAGATATCGAAAGAGGTCAAGTTCTTTGCAAACCTGGCACAATTCACCCTCACACAAAGTTCACAGCAGAAGTTTACGTTCTTAAGAAAGAAGAAGGTGGACGTCACACTCCATTCTTCAATGGATACAGACCACAATTCTATTTCAGAACAACAGACGTTACTGGTGTTATCGAACTTGAAAAGGGCGTAGAAATGGTTATGCCTGGTGACCACGT